>DATHMC010000405.1:0-4000 GCA_035487495.1 Undibacterium sp.
GCTGATGCCGATCAGGCTGACCAGCATATGCAAGGGCAACTGCTTCCATAAGCCTTGGCCTACCGCCTCGCTAAAGGCGACGTACACCACCAGCAGTATGGAGCTCTGGTCCACCATTTTCAGCACATCTTTGTGCCGCTCTATCCAAGGTGCAATCCATGGACGCACTATCTGTCCTGCCACAAAAGGCACCAGCAATTGATACACAATCTTCAGGATGGAATCCAGCGAAGAATGGCTGGCGCCGTGCGCAACCACGATCGTACCGACCAATAAGGGAGTCAGGAAAATGCCCAATAAATTGGATGCCGAAGCGCTGCATATCGCTGCCGACACATTGCCCCGGGCCACTGCCGTAAATGCAATCGAGGATTGCACGGTAGACGGCAGCACGCACAGGAATAGTATGCCCAGATACAAGTCGGGCGTGATGATCAGCAGCAGCGCCGGTTTCAGCACCAAGCCCAGGAGAGGAAATACGGCAAAAGTAAACAGCAACACGGTCAGATGCAGCCGCCAGTGCGAGGCGCCCGCGATGACCGCCTCGCGCGACAACTTGGCCCCATGCATAAAAAACAGCAGGCCTATCATCAGCGTGGTCAGCCAGTCGAAGGCAACGGCAACTCTGCCGCTGCAAGGAAAAATGCTGGCTGTTGCGATAACGGTAAGCAGCAACAGGGTCAGGTTGTCGGGTAGGAAACGGGGGCGAACCATGATGGAATTTGATAAGTTGAACGATATCAGCGGCTGAGCATGGTGTGGAGACGCGCCGCCGGGCGCTGGGGTAAGCCGCATTGTACTGCATCGCCAAAAGGCCCCCTGCGGCATTCCCGCAATTAGGCTGAGAATCCGATTAAAACAGAATTCAATTTTAGTACAAGGTTGCCAGGGAATTTATCCAGCCTCGGCTGGCGGATTTTCTGTACGCCAGTACCGCTGTCTGCCGGCAGAAGTAAGGACAACCGGTGATCGTCAGTATCTGCATGCCCAGGCTGCGGATCACGTAGTCAGGTAGGTAGGCAAGCGCCTTTCCACCGGCCAGCAGTTGGCTGATCAACAGCAAATCGTCGCTACGGTAGCGTATTGTTCTTGGAAATATGTCGTCACGCCAGCCATCGGTCGCGGCATGGCGCTCCAGCGACATGAAGGGCGGCGTCAGTAGCGCGGCAAAATCATGCCTCAGCACCTCTTGCACGGATACCTGGCCTCCATGGCCGCTGCCGGCAAGCGGATGCTGCGCGCTGATCGCGACCTTGAATTCCGTTTGCCCCATGGGCACTGAGGTCAGGCGCGCATCCAGGGCTTCAATGGCGGCGGTGGTGACGACCGCCACATCGCATTCGCCTGACAGCACGGATGCCAGCGCCGCATGCTCGGTCTTTTGCTCAAAGCTGACCCGCGCTTTGGGATAATCGGCTATCACGCGCTCAGCGATCTCCTGCCCCCAGCGCAAATGCAGCAAGGCAGGCGCGGCGATGCGGCATTTGAATGCCTGTTTTTCTCCGGCAAACTCTGACTGCAATTGTTCCGCCGCCGACAGCAAGGCCGCGGCGCGTTCTTTCAATCTTTCGCCGTCCAGGTTGAGTTTGAGCGCGCGGCCGTCGCGATCAAACAGGCGAACCTGCAATTCTTCCTCCAATCGCCTCAGGGATTTGGACAAGGCGCCGGGAGTAAGATGTAGCTGCTCGGATGCCGAGGCCAGGTTTTGGTGGCGGGCAATGAACAAAAAGTGCTTCAGCGTGGCTAAATCGATCATGGGTTCGGCTAAATGGTGAAAAATAAGACGCAATTATTGAATATTTATCGAACAAGAGTATATGAATATCGTCGATACTCTGCGCAATCGATAGCAAGCAAGGGGGAATCATGCGGACCAGGATTTTTAACAACAGGCAATGGTTTTACGTAAAACGGCCTGACGCGCGCGTGGGCGCCGAGCACTATGAATTGCGCGAAACTGCTATCGATGATGTGCTGGCGAATAACGAGGTGCTGGTGCAGGCGCGTTATATCAGCGTTGATCCATACATGCGCATCCAGCAGCACGAGCGCCGGACCTATGATGTGCCGCACCCTCTGGGCATAGTGCAGCGCGCGGGCGTGGTGGCGCAGGTATTGGCGTCCGCCAGCGAGCGTTTTCAGGCCGGCGACTGGGTGCTGGGCTATAACGGCTGGCAGCTGTTCGACAAATGCCATGCAAACGATTTGCAAAAACTTGATCCCGAAGCTGCACCTGTTTCCACCGCGCTGGGCGTGCTTGGCATGCCGGGCCGGACCGCCTGGTTTGGCTTGATGGAAGCCGGCCGGCCTCGTCCCGGCGAAACCCTGGTGGTATCCGGTGCCGCCGGCGCCGTCGGTTCGCTGGTGGCGCAATTCGGGAAGCGGGCCGGCTGTCGCGTGATAGGAATTGCGGGCGGCGCGCAAAAATGTGCGTATCTGCGCAATGAGCTGGGCCTGGATGGCGCAGTCGACTATAAGGCGTTTGCCAATGTCGACGCGCTGGCCGCAGAAATCCAGAAACAAACCGGCGGCGTCGATATCTATTTCGATAACGTCGGCGGCATGGTGACCGATGCGGTCATTCCTCTGATAAAACTAAGGGCTCGCATCATTATTTGCGGCACGATCAGCCAATATGACGGCGGCCTGGATCATCCGGATCTGGCGCCGCGCATACTGCAGCACATGCTGTTCCAGCGCGCGACAATACAAGGCATACTGGCAAGGGATTTTGTGCACAGGATGGACGAAATGCGTGCCATCGTTGCACCATGGGTGAAAAACCGCGAGATTGTATTCGATGAAACCGTCGTCGACGGCTTCGATCAATTACCACATGCATTGAATATGCTGTTTGAAGGTAAAAATGTCGGCAAGCTGCTAGTGCGTGTATAAATAAAACAGCCAAGAACGTGCAATAGTGCGCAGGCATCGGCGGTTTTTGCTATCGCTTGCGCGCTGCGTGGGCGCATCTTTTTTCGCGGCGTGGCATTTCCTCAGCCAGCCTGGCCAGGCAAAACTGCCAGCCGCCGTGGTGGACCTCCGCAATCACACAACTGGAATTGGCATCGATGATCAGGTGCTGACGGCAAACGGATTTGCTTATTCGGCCCCAATTCCAGCAACGCCTGATCCTCGGCACCTCCATCCAGGTCTTGACTTCCACATCCTGTATCTGCTCCGCGAACCTTCGCGATCCATCAGTTTGCTATGAATACTATGCCGGGCGGTAATAGACGCAGCCTGGAGCAAATATGTTTTCCCTGGAAATTTTGGCTTTTGTTGCAAATAAAGCCATAAGGGAATTAGCATTTTATTTGCATTCCAGACCGGCTTTGGCCATGTTTATTCCCTATTTTCTGCATTTCGTCGCATTGCATTAGCAGCAATAGGAGGATTTGTCTAAAGTGCTGACATCGACACAACGTCACCCGCCGGAGAAGAAAATGAAGGCCAGTACTCAACTGCAATCATCGTTCCAAGCCAAGATCGCTAAGATTGTTTTAGGCGCTTTGTTCGTCGCCGGCATGATAGGAATGACATCAATTGCTCGTAATCCGGCGCCAACACCTGCTATCATGGTGGACGGTACGGCTCATACTGTTATTATTTCGGCAAAATGTTTGTCTGCCGAAGAGAAACAGTCAATGACAGCACAGGATGCCTCCCAAAACGTCCAGACTGTTGTTCTCACTGCAAAACGCTGGTCGACATCGCAGAAATTGGCCAGCTTGCATGAAGAACATCAGGAAAAGTTGCTCGCCGCCCGCTTGCTTTCCCTGAACTCGACAGCAAAAGTCAAAGAAGCAACGCAATTTAGCTAAGATTCGCATATTATTACGATTAATACCCTGGAAGACAGAATAATCATGTTAAAGAAATCCGCTTTATTGGGCATAGGCTTGTCCACCATGATGGTTAGCAGCGCCTTTTGCGCCAACTTGCTGGCACTGAACATGCCGGACAAGACGGCGCAGATGGATAGCCGCAAGCTCAGCGC
>DATHMC010000406.1:0-17402 GCA_035487495.1 Undibacterium sp.
ATTGCTGCCGGCGGCCAATCGGGCTATCTGCTGGGGTACTACGGGCATAACCTGCATTTTCTGGCGGTGAGCTATGCCTACGCCGGCAATTCCGGCAAATCGATAGCTGCCGCCAATAAGCTGGCGGACCTGGTGTATCCCAAGCTGAAAGAAGCGCCCTACCTGGATGCTTTCTATGCCACACCGGCGTTAATCTACACCTTGTTCGACCGCTGGGACGAAGTGCTGGCCCTGCCGGAGCCGCCGTTCGAGGCGCCGGTCAGCACAAGCTTGTGGCGTTTTGCGCGAGCGATCGCCTTCGCCGGCAAGGGCCGCAACGATGAGGCGCAGCAGGAGCGCGGCAAATTCGTCGCCGCCGTGTCGGCCACCGGAGCATCGGACGAGTACGGCAACAATCGCATGCTGGCGGTTCTCGACGTAGCCAGCCACTATCTTGACGGCAGGCTGGCAATGCTCGCCCAAGACCTGTCGGGCGCGATCCAGGCATTCCGGCAAGCGGCCGACGCGGAAGAAAAACTGTCTTACGATGAGCCGCCCAACTGGTATCTGTCGTCCGGCTGGATGCTGGGCAAAGCGCTGCTGCAGGCAGGCGATGCGGCGGCGGCCGAAGCCGCCTTCCGTACCGACCTGAAGCACAATATCGCCAGCGGCCGCTCCTTGCGCGGCCTGCAGGCTGCGCTGAGCGCCCAAGGCAAATCCTCGCAAGCAGACGAGGCCAGGCGCCAGTTCCTGCACGCCTGGCGCGACGCCGATAGCGCGCTGCCGACGCAATGAATCCGCATCGAATCCCCCAAGGTGAATGAGCGCCACCGGTCTCCATTTGTGGTTTTTTAGCCGCAAATCACCTCCTCTACTGCCCGCCCTCCCCCGCTGACTGTCCCCGAAAGCGATTTGAAAGCTTGGCTAAATATGCTGGGCGCGTATCAAACCGCTAACTCAGCTTTATTTCAATAATTCATAACGGAGACTATTAATGAATAAAAAATTCCTGGCGCTGGCCATCCTGGCGCCTGCGTACACGCTCGCGCAGGCACAATCCAATGTACAAGTGTATGGTTTGATCGACGCGAACGTCGAATACATCAACAATGCCGACGCAGCAAAGCATTCGCTGGCACGCCTTAATTCGGGCGGCGCAAACACTTCGCGTTTCGGCTTCCGCGGCACGGAAGACCTGGGCGACGGCTTGAAGGCCGTTTTCCAACTGGAAGGCGGCGTCAAGCTCGACACCGGCGCTTCCGACGGCGACATATTCGGCCGTCAGGCCAACGTCGGCCTGGAGGGCAGCTTTGGCCGCGTGATTGCCGGCCGTTCGTACAGCACCGTGTACGACTTCATCCTGCCGTTCGACCCTATGGGCTATGCGCCCCAATATTCATGGGCCACTTCTGCCGGCGCAGCGGGCAACCGCAAAGACGGCTTGCTGACCGGCGTGTCTAATATGGTCAAGTACCAGGGTGAATTCAACGGCATCAAACTGGGCGCAACCTATGGCTTCGGCGAAGTCGCCGGCAGCACATCGGACAGCGCAAAATATGCGTTGGCGGCAGGCTACACCAACGGCCCGTTGCGGCTGGCAGCGGTCTACAGCCAGGTCAACGGCACAACAGGCAATGCAGCAGGCGCCTATGACAAAACCACGGCAACGCATCTGGCCATCGGCTATCAATTGGGCGATGCCAAACTGAATGGCGGATATCGCAATTTCAAGAAAACATTTGCGACTGGTGTTGCCGATCAAAAGAGCAATACTTTCTGGGGCGGCGTCAACTATAAAACCACTGAAGCCTTTACCCTGACCGGCGTCGTGTACTACCAGGATATCAAAAACACCACAGCGGCACTGGACGCAGACCCGGTCATGTATGTGCTGGGAGGCAAATATGCGATGTCGAAACGTACCGACCTGTACCTGGTCGGCGCATATGCAAAAGCCAAAGGCAACAACACGGTCAGCCTGTCGCGCGACGACGTCGGCTACGGCAATAGCCAGACCGGCGTCACTGCCGGCATCCAGCACCGTTTTTAATCTCCGGGCCGGTTAGCATCGGCTAAGCATTAGCGACATGGGCGAATCAGCCCATGCCGTTTTTTTATCTTCCAAACATATCCGCAGGACTACTGACTTAAGTCACTTTTCCATGTGGGAACAAGTCCTGCTGCCAATTTGTTTCAGCAAAGAATGCCTTGTTTTCTGCTGCTATTTTTACTAGATTGAAAGTCCGGTTCTACTAGCCGGAGTGATTTTATTGTCACCAGGAGCAACAAGATGATCGCTGCCGAATTACTGAAACGTCAATCTAACGACCGATACTATACGGAGAGAAGAGAAAAGAAGGTGCCGTTCTTTACGCTCATAGAGATGGATCCGCGAGACGTGGTTAACGGCATTGAACGGGAAGAAGGATACCTGTCCGAGGACATCACGCCTGCAGGAACCATGCGGGAAACTTGCCCGCACTGCCCCGGCAATGCGCTGCTATTGATATTGCGGTACAAGCATGTCAAGCGCTCCCACCTGTTTTGCGAGCAATGCACACGGTGCTACGACGCACTCTATCCCGATGGCACTTCGGCGCTCGCAATCGGCGGCGTGTCGCTGACCTAAGGCCTGACGCCCTGAATCAGCTGAAGCTGCGTCTGCGATAAGCCTCTAAAAGAATGGACAGGCCTGAACTATTCAGGCGCGGCCTTCTTGCGCGCGTCCATCTGCCTGCGGCTGCTGATGTTGATCAGGCGCAGTTCGGCCAGGGTTTCATCGATCTGCGCACGCTTTTGTTCCAGTTCGCGTATGGTCTGGTCGGTGCGGGCAATGACATAGCTCAGTTGCTGGCTGCGCCCTTCGCCGTGGACGCCGTATAAGTCAAGATAGTGTTTAATTTCAGACAGCGGCGAACCGATTGCCTTCGCGCGCAGGATCAGCGCCAGCCTGGCGCGATCGCGACGCGTATACACACGGGTATGATTGACGCGGCGTGGCGTAATCAGCTCCTTGTCTTCATAAAAGCGCAACGTGCGCTGGGAAATACCGAACTCTTCGCACAGTTCATTGATGCCGAACAATTGCGAGGTATCGTCGCTTCTGTGCGAATCGACGAAGGCCTGCGCATCCGGCGCGCCTGATACTGTGACGGCGGGCTCGCTCGCGCTGCGCGCATGAGCGGCTTCCGTCCCCGCGGGTTTGCGGCTGGCCATGGCAATATCCGGTCGGCTCAGGCCGCTCACACCACTTTTTGCAGGCGCATCGCCACGCTCATGTCGCCGGACACCTTGAGCTTGCCCATCATGAAGCCGTTGACAGGATTCAAATCGCCGGACAGCAAGGCGCTCAGGTTTTCTACCGAGATCGCAACCGTGCAAACGGCGTCGAGACTCTCGTTGCTGACGGTATTCGGGGTAGACAGTGCATCGACAAACACGACGCCATCGCTGCCGCAATCAAATTTCAACGTGGCGTTCAAGCCGCTATCGTCGCCCACCTTGGCGCGTATCGCTTCCGTGCAAGCTGCTAAATCCATCTGGTATCTCCTAAATTGAATTGCTACAGGCGAAATGTAACATGGCATCCTTTAGAGGGACAATACTAACCTATAGATCATTATGTTGACGTTAACGGAAGGCAGCCGTAGAATCAGCCGGAATCGCCCGTTGCAATCAGCGCATAGTAGTTCACCCCCGAAACTAAAACGTACTCGGAGTATTGAATGAACAAACCCTCTCCTGCCGCAGGCGCTTTGTTTGCGCCGCAAGCCAGCCTCAAAGTGACAGCGCATCGAATATCCGAGGTGCTGCATGTCGTCCCTTGAATCCGCCATCGACACCAAATCGGCAGCATTTTCCCGCAATACTGCCGCCATGCAGGCCAAACTGGCCGCGGTGCTGGAGCTGGAGCAGAAGGTGCTGGATGAATCCTCATCCAAACGCGCAAAATTTGAAGAGCGCGGCCAATTGCTGCCGCGCGAGCGGGTTGCGCGCCTGCTGGACCGCGGCTCGCCCTTCATCGAATTCAGCCGTCTTGCCGGTTTCAAGATGCACGACGACGACGGCAAGAAAGCGGTGCTCGGCGGCGGCTCGGTGATAGGCATAGGCACGGTGGCCGGCAAACGCTGCGTGATCCTGGCCAGCGACAGCGCAATCAAGGGCGGCACCGTATCGCCCATGGGTTTGAAGAAGAGCTTGCGCGCACAGGAAATTTCACGCGACAACCGGCTGCCGCTGATCTATCTGGTGGAGAGCGGCGGCGCCAACCTGATGTACCAGAGCGAGATTTTTATCGAGGGCGGACGCAGCTTTGCCAACCAGGCCAGGCTGTCCGCCGCCGGCATACCGCAAATCGCGGTGGTGCACGGCTCGTCGACCGCCGGCGGCGCCTACCTGCCGGGTCTTTCCGACTATGTAATCCTGGTGCGCGGCCGTTCCAGCATCTTCCTGGCGGGGCCGCCGCTGGTCAAGGCCGCAATCGGAGAAGATACCGATGAGGAATCCCTGGGCGGCGCGCAGACCCATGCCGAAGTGACCGGCCTGGGCGAATACCTGTGCGAGAACGACGCCCACGCTATCGCCACCGCCAGGGAAGTGATGGACAAATTGCGCTGGGATGCCGTGCCCGCCAATGCCGACAGCCGGCCACCGCTGTATCCGGCAGAAGAGCTGATGGGCATCGTCCCCGATGACGAGCGCGAACCGTACGATGTGCGCGAGGTGATAGCACGGCTGGTGGACAGCTCCGACTTTCTGGAGTTCAAGCAGAGCTATGCTGCCGACACAGTCTGCGGCCACGCCCGGCTGATGGGACATCATGTCGGTGTCATCGGCAACAATGGCCCGATACAGCCGAACGGCTCGACCAAGGCGGCGCAATTCATACAGTTGTGCGACCAGAGCGGCACGCCCCTGATCTTCCTGCAAAACACCACCGGCTATATGGTCGGCTCCGAAGCCGAGCGCCACGGCGCGATCAAGCACGGCGCCAAGATGATACAGGCGGTCGCCAATGCGCGGGTGC
The DNA here is from genome assembly GCA_035487495.1 of Undibacterium sp. Classification (GTDB taxonomy): domain Bacteria; phylum Pseudomonadota; class Gammaproteobacteria; order Burkholderiales; family Burkholderiaceae_D; genus Undibacterium. Next base: position 5,006 of record DATHMC010000406.1, read on the forward strand.
CCAAGTTCACGATAGTCATCGGCGGTTCCTTCGGCGCCGGCAATTACGGCATGTGCGGGCGCGGCTTCGATCCGCGCTTTATTTTCTCGTGGCCTACCGCGCGCACCGCGGTCATGGGCGGCGCACAGGCAGCCAAGGTGATGGACATCGTCAGCCGCGGCAAGATGGAGCGCGCCGGCATACCGGCAAATGACGAGGCCCTGCAAGCCATGTCGGACAGCCTGCGCCTGCGGCTGGACCAGGAATCGTCGGTGCTGTTCGGCACCGCGCGGCTATGGGACGACGGCATTATCGATCCGCGCGACACCAGGAACGTGCTGGGCCTGTGCCTGTCTATCGCACACGAGGCGGAGCTAAGGGAGCCACGCCGGAATACCTTCGGGGTATCCAGGTTCTGACATCCATCCAGACAGCAGGCCGTAAAAGAGCCTGAACCAGGCACCAGAACGTAGTTCGCGCACCAAATACAATAATGGAGACAGCGTAATGAAATTCACTTCCGAACATATGCGGCTCGCCGACACCGTCAAGCAGTCCGTTGCCAACGGCAGCAATTCCTGTCTGAACGCATGGGAAGAAGCCGAAGAATTGCCGTCCCACCCACTATTCAAAAACCAGGGTGTGCCGGGTCTACCGGGAAAATTCGTATGAATATGGTTTACGGAAATCTTTCCACGGTCAATCGCTGCCGCGTCGGCAACGTATTGCATCTGACGTTGAACCGGCCGGAATCGCGCAATGCGATGTCGATCACGATGGTGGATGAATTGCTGCTGTCGCTGCAGCAAGCCGAAAGCGATGCGTCAGTCCGTATCATCGTGCTACGCGGCGCAAACGGCCATTTTTGTTCGGGTGGCGATATCAAGGACATGGCAGCGGCACGCATGCAGCCAGAGACCGAAGGCGTGGACGCGATCGCCGGCGTCAATGCCCGCTTCGGCCAGCTTTGCCTGGCGTATGCACGCACTCCCCTGGCCGTCGTCGTTGCTCTGGAGGGAACCGTGATGGGCGGCGGTTTCGGACTGGCCTGCGTCGCCGACGTGGCGCTGGCCAGCGCCAGTACCGATTTTCGCCTGCCGGAGACATCCATAGGCCTGGTGCCGGCGCAGATTGCGCCCTTCCTGGTGGAGCGGCTGGGCTACTCCGAAGCGAAAAGGCTGGCGGTGACCGGCGGCCGGATCGGCGCGCAGGAAGCCTTAAGTCTCAGGCTGATCCATGAGCTGCATGCAGATGCGGCCGCGCTGGAAGCCGCGCTGCAGGCAACGATCAACCAGATCGTGCAATGTGCGCCGAATGCGGTGGCAGCCAGCAAGGCCCTGATCGCGCGCGCGCGACTGGAGCCGCCGCAAGACCTGATCGCCGACGCAGCGGCTGTATTTTCCCGCGCTGCGCGCAGCGCGGAGGGCATGGAGGGAGGCGCCGCCTTCCTGCAAAAACGCAGACCGGCATGGTCCAATCTCAATGATGTGCAATAGTGGAGCAAGCATGTTTGAAAAAATCCTGATCGCCAATCGCGGCGAGATCGCCTGCCGGGTCATGCGCACAGCGCGCGCTCTGGGCTATCGCACCGTTGCCGTGTTCAGCGAGGCCGACGCCGATGCGCCGCATGTCGCGATGGCGGATGAAGCCGTTGCGATAGGTCCGTCGGCGGCGGCCGAATCTTATCTGCGCATGGATAAACTGATTGCAGCAGCGCATAAAACCGGAGCCGGCGCCATCCATCCCGGCTACGGCTTCCTGTCGGAGAATACCGCATTTGCGCAGGCATGCCAGGATCACGGACTGATCTTCATCGGCCCGCCTGCCGAGGCAATTACGCTGATGGGCAACAAGGCGCTCGCCAAGGCGCGCATGACGGCCGCCGGGGTGCCGGTATCGCCCGGCTATCTCGGGGCAAACCAGGAGGATGAATGCCTGATCTCGGAAGCAAGACTATTGGGCTTCCCTTTGCTGGTCAAGGCGGTGGCCGGCGGCGGCGGGCGCGGCATACGCGTAGTCCGGCATGCCGATGAGCTGGCGCCGGCTATCGCCGGCGCCAGGCGCGAGGCGCAAGCGGCCTTTGGCGATGGCGGCCTGATGCTGGAAAAAATGATCGTCAACGGCCGTCACATCGAAATCCAGATATTCGCCGATGCGCATGGCGATGCGGTCTACCTGGGCGAGCGCGACTGTACCGCACAGCGCAGGCGGCAAAAAGTCATAGAAGAGGCGCCGTCCCCTATCGTTACCCCGGCATTGCGGGAGCGCATGGGCAAGGATGCGGTCGCGGCAGCACTGGCCGTCGGCTATCGCGGCGCCGGCACGGTGGAATTCATGCTGGACCAGGAAATGCAGCACTATTTCCTGGAAATGAATACCCGTCTACAGGTGGAACATCCAGTGACCGAAATGATCACCGGCTACGACCTGGTGGAGTGGCAGATCCGAGTGGCGGCAGGCTTGCCGCTGCCGGTGACCCAGGAACAGGTTCAATACAAGGGCCATGCAATCGAAGCCAGGTTGTATGCGGAAGACCCGTACGCCGATTTTGCGCCGCAGACCGGCGAAATCGCCTGGTGGCAACCGGAACATGCGCAGGCGCAGGCCGGCGTGCGCATCGACAGTGGCATACGCACCGGTAGCGTGGTGTCGCCATTTTACGATGCGATGGTGGCCAAGGTCATCGCGCACGGCAGCGATCGCGCAGATGCGATCCGGCGGCTCACCGCAGCGCTGGAAGATGCACCGCTGCTGGGCCTGCGCAATAACGGCCGTTTCCTGCGCGACCTCATCAACCATGAAGATTTCAGGCAGGCCAGGATGACTACTACCATGCTGGACACCTGGTCCAGCGAGGGCCAGCCCTTACTGGTGCGCCCGTTGGCGCAGGATGAGGCCTGGTGCGTCGCCGCCGCCATCCTCGCCGGCGCCCAGCAAGGCATGGGCACGCGTGCCGACAGCGTTGCCGCATTTGATATCCAGTTGATCTGCGACGAGCGCCGGCGGACTATGCGAGTGACGCCGTTGCCGGAAGGCGCCATCAAGGTAAGCCTGGACGATGCCGAGCACCAGTTGCGGGTGCACCAGATGCAGCAAGGTTATCTGCGCTACACCTGGGACGGCATCGTCAAAAAAATTCCCGCCGTGCGCAAAAAATCCGGCAACGAGGATATCCTCCACCTAGTCTACCAGGCCGCCGCTTTCAGCTTTACCGAGGCGTCGCCCTTCCCGGTTGCCAGTGCCGGGCAGGACGCCGGCTATGTGCGGGCACCGGTGGCCGGCGTCGTCACGCACGTGGTCGTGCAGCCGGGGGATAAGGTCAGCGCAGGCCAAACCCTGGTCTGTGTAGAGGCGATGAAAATGGAAATGTGGCTGACCGCGAAAGCAGACGGCACCGTCAAATCCATCGCCACAAAGATCGGTGAGCAAGTCAGGGCGAAGGATTTGCTGATAGAACTAGAGACAGGATAAGCCGCCGTTACCGTATCCGCACAAATAATGCTTCCCTCGTCCGGCGCTTGCCGGCACCGACATAAATCAGGAGACTACCATGCAAAAAGCCGTACTGACCTGCGCCCTGACCGGCGTGCTGACCGATCCAAGGCAGCACCCGGTCCCCGTGACACCGGCCCAAATGGCCAGCGAAGCCCGCGACGCCTACAATGCCGGCGCCTCCATCATGCACGTGCACGTGCGCCAGCAACAGGAAGGTGCGGGCCATATGCCCAGCTGGGACCCCGACGTGGCGGCCGAAGTGTGCGATGCGATACGCGACGCCTGCCCTGGCGTGATCATCAACCTGAGCACCGGCGTGGTCGGCAAGGATATCTCCGGGCCGGCCGCCTGCATACGCCGCGTCAGACCGGAGATCGCTGCCTGTAATGCGGGCAGCCTGAACTACCTGAAAATCAGGGAAGACGGTCAATGGGCGTGGCCGCCTATGGTATTCGACAACCCGGTTGCCAAAGTACAGGCGATGCTGGATGTGATGGCAGAGACCCATACCCATCCGGAATTCGAATGCTTCGACGTCGGCATAGTGCGCGCCGTGGGCATGTACCAGAAAGCCGGCATGGTAAAGAACGCCGAATACAATTTCGTGATGGGGGTCGCCTCCGGCATGCCGGTGGACGCCGACCTGCTGGCCCTGCTGCAGCGCTGGACCACGCCCGGCGCATTGTGGCAGACCACGCTGATAGGCCGCGCCGAGATCTGGCCGGTGCACCAGGCCACCGCGGACCTGGGCGGCATGCTGCGCAGCGGCCTGGAAGACACCTTCTACCTGCCCGGCGGCGCACGTGCAAATGGCAATGGACAATTGATACAGGAACTTGCACAATGCGCAAGGCGCGCGGGACGCGATATTGCCAGCCCGGCAGAAACCAGGGCCATCCTGGGCCTGGCCTGATCGATACGGATGGAGTTCGCCTCCATCCTGCGCCGCTTTAAATTCCAGCCTTGCCTTCCAGCCGTAGATGTAGTTTCAGCCCTTGTACTTCAGTCCTTGCGCCAATGCCTTTTGACAGGAGAGTATAGTGAGTTCAAACGCTGCATCCATCAACTTTATTTCCGCGCCTGCCCGTTTCCTGGCAACCGCGCGGCGCCTGGGCAGCAAGCCCGCCTATTTCATCCGCGACCAAACTGCGTGGCAACCCACCAACTGGGCCGACTACGCCGAACAGGTGCAGGCCGCCGCGCGTGCCCTGCTGGCGCTGGGCGTGCAGAAAGGCGACGCGGTCTGCATCCTGGGCTTCAACCGTCCGGAATGGGTGATCATGGACATCGCCGCGATGATGGTCGGCGCGGTGGCCGCCGGCATCTACTGGACCAGCGCACCGGAAGAAATTGAGTACATCGTCAATCACTCCGGCTGCGCCGTGATGCTGGTGGAGGATGACGTCCAGTATGCCAAGCTGGCGGAGAAAAAGCATCAACTGGACAAGCTGCAGCACGTAGTGCTGATGCGCGGCACGGCGGCCTCGCAGCCGGGACAAATCGGATGGGAGCAATTCCTGGCCATGGGCACGCAGGAATATGCGGCCGAGCTGACGCTGCGAATAGCCGCGATACACCCGCAGGACCTGGGCACGCTGATCTATACTTCCGGCACTACCGGCCCATCCAAGGCGGTGATGCTGAGCCACAACAACCTTGGCTGGGCGACCGCCTCGTTATGCAACGCGATAGACAGCCGCGAAAACGACAGGATGATTTCTTACCTGCCGCTGGCGCATATAGCCGAGCAACTGGGCAGCATTCATAATCACATCTATGCCGGTTATCCGGTGTATTTCGCCAATAGCATGGAGAGCCTGGGCGAGCATCTGCGCGAAGTCAGGCCCACCATTTTCTTCGGCGTTCCACGCGTATGGGAAAAGATGCACGCCACCATTGCCGCCAAGCTGGCGGCGGCAAGCGGCATCAAGGCTGCGCTGGCAAGATGGGCGATGCGTACCGGACGGCGCTGGCATGCGCTGGACCTGGCCGGCCAAAAACCGGGAGCTTTCCTGAGCTGGCAAAAACAAAAGGCCGACAAGCTGATCTATTCCAAAATCAAGGAGGCGCTCGGCTTCCAGCACGCCAGGATTCTGATTTCCGCGGCGGCGCCGATCGCATTGGAAAACCTGGAATTCTTCTCCGGGCTTGATCTGGTTATCCGCGAGGTATACGGCCAGTCTGAAGACTGCGGCCCTACATCGATCAGCGCGCCCGGTCATACGCGGCTGGGCTCCGTCGGCAAGCCGCTGGCCGGCAGCGAAGTCAGGATTGCTGAAGACGGCGAGATCCTGGTGCGCGGGCCGCATGTATTCCAGGGCTATATGCGCAGGCCGGAAGAAACCGCCGAGACCCTGCAGGACGGCTGGCTGCATTCCGGCGATCTGGGGCATTTCGACGCCGACGGTTTTTTATATGTCACCGGCCGCAAAAAAGATTTGCTGATTACATCGGGCGGAAAAAATATCTCGCCGGCGAATATAGAGGCCGCGCTGATGAGCACGCCGATGATAGAGCACGCAATAGTCTGCGGCGACGGCAAGCATTTCCTGACGGCATTGCTGACCTTGAAAGGTGACGCGGTAACGGCTTTCGCCAGGGAGCACGAGTTGCAGGAGGAAAACCTGGCCCAGCATCCGCAGGTACTGGCCGAGGTGCAACGCGCCATTGACGACGCCAATGCCCATCATGCCCGTGTTGCGGCAATTCGCAAGTTCACGATATTAAATAACCCCTTGTCGGTTGACACCGGCGAACTGACTGCTACGATGAAGATCAAGCGCAAAACCGTCATCGAAAGGAATAGGCAGGCGGTTGCGAAAATGTATGAAACTGAGTAAGCAAGGAGAAAAACATGCCTGAAGCCGCCAAAGACACCAAAGCCACGATCATGCCCTGCCTGCGTTACCGCGACGCCCCTGCTGCAATAGAGTGGCTGTGCGACAACTTCGGCTTCAGCAAACATCTGGTCGTGCCGGGCGATGACGGCAGCATACTCCACGCACAGCTTTCCTTCGGCAATGGCATGATGATGCTTGGATCGGCGTCCAGGGCCGACAATGAATACAGCAAGCTGATCAGGCAACCGGATGAAATCGGCGGCGCGCAAACCCAGACCGTGTATGCGGTCGTCAACGACGCCGATGCGATCTACCAGCGCGCCAAGAAGGCCGGCGCAAAAATCGTGCTGGAAATCAAGGACGAGGACTACGGCGGCCGCGGATTCAGCTGCTACGACCTGGAAGGGCATCTGTGGAGCTTCGGCACCTATGATCCGTGGGAGTGAGAGGTCCCCCTGCAGGCAGTTTCCCCCGCTCCCGTTTATGCCGGTAGTGCCGCACTGGCGGACGGTGACTTCCCGTTCAGCATAAAATCCATCAATTCCCTGACCGTACGGATGGCATTACCAAAGGGCAGCGCTTCCGATCCCCTGAAGAACAGGCCGCGCTTGACGTCGCCGTTCAAGGCGAATGCCAACTGGGTATCGATGCAGAATTGCCCGGATTTGGCCACGCCATCCCTCAGGCCGCACTGCTGCAGGCAATCAAAGCCGACCGTGCAGTCCTTTGCGCCCGCCCTGGCCTGCAATTTGCGCTCCTTTTGCAGATACTTATCCAGCCAGGGGGTTAGCACCGCGCGCGCCGGCAAGCCGGCCACGCTCATGAAGGTAACAATGTCCTCGGGCCGCGCTTCAACCAGGGTTTGCTTGAACAGCGGGTGCGCATCGCCTTCCTGCGTCACCGCAAACGGCGTTCCCAGCTGCACCGCACTGGCGCCCAGCGCAATCATTGCGTGCATTTTCTGATGACTATTGATGCCTCCCGCGACAATCAGCGGAATATTTTCGTTCTCCAGCTGCAATTCTTTCAGCAAACCCAGCGTTTGCTCCAGGACGGTGGGAAACCCGAATTGCGGATTGCCCACGTCCTCCAGCTTTGCGGCACCCAGATGGCCGGCCGCATAGTGCGGATTTTCTATGACGATCGCATCCGGCAGGCGGTTCTTGCGCATCCATTTCTTCAACACCAGTGCGATGCCGCGCGCATCCGACAATATCGGTATCAGGGCCACCTTGCTGAAGTCGCTGGTCAACTCCGGTAAATCCAGCGGCAGCCCAGCGCCGACAACGATCGCATCTGCGCCGCTGACGCAAGCCTGCCGTACGTAGGCAGCGTATTCTGAAACGGCGCGCATCACATTGACGGCTATCATGCCGTTGCCGCCCGCTGCCTGCTTCGCCAGCGTGATTTCCCTGTCCAGCGCGAGCAGGTTGGCGCGATCAATAGCGGCCCGGTCTCTCGTTTTACCCGTTTGCGCCATCAGATCGGGGTGATGCCGGCGCAAATCTACACTGGAAATGGTGCCTATTGCGCCCAGGCCTGCGACGCTGCCGGCAAGGCGGTGCGCAGACACGCCGACGCCCATCCCGCCCTGCACTATCGGCAACAGGCTCCGGTTTCTTAATAGCAAGCGAGGAAATGCGCTCTGTAACATGCAGGTATCCGCCAATCTGAAATCGTAATCGTAATCGCTGCACTGTAGCAAAAACCGATACGCCGACACTTGATCTCGATCAAGCAGCGCCGTTTTCGCCCAGCCGGGCTGAATGCCGGCCTGCATGGCTCGAATATTGATGTGAATCAAATTTTCGCCAACTAATCCGTAGCACATGCAAGTTGGGCTGGACGAAGCGGGTTCCAGCGCTTACGCTGGAGAGTGTCAATGTGTCAATGTGTCAATGGCCGAAATCGATATTCAATCAAAGGGGTGCAATATGAGTTATCAGTCCATACTGGTACACGTGGATCAATCCAGAAACGCAGAGGAACGCATACGCATTGCCGCCGAAATCGCCAATGCAGAGAACGCCCACCTGATAGGCGTAGCGATGACCGGGGTCTCCCGCTGGATGTACGCCAATAGCGCGCCGATGTTCGCCGACCCGGGCATGGTCATCAACCTCGATTTTTTGCGGGAAAAGGCGCAGGACGCGCTAGACCAATTCGAACGCATCGTCAAAAACCTGGGCGTAGAATCCTTTGAGATGCGCCTGGTGGATGACGAGGCTGCCGGCGGCATCAGTATGCAGGCCCGTTATTCCGACCTGGTTGTAATAGGCCAGACCGACCTGGAAGCCTCCGCCCCCAGCGTGCCGCCGGACTTTCCGGAATATGTAGTGCTGAATTGCGGCAGGCCGGTGCTGATCGTCCCCTATGTCGGTCATTTCGAGACCGTCGGTGAGCGCGCCCTGATCGCCTGGGATGCCGGAGTACAGGCCGCGCGTGCGGTCAGTTCTGCCCTTCCGCTGCTGCGGCGCGCCAGGATCGCGCAGGTAGCGGTATTCAATCCGGAACAAAATGCAGGCAAGCACGGCGAGCAGCCAGGTGCGGACATAGCACTGTACCTGGCCCGGCATAAGGTCAAGGTCAACGTGTCGGGGCAAGTTGTCAAAGCCGATACCGGCAATGCCTTGCTGTCGCTGGCGACCGATTTCGCCTCCGATCTGATCGTGATGGGCGGCTACGGGCATTCGCGCTTCAGGGAAATCCTGCTGGGCGGCGTGACCCGCACCGTGCTGGATACGATGACGGTGCCGGTGCTGATGTCGCATTAGTCTCCGGACCATCGCCCGGGCGCTCGTCTGCGCATCATTGAATAGACTACTCTGGCAGCCAAAGTAGTCTTTTTTTCATTTCCATAGCTGCTTTCACCGGCCAACCGTGCTTTTCGACGCGCTAAGTCCATTCGTTTTGATGTATATCAAGATAGGTCTCTCCCCATATGCCTACACTAAAGCCATCTTATGCCCGCCTATCATCCGCAGGAAGAAACTAATGGCAGTGTCCACCTTATCCGCCGGAGCAGCACCGGCAATTGAATTCGATACCTCGCTGATCCGCAAGTTGAAGCAAACGGGGCCGCGCTACACCTCCTACCCGACAGCCGACAGGTTTTCCGGCGACTTCAGCTCCTGGGATTATTTGCATGCCGTCGCCAGTGTGCGCGTGCAGGGTCCGCGGCAGCCCTTGTCGCTATATATCCACATTCCTTTCTGCGACACCATTTGCTACTACTGCGCGTGCAACAAGATCGTCACCAGGGACAGGAACAAGGCGGCAACCTACCTGGAGTACCTGAAGCGCGAGATCGAGATGCAGGGCAAGCTTTTCAGCGGCATCAACCAGGTCGAGCAATTGCATTTTGGCGGGGGCACGCCGACCTATCTGAGCGACGCCCAAATGGACGATCTGCTGGCGCACATACGCCGCTGGTTCAAGCTGGCGCCGGATGATGCAGGCGAATATTCCATCGAAGTGGACCCTCGCACCGTGTCGCCTGAACGTGTGCACACCTTGCGTAGGCAAGGTTTCAATCGCATCAGCCTGGGCGTGCAGGATTTCGATCCGGATGTCCAGAAGGCCGTCAACCGCATCCAGGCAGAAGAGGAAACGCTGGCCGTCATTGCCGCCGCACGCGCTGCCGGTTTTCGCTCTATCAGCATCGACCTGATCTACGGTTTGCCCAGGCAAAACCCGGTCAGCATGGGCCTCACGCTGGACAAGGTGATTGCCGCATCCCCGGACCGCATCGCCATCTATAACTACGCCCATTTGCCGCATATTTTCAAGCCGCAAAGGCGCATCCATGACACCGACTTGCCCAGCGCAGACAGCAAGCTCGACATGCTCCACCTGTGCATCACGCGTCTGACCGACGCAGGCTATGTATATATAGGCATGGATCATTTTGCCAAGCCAGGCGACGACCTGGCAATTGCCCAGAAACAGGGACGCCTGCATCGCAATTTCCAGGGCTATTCCACGCACGCGGATGCTGACATGGTAGCCTGCGGCGTGTCGGCGATCAGTGCGGTAGGTACTACCTACAGCCAGAATGAGAAGACGCTGGATGCCTATTACGAACGTATAGCGCAAGGCGAGCTGCCGATGGCGAAAGGCATCAGGTTAACCATGGATGACCTGATAAGACGTACTGTCATCCAGAATCTGATGTGTCATTTCGAACTCTCAATGAGCGCCATAGAACTCTCCTATCCTATCAGCTTCGATGAGTATTTTGCCGATGAACTGGTCAGGCTCAGGCAATTTGAGGCCGACGGATTGATACGCTTTGACGGCGATTGGATGTGCGTAACGGAGAAAGGCCGCCTGTTGATACGAAATATCTGCATGGTGTTTGACCGTTACCTTAACGGGCAAGCGCAGCCGGCGCGATACTCTACAACCATCTGAACCCATGTCGACCATCAACCTGATTCCTGTGTTCCTGACCGGACTGGCTGGCGGACTGCACTGCATAGGCATGTGCGGAGGCATTGTGAGTGCCTTTTCAATGACCTCGGAAAGACGTCCTTTCCCGATACCAGTAGTGGCAACAATGAATGCCGATGCAGCGGATATCCGCCAACGAGGGACAGCGTGGCCGCACTACACTGTGCGCGCACTCGGCTATAACAGCGGCAGGATAGGCAGCTACATGCTGGCGGGGGCCATCGCAGGCAGCCTGGGCGGCGGTGTGCTGGTCCTTGCCAAACTGAATTCGCTCCACCTGGGATTCTATTGGATGGCGAACCTGATTCTGGTTGCACTCGGCTTGTACATGATGGACGTGTGGCATGGGCTGGCCGTTTTGGAAAAGGGCGGGCAAACTGTCTGGCGCCGGATCAGTCCGATGACGAGTTATTTGCTGCCCATGGATAGCAATGCCAAAGCCATCGCCATGGGGGCGCTCTGGGGCTGGCTTCCTTGCGGCATGGTCTACTCCAGCCTGCTGACAGCCATGCTGTCCGGCTCTGCACGGTCAGGAGCGCTGGTCATGCTGGCGTTCGGGGCCGGCACCCTCCCTACATTGCTGGCCATGGGAATATTAGGTTCGCACATGAGAAGCAGGCTGCAAAACCCGGCATTTCGCCTGGTAGCGGGCTTGGCGATACTGGCATTTGGCGTGCTCGGGCTGGCGCGCGCCAGCCTTGGAACACAGGCGTCGTGGCTGGATAGCTTATGCATCAGTTCCCCTCTGCTGCCGGGCGATGGCCACAAAGGGCAGCCATGAGGCCTCATCCAGACTTTGATACCGCCTCATTTTGTTTTCATTGCGGCCTGCCCGTGCCCGCAGGCGCCAATTGGATAGTCACCATCAGCCGGGAGCAGCGCAATATGTGCTGCCCGGGATGCCAGGCCGTAGCCGAGGCCATTGTCGCCAGCGGCTGTGCGGACTACTACAGCAGCCGCAGCGACTATTCGGCCACAGCGAGCGGCAGGGATGATCTGCTTCCCGCACAATTGCAAGCCTACGATATTGCTGCCGAGAAGCTCATTGACACGTCCAGCGAATCTATTTTTTCCATTGAGGGCCTGCGCTGTGCCGCCTGTGTCTGGTTGATAGAACGTCGTTTAAGCGCACTGCCCGGCATACAAAGCGTCCATATCAATGTCTCCAGCGAAAAACTGCGCGTGCAATGGGACAGCGCATATTGCCAACCCAGCCTGATATTGCAGACCCTGTACCGCATTGGGTATACCGCTCATCCGTTTGACGCGCTAAAGCACGGAGAGATGGTACGCCGAAACGGCAAACAATTATTTCGCCAGCTATTCATCGCCGGGCTGGCAATGATGCAGGTGATGATGTATGCATTCCCGGCCTACCTGGCATCAGGCGGCTCGATAGAGGAAGATCATGCGCAGCTATTGCGTTGGGCTAGCCTGTTCCTGACTTTGCCCGCCGTCTGTTATTCCGCCTTGCCGTTTTACAGAGGCGCCTGGTTCAATATGCGGAGTCTGAGCCTGGGCATGGATGTGCCGGTCACCATCGGCATACTTGCGGCTTTTGCCGCGAGTGTGGTTGCGACCTGGAGCAATCGGGGCCAAGTCTATTTTGATTCAGTAACCATGTTCATCTT
>DATHMC010000407.1:0-22559 GCA_035487495.1 Undibacterium sp.
CGCCGATTTCGCCCGCCTGGGAGAAGAAGTCCGCAATGTCGTCGCAGCCGGCGCCGACATGATCCATTTTGACGTGATGGACAACCATTACGTTCCCAACCTGACCATAGGCCCGCTGGTATGTGAGGCGATACGCCCGCATGTGCAAGTCCCGATCGACGTGCATCTGATGGTCAAACCGGTAGACCGCATCATCCCCGACTTTGCCAAGGCCGGCGCCAACATCATCAGCTTCCACCCTGAAGGCTCCGAACATATCGACCGCAGCCTGCAATTGATACGCGATCACGGCTGCAAGGCGGGCCTGGTATTCAATCCGGCGACGTCGCTGCACGTGCTGGAGCACCTGATGGACAAGCTGGACCTGATCCTGCTGATGTCGGTCAATCCGGGCTTCGGCGGCCAGTCCTTCATTCCGCACACGCTGAAAAAGATAGCCGCGGTCAGGAAGCTGATCGACGCCTCCGGTCGCGACATCATGCTGCAGGTGGACGGCGGTATCAAGATCGACAATATCGCCGAAGTGGCGCAAGCAGGCGCCGACACCTTTGTCGCCGGCTCGGCGATCTTCGGCAAGCCGGACTATGCTGCAGTCATTAATGCGATGCGCGGTGAATTGGCTAAAGTCTAAGACAGCCCTTCAGCCAGGCTTGCAGCTACCACCAGTGCAAGCCTGTTCCTCTCTTCACGTAATCCCTTAGCCTGAACAAGCATGCTCAAAAATATCAAGGCCGCCATCATAGACCTGGACGGCACGATGCTGGATACCGCACCCGATTTCCTGGTGGCGATCAACCGCATGCGCGCCGACTTCGGCCTGGCGGCGCTGGACATTGAGACAATCAAGACCTTTGTCGGCAAGGGCTCGGAGAACCTGATCCACCGGGTGTTGGCGGTAGATTATTCCGAACAGCAGATAAGCCGGCATTTCGATGCTGCAATGGCCGCCTATCAACAACATTACCTGGCAATCAACGGCGACTATAGCGAACTATATCCGGAAGTCATTCAGGGCTTGCAAGCACTACGCGATCAAGGGATGCGGCTGGCCTGCGTCACCAACAAGCCTATTTCTTTCACAACACCACTGCTGGCAAAGAAAGGCTTGAGCGGCTATTTCGACTTGGTGTATGGCGGCGACTCCCTGCCTCGCAAGAAACCCGATCCGCTGCCCTTGTTGCAGGTTTGCACAAACTTTGATTTACCGCCCGCGCAAGTCGTTGCCATAGGCGACTCCTCGAATGACGCGCTGGCCGCCCGCGCCGCGGGTTGCCCTGTGTTAAGCGTCCCTTACGGTTACAATCACGGCGAGGCTATACAAAATATTGATAGTGATGGTATAGTCGAAACCTTATTGGAAGCAGCACGACTGGTTTCATTTCAGTAGTTTATTTTTAATAGCTAAAAACTCATCTAACGTTCACTATCCATAGAATGTTTCTCGATAAAAAACGTCCCGCAATCACACCAGGCACTTTTGAGGCCTGGCTATGGCGACGCTGGCAATTCTGGTCTAACTAACCGAACATTTGCCGCGAAAGCTTCTGCACACCCCTCGCAAAAGTCTTTTGCACGTTTTATCAAATCGTCTTATCCGCCCCAACTCCACCCAACGTGGATGCTGTGAGTCCACCAGGGCGGCCGAAAGAGAACCATGACCGAACTCGAATTCAAATCGCTGGCCGCGCAAGGCTACAACCGTATCCCTATGATCGCGGAAGCTTTCGCCGATCTGGAAACTCCGCTGACCCTGTACCTGAAGCTGGCGCAAACCCAGCAAGGCGGCAAGAATACCTTCCTGCTGGAATCCGTGATGGGCGGCGAACGCTTTGGACGCTACTCCTTCATCGGCCTGCCCGCCTCCACCCTGATGCGCAGCTACGGCACGCGCAGCGAAGTGCTTAAAAACGGCCAGGTCGTGGAAACCGTGGAGGGCAATCCGCTGGATTTCATCGCCGAATTCCAATCGCGCTTCAAGGTCGCGCTGCGCCCCGGCATGCCGCGTTTCTGCGGCGGCCTGGCCGGCTATTTCGGCTACGACACGGTGCGCCATGTGGAAAAGCGCCTGGCGCACTCCACGCCCAAGGACGATCTGGGGCTGCCGGATATCCAGCTGCTGGTAACCGAAGAACTGGCCGTCATCGACAACCTGTCCGGCAAGCTGTACCTGATCGTGTATGCCGATCCCACCCAGGCGGAAGCCTATTCCAAGGCCAGGCAAAGGCTGAAGGATTTGCGCGCGATGCTGCGCCGCAGTGTGGATGCGCCGGTGACTTCGGCATCGGTACGCACCGACACGATACGTGATTTCGCCAAGGCCGATTACCTGAAGGCCGTCGAAAAAGCCAAGGAATACATCATGGCCGGCGACCTGATGCAGGTGCAGGTAGGCCAGCGTATCAAGAAGCCTTACGTCGATGCGCCGCTGTCCCTATATCGCGCGCTGCGCTCGCTGAACCCTTCGCCTTACATGTATTTCTATAATTTCGGCGACATGCAGATCATCGGCGCATCGCCGGAGATCCTGGTCCGTAACGAAACCCTGAGCGACGGCGACAAGAAGGTCACGATACGCCCGCTGGCCGGCACCCGCCCACGCGGCGCGACACCGGAACGCGATGCCGAACTGGCCAAGGAATTACTGTCCGACCCGAAAGAGATCGCCGAGCACGTGATGCTGATCGACCTGGCCCGCAACGACATAGGCCGCATCGCGCAGACCGGCAGCGTCAAGGTTACCGACCAGATGGTCATAGAAAAATACTCGCACGTGCAGCACATCGTCTCCAATGTGGAGGGCAGCCTGCAGCCGAACCTGTCCAACCTGGACGTGCTGAAAGCCACTTTCCCGGCCGGCACGCTATCCGGCGCGCCGAAAGTGCGCGCGATGGAACTGATCGATGAACTGGAACTGACCAAGCGCGGCATCTATGGCGGCGCCTGCGGCTATCTGTCGTTCGGCGGCGAGATGGATCTGGCCATTGCAATCCGTACCGGCGTGCTGAAAGACGGCATGCTGTATGTGCAGGCCGCCGCCGGCATAGTTGCCGATTCGGTGCCCGAAATGGAATGGCAAGAAACCGAGAACAAGGCGCGCGCGGTACTGCGCGCAGCGGAACAAGTGCAAGACGGCCTGGACGGAGAAATTTAAATGCTGCTGATGATAGACAATTACGATTCCTTCACCTACAACCTGGTGCAGTATTTTGCAGAACTCGGTGAAGATGTACGTACCTACCGTAACGATGAAATTACGCTGGATGAAGTCGCCGCGCTGAAGCCGGATCATATCTGCATCTCGCCCGGCCCCTGCACCCCGCATGAGGCCGGCATCTCCGTGCCGCTGTTGCAACGCTTCGCGGGCGAGATACCCATCCTGGGCGTGTGCCTGGGCCATCAGGCCATCGGCGACGCGTTCGGCGGCAAGGTGATACGCGCGAAGCAGGTCATGCACGGCAAAACCTCGGCGATAGCGCATACCGGCGTCGGGGTATTCAAGGATTTGCCCAGCCCGTACACCGTAATCCGCTACCACTCGCTGGCGATAGAACGCGCCAGCTTGCCGGCCTGCCTGGAAGTGACGGCCTGGACCGAGGATGGCGAAATCATGGGAGTACGGCATAAGGAATTCAATCTGCAAGGCGTGCAATTCCATCCGGAATCCATCCTGTCCGAACACGGACATGCGCTGCTGAAAAATTTCCTGCTCAATGCATAAACCTCTATTGGAACTGTCATGACTATCACTCAACAAGAAGCCTTGATGCGTTGCATTGAGCACAGGGAAATATTCCACGACGAAATGCTGTCGCTGTTCCGCAAGATCATGGGCGGAGAAATGTCTCCCATCATGATCGCCGCACTGACCATGGGCCTGCGCGTGAAAAAGGAAAGCATAGGCGAGATCACCGCTGCGGCCCAGGTCATGCGCGAGTTCTCGACCAAGGTGCCGATGGCCAACACCAAGAACCTGATCGATATCGTCGGCACCGGCGGCGACGGCGCATCTACCTTCAATATCTCTACCGCATCGATGTTCGTTACCGCCGCTGCCGGTGCGCGCGTCGCCAAGCACGGCGGCCGCAGCGTATCGTCGTCGTCCGGCAGCGCC
Organism: Undibacterium sp.; assembly: GCA_035487495.1. Lineage (GTDB taxonomy): Bacteria > Pseudomonadota > Gammaproteobacteria > Burkholderiales > Burkholderiaceae_D > Undibacterium. Next base: position 4,112 of record DATHMC010000407.1, read on the forward strand.
GACGTGCTGGAATCCCTGGGCGTCAACATCAACCTGAACCCTGAACAGATCGCGCAGTCGATCGCGCAGACCGGCATAGGCTTCATGTTCGCGCCGAACCATCACGCAGCAATGAAGCACGCGGCGCCGGTGCGCAAGGAGCTCGGCGTCAGGACCATCTTCAACATCCTCGGCCCGCTGACCAACCCTGCAGCGGCGCCCAATATCCTGATGGGCGTATTTCACCCCGATCTGGTCGGCATCCAGGTGCGTGTACTGCAAAGACTGGGTGCGGAACACGCGCTGGTGGTCTGGGGCCGCGACAATATGGATGAAGTCTCGCTCGGCGCGCCCACCATGGTCGGCGAGCTGGTCAACGGCGAAATCCGCGAATACGATATCCACCCGGAAGACTTCGGCCTGCAGATGGTATCGAATCGCAACCTGAAGGTGGCCAACTCTGTCGAGTCCAAGGAAAAAATCCTGGAAGCGCTGAACAATGTGCCCGGCCCGGCCACCGATATCGTCGCGCTGAATGCCGGCACCGCGATCTATGGCGCCGGCATCGCCGATTCCATCGCCGACGGCGTCAAGAAAGCGCAGGAAGCGATCCGCTCCGGCGCCGCCCGCGCCAAGCTGGAACAGTTTATCCAGGTCACACAACAACTGGGGGCATGATGTCGGATATCCTGAATAAAATCCTGGACGTCAAAAAAGACGAGGTCGCGGCAGCCAAAAAGCACCGCTCCCTGGCCAGCCTGCGCGGCGAAGTAGAATCCGATCGCGAAGCCCAAGCCGGCCTGCGCGGCTTTGAAGCCAGCCTGCGCGGCAAGATCGCCGCAGGCGGAGCCGGCGTGATCGCCGAGATCAAGAAAGCCTCGCCGTCCAAAGGCATATTGCGCGCCGATTTCCGCCCTGCCGACATCGCCGCCAGCTATGCGCAGCATGGCGCCGCCTGCCTGTCGGTACTGACCGACGTGCAATTCTTCCAGGGCTCGCCGGACTATCTGCAGCAGGCACGCGCCGCCTGCAATATCCCGGCCTTGCGCAAAGACTTCATGTTAGACCCGTACCAGGTCTACCAGGCCCGCCACTGGGGGGCAGATTGCATACTGCTGATCGTTGCTGCGCTGGACCACGGCTTGATGGCGGAGCTGGAAGCCTGCGCGCACGAACTAGGCATGGGGGTGCTGGTGGAGGTGCATAGCGGCGAAGAACTGGATGCTGCATTAAAACTGAAGACGGCGATGCTGGGCATCAACAACCGCAACCTGCGCACTTTCGAGGTATCGCTGGACAATACGCTGCAGCTGCTGCCATGCATTTCCCCCGACAAACTGGTGATTACCGAATCCGGCATCATGAATGGCGCCGACGTGAAACGCATGCGCGACGCCAATGTGCACGGCTTCCTGGTCGGCGAAGCCTTTATGCGGGCGGTAAATCCGGGGCAAGAATTGCAGCGCCTGTTTGCCTGAGCAGCTCGCTGAAGCAAGCGCGCCACATAAAAAAGCCGCATCCAATCTTCTTGATGGATGCGGCTTTTAAGTTCACAAGCAACGCCTACCTATGCCTTGCGTCCTTTGACCAGGCTGGGACGATAAGCCCGCAGCGCAGGGGCAGGCTTGCGCTTGCGCCCCGCCTGCGCCTCGTCGGCCAATGCGAATTGGGAAGCAGGCACGTCATCCGCTTGCAGCTTGGCGCTCACTGTCATCAATTCGTCGCGACGGAAAGCATGGATCTGCACCGTTTCGCCCACAGTGTAGCGTGACAACGCGCCATTCAAGCTGTCGGACGCGTCGGCCACGCTCACGCGCAGACCATTGATCGCTACCAGCACGTCGCCGGCGGACAGGCCGGCGCGGTGCGCGGCGCGGCCTTCATGCACGTTGGCCAGTTTGACGTCATTGCCTTCGCGCACTACCCTGACACCCAATCCGGCCTTGCCGGCATTGCGCTTGTCTTCCTGCATCACACCGAAGTCCGCATATAGGGTGGCCAGCGGCAAATCTTCAGTACCGCGCACATAACGGTCGAAGAAACGCTTCAGCTTCAAGCCGGTCACTTGCTCTATCAGCGCTTCGATTTCATTCTCCGGCAAGCCCTGCTGCTTGCCTGTCAGCGCCTTTTGATAGAAGTCGCGGCCATAGGTTTGCCACAGCGCCCGCATGACGTCATCCAGCGATTTTTTGCCGCCGGTTTCTGCGCGTATCGTCAGGTCCAGCCCCAGTCCTACCAGCGAGCCCTTGGTGTAATAACTGACGATGGCATTCGGCGAATTTTCATCCTGGCGATAATACTTGGTCCACGCATCGAAACTGGATTCCGCAACGCTTTGCTTGCTGCGGCCGGAACCGCGCGTCACCGTATTGACAGTTTTGGAGATCAGCTTGAAGTAGGCGCCCTCATCGATTACATTGGCGCGCACCAGCATCAGGTCGTCGTAGTAGCTGGTGAAGCCTTCGAACAGCCACAGCAGGCTGGTGTAATTTTCTTGCTGCAAGTCATAGTCAGCAAATACGGCCGGCTTGATGCGCTTCACATTCCAGGTGTGGAAATATTCGTGGCTGCACAAACCCAGGAAATTGCGGTAGGCGTCGCTCATCTCGGCCTGGTGCTTGACCGGCAAATCATTGCGCGAGCAAACCAGTGCGGTCGATGCGCGATGTTCCAGGCCGCCGTAGCCTTCACCGACGACCATGGTCATGAACACATAGCGCTCCATGGGCGCGCGTTTGGTCTTGGGTTCAAAGAAGGCGATTTGCGCTTCGCAGATTTTCTTCAGGTCCGCCACGATGCGCGGCAAGTCCAGGTTGGGCACCTTGCCGGTGACGACGAAATCATGCGCGACGCCGCAGGCCTCGAAGCTTGCCAGTGCGAACGTTCCCATCTCTACCGGATGATCGATCAGCGCGTCGTAGCTTTCTGCGATATAGGTGCCAAAGCCGTAGCGCCTGGCTTTCAGTTCGGGCAGCGAAGTCGCCACCCGCCATGCCTTGCAAGCCTCATTGTCGGCCCGCTGTATGTCCACCACATGGGGCGATAGCTCTTGTCCCAACACGCGCAGGAAGACGCTGGTGCCGTTGAAAAATCCGTGGTTCTGGTCCAGGTGAGCAGCGCGCACCGACAGGTCCCATGCATATACCTCGTATTCCACCGTCAAAACCCCAGCGCATGGAGCTGCCTGCCAGCTATCTTTACTCAGTTTTTTCAGGGCAATTTTTTTGCCGTCGCAATGGGCCCGGATACTGACTATATGACGGGCAAACTCACGCACCATGTAGCTGCCCGGTATCCAGGCCGGCAATGCAAAACACTGGCCTTCCGGATCTGGCGCAGCGACCTGCAAAGTCACCTGGAATAAATGTCCCGCCAAATCGCGGGGGATGATTGCGTATTGGATGGAGTGGCTGGCTGGATTGCGGGATGGAGTATTACGCAGGCTTTTGGCCGCTGTTGTCGTCTTGTTTTGCAAGATTTTCTTCATACTGAACATTCTTTCTGTAGAGACTATTCTTCTATGTTTTGCTTGTTGCTGTATTTATTGTTCTGTTCACTGGCGCAGATTGGCGGCAATAAAGGTAAACGCCAGCGCTGTCACCACGACGCAAGTCAGGCGAAAACGCAGATCGGCGAACCAGTCCGGCAGGTTATATCCCTGATACAGGCGCCTATCGACCCGGTACAGGACTACAAAGCCAATGATCTGCACCAGGAAGCCCAAGCCCGCATCGACCGTCATCGCACACCATGCAATCAGGCTGGGCAGCACGCCCCATAGCAAAGCCTGCCTGATTTCATCGGAGGGCTTGTTGGGCGACATCAGAGCGATGCCCCATTGGAGGCCGCCGCGAAACGCCAGGATGGCGATACCGTAAGCCAATTGAGCCTTGATCAGGTAGGGTAGCCAATCAGGATGAAATATCCAGCACGCCAAACTGAGAAAAACAAAGGGAATCAAGCCGGAGAAACCTAATTGGTTTGCCAGGCGCTTGTTAAAAAAATCCATGTCTGAGGCTGGTAAGTAATGTGGGATGGATGCTGCATATCTTGTTCATTTTTATTGCAACTCATTGCACCCGGAGGCTGCTTGCATACGACCCGGCTAACAACAGGCACGACGCCGGACGATACAAAGGCCTCCGCCGCAAGCCAATAAATCTTTCACGGCTGCTATTTTATGAGGAAACCCAACTATTAGATATATTCCCGCCACCCTAGACACAAGAAAAAACAATTTCATTGTTAAAAAAATGCCATCAATCCTTATAGGCGATCTAATTTCCCTTGCGGAAACATAATAAAAGCGTACCCTGTCGCACTGGAGACGCGTTTTAGCCTGATGTTGAAGTCCCATAAAAAATGACATCGAATCTCATACCGCAAAAATTCCGGCATTTTATTATCAGCACGACCAAGGTGTTCTGCTGTGCAGTATTTTTGCTGACCCAATTCGGCGCCACACGTGCCGAAGAAGCCCCTGGCGCCCGTGCGCCGCTGGCCGTGCTGCTGGTGTCATATCACGCCGGCCTGCCATGGAGCGATGATCAGGTTGACGGCGTCAAACAGGTTTTAGCCGGCGAAGCGATAGACCTGCGCATAGAATACCTGGACACCCGGCATGTGGAACCTACCGTCGCCTACTACCAGCAACTGGAGCAATTATTGCTGGCAAAATACGCCGGCGCGCCGCCTGCAATCCTGCTGGCAAGCGATGACAATGCGCTGGATTTCGCTTTGCAGCTGCGCCAGGCGCACTTCCCGAATGTCCCTATCTTGTTCAGCGGCATAGGCAACAACAGGGGTGAAATTTTAAAGAATTCGGCTCACGTAGCCGGTGTGTTCGACAATGTGGACATCAACAAAAACATAGGCTTGATGACCCGTCTCCGGCCGCAGACCAGGACCCTGTTGTTCATCCACGACGATAGCCGCACAGGCCAGATCCAGTTGCAGGAAGTCCGGAAAATTGCACTTCGCTGGCCGCAATTCAAGTTTGAGTATCTCGGCGGCATGACGGCCAAAGCCACCCAGCAAAAGCTGGCCAGCCTGGGCGATAGCGACATGGTTTTCATGCTGTCCTTCAGCCGCGATAAAGACGACCGGGTGCTTACCCACAGCGAGGCAACGGATCTATGGGCGGCGTCCGCCCATGCGCCGCTGGTTGCGCAACGGGATACAGACATGCGGCCGGGCGTGCTGGGCGGATTCCTGGTCACCGGGAGGCAGCAGGGTAAAATCCTGGGCGAGTTGGCCCGAAAATGGCTGCACGGAACCAGCATGGAACAATTGCCCATACTGGAAAGCGTCACGGCGCCGACCTTTGACTATGCGCAACTGCAGCGCTGGAACGTGAATGCCGCCAACCTGCCCGCCGACAGCATCGTCATCAACAAGCCCGCCCCCTTGCTGGACACATCCAGCCCTTTTTTCAGCCTGGCGCTGTCCATCCTGATCAGCCTGATGGTGATCATCGCTTTGCTGCTGTTTTTGCTGCAAACCAAAAAACGCGGCCAGCTTGCCCTGCAGGCGAGTGAAAAAAATTACCGGGAGCTGTTCAACTCCAGCAGCGAGGCCATCTTTATTCATGACATACACACCGGCGCCATCATCGACGTGAATGAGCGTTTTTCGGTGCTGTACGGTTTCCCGCATGATTCGGTCCGGGAATTAAAGATTGAGGACATCAGCGCCGGCGTCCCGCCCTACACCCGCGCCGAAGCGAAGGCCTGGCTGGACAAGGCCAGGGACGAAGGGCCGCAACTGTTTGAGTGGCACGCGAAACAGCATGACGGCGACCTGTTCTGGGCCGAAGTCTCCCTGCATCTGGAAGAACTCGACGGCAAACGCAGGATAGTCGCATCGGCCCGCGATATTACCGAGCGCAAGCGTGCGGTAGCCCGCGCCAACGCGCTTGAATACCATATGAAGCAGGTCTTCCAGGGCCTGCCGGTGGCCCTGTTCGCCATCGACGAACAACATCAGGTTACGCAATGGAATACCTTGCTGACCGAGATCACCAAGGTGCCCGGCGCAGACATGATAGGTAAAACCGGAGCCTGGCGCGGATTTTATAAAAATCCGCGCCCGACACTTGCCGACCTGGTTCTGGACGGCGCCAGCCCGGCTGAATTGGAGAAATTGTATAACGGGAAAATTTCCGTCAGCAGCATATTGCCGGGAGCGGTCGAAGTGGAAGAGCTTTTCCGGCTACCGGGCTCCAACGACGTGTGGCTGCACTTTACCGCAGTCCCCTTGCGCGATGAATTCGGCAACCTGGTCGGCGCCCTGGAAACCCTGATGGACATTACCGAGCGCAAAGTGGCGGAGCTGGCCTTGCGCGAGAGCGAATACCGGCTGCGGGCATTTATCGACAATACGCCGTCCATCGTGTACATGAAAAACCTGGACGGCCATTACGTCCTCGCCAATGACAGATTCAAGGACATGTTCGGCCTGGACGATGAAAACCTGGTAGGCAAGACCGACTATCAAATCCTGTCGGCAGAAACGGCGCAGGCCATACGCAATAACGATATGGAAATAATACGCACCAAAGCCCCCATTACAGTGGAAGAAAAAACTGTGCGCAAGGGCGTGGCCTATGAATACCTGTCGGTGAAATTTCCCATCTTTGACGCCAAAGGCGAAATCGCCTATGTCGCCGGCATATCGACCGACATCACCGACAGGAAAAAAATCGAGGCCGCGCTGCAGACCAGCGAGGCCACCTACCGCACCCTGATAGACCATGCACCGGAAGCCATCCTGGTATTGGATGTTGACCACGATGCCCGCTTTATCGAAACCAACCGGCATGCCGCGCAACTGTTCGGCTACGCGCAGGAAGAATTGCTGGGCAAGACCCCGGTCGAATTGAGCTGCCCCATCCAGGCCGGCGGACGTAGCGCCGCCGAGGCCGCCGCCGACTATATCGCACAAGCCCTGACAGGCGCAGAAACCCGTTTTGAATGGATCAGCCGGCACGCCGACGGCCGCGACATCCCCTGCGAGGTCCACCTGGTAAGGCTGCCCGGCAAGAACAATGAAATACATCTGCGCGGCAGCGTGACCGATATTACCGAGCGCAAAGTGGCGCAAGCCGCAATACTGCGTGAGCGCAATTTCCTGCAAGCCTTGCTGGAGTCCATCCCCATTCCCATTTTTTACAAAAACCGGGACGGCGTGTATATGGGATGCAATGAGGCTTTCCTGAGCATCATGAAGCTGGAGCGGGGCCAAATTCTTGGCAAGGAAGTCAACAACTGGCTGCCGCCGCACCTCGCCAAAGTTTACCTGGAAAAAGATGAGGAACTTTACGCGGGACAAGGGCGGCAAGTATTCGAGAAAGTGATCAACCAGCACCTCGGAGACCCGCGCCATATCGTTTTCCACCGCGCGGTATTCAAGGACCCGGACGGCAACACAGGCGGGATGATAGGGGCGATGCTGGACGTGACCGAATTGCAGAATACCCGCATCGCGCTGGAAGAATTGAACCATGTGCTGGAAAGCCGCGTCAGCGAACGCACCTCGGAACTGCAGCAGGCGATGAAGCACCTGATACAGTCAGAGAAATTAGCCGCACTGGGCAACCTGGTGGCGGGCATTGCGCACGAGCTGAACACGCCGATCGGCAATATTGTGACCATCGCCTCTACCTTGAAGGATGAGACCTCTGCCTTCCACAGAAAACTCAACAGTGGCGCCCTGCGCCGCAGTGAAGCGCTCGCGTCAGCGGCACTGATGCAGCAGGCAGGGGAAATGATAGAAGGCAATGCGATACGCAGCGCAAAATTGATCTCCGACTTCAAGCAGGTGGCTGTGGATCAGTCCAGTACAAGACGCCGGACTTTTGATTTGCGGGATACGATAGAAGAGGTAATGACGACCCTGCACCCAATGCTGAAGCGGACCACGCACAGGATAGACATCCATATCCCCGAAAAAATACAGCTGGACAGCTATCCGGGCCCGATAGAGCAAATCGTCACCAACCTGATCGCCAATTCGCTGCTGCACGGCCTGGACGACAATGTCGGCGGCCACATCAGTATCTCTGCGCGCTCGGAAGACGGTATGGTCATACTGGAGTATAGCGACGACGGCAGGGGCATGAGCGAAGATACGCTGGCGCAAATATTCGATCCGTTTTATACGACCAAACTAGGCCAGGGCGGTAGCGGCCTGGGGCTGTATATCGTCTACAACCTGGTTACCGGTGTGCTGGGCGGCAAGATCAACGCCAGCAGCAGTCCCGGCACCGGCGCCCACTTCCACATGCGCTTGCCGCAGGTTGCCGTCTCATAGATAAGCAGAGCGCAAAAACGCCTTCGCTGGAATGTCGCGCAATCCGGGCTTGGTCCGCCGGAGGTGGGTCGGGATTATTGAAGGTCCGCGCGCGTATCAATATCGCGATGTATGCCGGCGTCATCCACGACGACTTCGGTCACCGGATACCTTGCCAGCAGGCTGCGCGCGCCCTGGTCGCCACGCAGGGCCAGCAATTGTGGCAGGTAGGCATGAGAAAATCCTACCGGATTGCCGCGCCGCCCCTGGTGCACCGGCACCACGATACCGGCGCCTTCACGCAAAGCCAGCAGCATCGCCTGCAGGGTAGCCGCCTGCACATAAGGCATGTCGCCCAATGCGATGATCCAGCCGGCGCAACTGCCGCTCTGTTGCAAGCCGTAGACCAGCGATGCCGCCATGCCCTGCTCCGCATCGGCGCAGGTGTGCACCTGGCAGCCGGCCGCTTGCAATACAGCCGCCAACCCTTGCGCGCCCGGCCTGACCACCGCCAGCACTTCGGGCAAGACGGACAACAGTTTTTTTGCGCTGGCAACCGCAACGGCGTCGCCGGAAGGCAAGGCCTGCATCAATTTGTTTTGCTGGCCGCTGGCATCAAAGCGGGCGCCTTTGCCGGCAGCCAGCAATATTCCCATCCAGTCGGCCGATTTCGTCATGGATGCCGGACTCAAAATCAGCGCGATGCGCTATTTGAGAGAAGCGAGCTTCGCTTCGAAGGTTTTGATATCGACCGCGCCGGGCAGGCGCGTGCCGTCGGTAAAGAAGATCGTCGGCGTTCCTGTCACACCCAGCTTGCGCCCCAGCGCAAAGACCTTGTCGTTAGGCGTATTGCAGCTTGCGGTGGCAGCCGGCGCCGCCTTGCCGTTCAGCATCCAGTCATCCCAGGCCTTGCTCTTGTCGGCAGAGCACCAGACATTCTTGGATTTGACTGCAGAGTCTTCCGCCAGGATGTTATACATGAAGGTATAGACGGTAATATTGTCCACGCCCTGCAAAGTATGGCGGAAGCGCTTGCAATAGCCGCAGTTCGGGTCTTCAAAGATGGCCACGACACGCTTGCCGTTACCCTTGACCATTTTTACCGCCGCCTCCAGCGGCAGGTCGGAGAACTTGATCTTGTTCAGATCCGCCATCCTGGCCTTGGTATAGTCGACGGACGTCTGCGCGTCGACCACACTGCCGATGAACAGGTATTGCGCCTTTTCATCCGTGTACAGGATGTCGCTCCCGATGCGCACCTCAAACAAACCAGCATACGGCGTCTTGGTCACCGAATCCACTTTAACGCCTTCGCCCAAACGCGGCTCCACCAATTTCTTAACGGCGGCCTCTTGCGCGGTTTCGGCAAACACTGTCGTGGACAGCAACAACATCAACGCGGCAATGCTATTCTTAAAATTAATCATTTCATTCCAATAAAGATTTTTCGCCAACTCATTGGCTTACTTATTTTCCAACATCTGCGCACATAGTGGCTCAACCGACAACGCCGCCCTGTCAGAAATACCCGGCAGTTTCATTTGCCCATCGCGTGGCTGATCAGCTTACGCTTTAAGACCGGCAAATGGTCCAGCAAGTTCAATCCCAGCTTGCGCGCCAGGCGAACCGGCTCCAGGTCGGTACCGAACATGCGCGCCAGACCGTCTGTCGTCAACTGCATCAACAGCACCTCCTCTTTGCGGGCCCGCGCATAGCGGCCCAACACGCGCGCATCGCCGCAATCCCGGTGCTCTTCGCGTTGCATCACTGTGTCCAGCAAGCTGCGCACATCGGCAAACCCCAGGTTCATGCCATGCCCGGCCAACGGGTGCACCACGTGCGCCGCATCGCCAATCAGCGCCACCCGCGGCGCCGTCATCGCATGCGGGCGTACCAGGTTCAGCGGAAAGGCCCGCGCCAGCTCCGGCTGCAATGGAGTCAATGCCCCCAGTTGCTGCGCGCAATAAGCCGCCAGCCGCTGCGCCAGCGACGCCAACGGCTCACGCAATAACTGCTGGGCCAGCGCATCTGGCGCCGACCACACCAGCGACACACGCTGTCCCGGCAAAGGCAACAATGCGATGATGCCGTGTTCTTCATCAAACCATTGATAAGCGACGCCGTTATGCGGCTTTTCGCAGGCAAAATTACTGACCACGCCCTGCTGCCCATACGAGCGGTAGTCCAGGCCAATATCGCACTGCCCGCGCACCCAGGATTGCGCACCATCGGCGCCCACCACCAGCGAGGCGCTCAGGCCGTCGCCGTTTTCCAATTGCACGCTGGCTTGCGAAGCATCCACTGCCAGGCCAATCGCGCGACCGCTCACGATGCTGACATTTTGCGCAAATTTCAGCGCGCTATCCAGGGCCTGATTCAGGTTGCGGTCTTCCACGATCCAGGCCAGGGTGTCCGCATGCGCGCCATACGCATCAAAATTCAGCTTGCCCGCCGTGCCGGACCCATCGCCGTACACCTGCATGGCCTCCACCGGCGCCACCCGCTCCGCATCCAGCGCACCCCATACCTTCAGGCCGGACAGCAAGCGTTGCGCGACATGGTTCAACGCATACACCCGCACATCCCACTCCTCGGGACGCGCAGCCGCAGCCGCCATCGGCGCCGGACTCAGCAAGCTGACCCGCAAGCCCGCCTGCGAAAACCCCAGCGCTGCCGCCTTGCCGACCGCACCGTTACCGACAATACAAACATCGCTGTGACTAGTGTGCTTGGGCATAGAGATTCAATAAGACGCGAAAAGAAGGAAAAATCATACCTCCATTATACGGCAGCGCCAATTGGCGCACAGGAGGCGGAACCAAATTTCAGGAAAGTATCCAGGCACGGCATCGTGACCGCAAATCCGACAAAAACGGGCGTCAAGCTCAAAAAATCGGGCCTGACATCAAATTCTTTCAGAAAATACTTGCATAACGGGCCTCGCATCGCTATACTTCTTCGTCTTGGCCTGGTAGCTCAGTCGGTAGAGCAGAGGATTGAAAATCCTTGTGTCGGTGGTTCGATTCCGCCCCGGGCCACCAAGAACATACCTCACCAAACGCCGATCCATGCAGATCGGCGTTTTGCTTTTGTGGATTCGCAGTCCTCGGCTCCGGTCTATTTCCGGGATGCAAGGCAAGTCGCAGCCTCTAAATAGTTCAAGTCACCTCAGAAACCGCGAGAATTACCATTTCAGCAATAAATCGCATGAGAGGGATTTCCATGACCAATGCGCGCTCATCTTTAAACGGTGTGTAGCGTGCTTTATCGCCATCCTTGCTATGGACTAACGAATTCCGTGTGGCATAAATACGGTGCGTTAATTCCTTAATTACTTTATCTTTGTCACCGGATCGAAGCGAGACAACCTTACCTTTCGAAAATGGAACTTCATTACTTGCGTAGTAATCGACGAGCGTGGGTTCGTATTCATCAAGTCTTGATGACAGCTGGTCAATATCAACGAACCTAGTAAGCGACAGCCTGAGGGCGTCTGATTCGCTGAAAGTAATGGTTTCACTTCGAATTTGCAGGCTCTTCTTGATTGTCGCAATAAGTTGACCAACATCTTTCTTACGTTTGTAAGAAAACCCTGGTTGCGTAATCGACGTCTTAATCTGTTCAATCAGGTCATCATTAAAAATCGATTCGAAGAAGTGTTCCAATACGTGGTAGTACGAGAGAAATTGAACGGTCGGACTATCGGTGGAAATTCCAAGTATGTAATGATTAACAAGATCTTCATTGTACGTTCGACGGGGAGGGTCAAGTTCATCAGTTGTGCTGCGCCTCATCCTACTAATGCGACCTCTGCGCGACACTTCCTCAAAAAATCGCTGTGGAACCAACGCAATGTCGAGGTTGAAAGCAAGATGAAAGAGGAAGGAGTAAATGGCTGTTTGGAACCGACGCAGACTCTGTTTTGTCGCCGAATTAAGTTTCAGGGTGATAGATCGAACCGATATCGCACGAAGGATATCAAATGCATCGATATTCCGAATGCCTCCGCCTCCAGCCCCGGAAGCCTCGCCCAGCATTCGGTCAAGGCGCATTCTCGAGACTACCATCCCAAAACCGAGGTCTCGGAGAGCGTCTTTCTCCATCGCTGTGCAAATCAACCATAAAAGATATTCATCACTTGCTGGTGAAACCTCATAAGAAATATTGATTTCTGCATCCCGGACAATGATGGTGTCGTCACGCATGCGCCTGCTCGGGGACCGGCTTTCCTCACTAACGATAATCTCAAACGTGGAGTCAGAAAAGAGCCCGGTTTCATCATTAACGCTCTTCTCAGAAAGTAATACGAGCAACTGTCTAAGTTTGGTTCGCTCCAATGGAAATTCGCGGTCAACATCCACTCCGCGCACCTTGAAATAATACGCATTTTCATCCGACCGGACATCTCCACGGAAAATTCGCGCGAAGTAGCCGACTACGTTCTCTTCAGAATGCGGGTAACTTGGCATATCGCCTTTCAAATTCGTTAATTTCAGGGATCATCGGTGCACTCTAAAACTTCAGTGTGGACGAAAACTGTGTAGTTAATATCCGTGTCTTCAATCTATTAAATCACATTGCGAACGAAATTCTGAGAATTGCATCTAAAGCTTCCGTGCTGCTTTCTCTGAATATTTACGGTAATCAAGTATCGAACACCAATTTCACCAATTCAAGATCGATAATTCTGCTGTGTTTTTCTTTTAAATCCTTCAATAAAAGAAATGTATAGATCTGATTAAAGCTAAGCTTATCTTTGACCTTAACTTCGATGAATGAAATCCCGGACGCACCAACTATCGTCAGATCAGGAAACGATAGATAAGGATGAATTACGTGCAACCTCAATAAATCACAAATGAGATCTGAACCAAAATTATTGAATAGCCGTAAATAAAAATCGACCCCGTAGTTAAGACTGCGGCTCCCCAAATCCTGGCCGGCCTCTTCATGTAGCGATGTAGCTAAATTAAAACCATTGCAAAAGGTTTCTGTATCCATACGCGTAATTTCGTCGCATACGCGCTCAATCGAGTTGCCATCGAAAGACCATGTGTCCATTCCTATCAGCGATTTTCGGTCAAGGGACGAAAAATTGGCCATACTTGAAAACGGCACCAATTTTTCGTAACGTGCCAGAATGCAGGCGTAGAAAACCGTTCCTATCATCCGACCTTCGTCATGGAGCATAAGGTGATCAACATATAATTCCTCGAGGTGCTTGATTGCATTACGCTCCGTAGATAACGTTGGGTCTTTCGATGTATGAATAACTTTCATCGGCAATCCCAAAAACTCGGCTTGCTTGGCAAGAGGGTATGATTCCGCCAATTTGACAATCCCGAGCTGTGTAATTTCGTGATCGGTACTAATTAGTCGACACTTAATTAACCAGCCCAACGTCTCGCGTGATATATCGGGTATGGGATTAGCAGATACTTCCGCCAAAGCAACTATAAATTCCTTAGGTAGACGCTTCCGATAACAAAAGTCGTGGGCACCACTCGCGGTAAGCGCCCCATCCGGGAGAATAAATTTATCAAGCCAATTGTGAGGGAGATCCTTGGGGATACTGTCGCTCAGATAGTGGTTAAACCACTCGTAGAGCTTAAACCCGCTATCGCTTTTCGTATCCATTTAACCAGTCTTTCTAAGTTAATTCCGGCGCTGGGCAGTCAATCAAGGTTTATGATGAGGTCCTTGCCGTAAGCCACTTGTGCCACATCGCAGGCCATAGCAATGATCTGGCTTATTGTCTGTTTACTGTGGTTAGTACTGATCCACCAACCGGAGTCGAGCTTGACTGAACACTCGCGGACCAAGTCAGGCCTATCTCGATACAGATCGTTGGCGTCACGGGCGAGGTAACGTCGGGTCCGGCCATGTCGGGGCAATCCAGCGAAGCGCTCTGCAAAAGATTGATCGTTTTGGACGAACAAGTCGAAGATCTGTCGAAGCGTGTCGATCGCGTTTCGAGTAGGGTGAAAGACCCCCGCGAAAGTGAAACCTGTCTGACCTGACGGTAAAGCAGTAGATCGTTGAATCAAGGCGGCCTTCGGCATGACTGGTAAAGAGTTGGCGGGCTTCGCCTCAACTACTGCTGTTGCAACTGGCCGCGTTGCGGACGCTACTACACCTCTAGGCGGCACAGCCGGAGGCAATCGGTTCAGTATGCTACCTTTTAGGAAAGCGGCAACCATGTCTGGGCCAGGTTTGAAGCCGCAAAGACTCTCCACGCGGTCGGCTACGATCTCCAACAACATGTCATCGTCCTCGGCGATGAGTTGACTCCAAGCCTTTGGGAAGGCCGCGAGCATCTGGCGATCCTTGGACACGTTGCGATAGTCGTCACGGGCAGCTTGTATCGCAGAGCCCGAAGCGACCGCCGAATGCAATAGATATCGTTCCAACCGTTCGGCACACTCCGTCGCATCTCGATCGACGATATCGAGCTTGTATACCCTGCGTTCGCCATAGTCGCCCTGCTCGCCGGGCAGGAAAAAGTTCCACTCGCGGCCATCAGTAAGGATGGCCATGGGCACGCCGATATGAAATGCGTACTCAAAGAGCTGCCGCTCAGCTCCGTCGCTTTGGCCGATCTGCTTGACTTCGATAAAGGCGATGGGTTTGGAGGGAGGGCTGCACAGGGCAAAGTCGACGCGACGTCCACCGAGTGCATATTCAGGCCATACTGCATCCGTGTCATAGGCAGGCCAACCAAGGGCGTTAAGCAGTCTCAGCACGATTCCTTGCGACACCGACGCTTCATTGGGGAACCTCCCTGCCTTGATCCCAGCGCGGATCGCCTCGATCTCCTGCTCTATTGCCATGGGCTTGACTCCGTTATTTATCGCTCCCATTCTATCAGTACATGATAAAAAGCAAAGTTTAGGAAATTATGAGCAAAAAATCGATAGCCTTGCGCTATATGAACGCATCCAACATCCCATCGCCCTAATGCATGCGGAGATAGTTGAGCAACTACCCGCACTAAGTCGGTCCCGAGTCGATAGCGATTTCCGGCATATATTATTCTGACGATTGACCCCAGCCAAAGCCCAAGCCCTAACAAGGTCTTGGGCTTTTTCATTCCGACTCAGAAAAAGGAAATCCCATCAATGATAAATCTCAAGGCACAGCCGACTTGGCAATGGTCCAGCAAGAACACTACGGCCCGCCCTCTCAGCGCACGACCCAGCAACGCCGGAGCCTCGGCCATTAAGCAAGCGTTAATGCCGCGCAGCCTGGACCTGAACCTGGAGTTCGCGCTGAAGTACCGGCGCTAACTGGCTAACAACACCTCGTACCAACACATTCCAATCCCCGTGGCAGGACGCCATGGGGATTTTTGCTATCTGAAGCAAATACATACAACAATGGAGAAGCACATGACCAAGGCCATCGCGACGGAAGCTAGCCCGACAAATTCCGAATCGCCCGTATCGACCAGCGCAGCGGCGCTGGACAGCAACACCATGTCATCGTTCTGGGTGCTCAAGGACGGGACGGCCCCCAAGCTGGGCGCACGCGCCGAAGGCGTAATTCGCTATCAGGTTCTCGCGGACACTGATCGCCAGCGCCTCTACGTCGCTATCACCGGTAACGAGGGCGGCTATTTCAGCCGCGAGCGAGTGCCGTTCGACAAAATCGAAGCCTGCCTGGACGCGCTCCAACCCGGCAAGCCTTTCCCGTCGAAGACATTCAAGGAAACATTCATCGGGCGCAGCAGCAATAACGCAGGTTTTCTGGTCGCAATTTTGCGCAACGAAGGCTTGCTGGCGGCAGCACCGGATTCCACAGCGCAGCATGTACGACATGGCGACACGGCGGTATGGAAAAAAGCGATGCTCTCCGAGAAGGGAACGCTGTTCGCGCCCACAGCAGAAAATGGTGGTGAAAAACAGGGGGAAAACGCTGCCTTGCCGGATCATCGGGAAAGCAAGAAAACGTTGGTAATCCCATCCAAAAAATCGCCATAGAGCTCAGTACGGGCTACTTCTTCTTGCCCGCCCGCCAGTGCTGCGCGTACTGCACAGCAAATCCATAAACGAACTCTTTCTCCCTGAGCGGCAAATCCCTTACTGCCTCACCCAACAAATCTCCGAATGCTTCTTTCTCGGTCGGATCGGCCAGCAACATCGACAGCGACACGTTCAGCAATTTGGCTATTTCGTCCAGACGATCGACGGATGGAAGCTGCGCACCTGTCTCGATACGCGACACGGTGGGGTTCTCGATATTCAGGGCTTCCGCCATGGTGCTCTGGGTCATGCCCAGCCGCACCCTGGCAACCTTGATGTTACGACCGATACGCACGCCCAGCGCAACGCCGTCTCCGGTCTTGGTCTTCCTCGGCATGTGACTCCTAAAAACCTCACATGATCCGCCGACGTTGCACGAGTTTAAATGTTGCAATATCGCATTAATGATGATGTAAAATCGAATATAAGCATGCATTGAACGTATCCTGCGACTACGAAAAGCTATTTCTCTTCAATCACTTCTCCTAGGAAAACCATCTTGAACAAAACCAAACTCGCCGTACTCGCCGCTGGGCTGTCGCTGCTGTCCGCGTCGGCCTTCGCGGCAGCAAACCCATGTATTCCATACGCGACCGAGGCCAATGCCGCAATCGCCAAGGCGCTGGCTGCCGATGCGGTCAGGACGTATAACGATATCTACTTCAACCGCAAGGGCGCATTCATTCTCAAGTCGGACTACAGCGGCGAGAACTACGACTTCATCCTGAAGTCGTACACTCTTCCTGCCGGTCTGGGCAAGAAGATGTATTACCGCTTCACGGACGCTATCTACAAAGGCACGCGCAACGGCACCGGCGCTATCGTGTGCAGTATGCAAGGCGAATTCAGCGACGGCTTCACGGTTCGCACCGACGTGCGCAATCTCGACATCAACCACGATATCGTCTACAGCCGCGAAGAGCCACGCGGCGGCTCGGCATTTATTCCTGCTGGAGTAGCGCGCTGGGTAATCATGTGGGCCATCACGAAAACCGTCGTCAATGATCCCGGCTACAAAGCCGAGATGGCGAAGTTCCAATAGCAAGCAAACAGCACCAAGCACACATAGCCGACAAGGCTCCCGCCAAGCGCCCGACGATCCCACCGTGGATCTTCGGGCGCTTTTCATTTCCCCCTACCAAATCAAGGCTTCAATCATGAGCAATCAATCGCCGCGTCCAATCCTGACGTGGACACGCAATCCGCCGCAGCCATCGTTCACTCGCTTCATGCAGCGATGCGCCGACCTTATTCGCCGCATCGCCCAGTAAGCACGACGGCGCATGGCAGCCCGAGTCGCAGGGTTCTTCCTAAGCGTAGCAACTGTACCTAACAACTGGAGAAAAAAATAAACAAAAACACTTTCCCGAATAAATCGTCCGTAACCGTCCAACCGTCCCTCGTCGCCGCCAGCGAGATTGCCAAGGTCATCCATGGTCTCGGAATCCCCGTCCACAAAACTGCAATAACGACGCACCAAACCATGTTCGACACGCAGCGTCTCCAAGCGCTGGCCGATGCCGAACAACTCCCACCAGGACTGCTGCACTGGCTAATCGGCGTTCACAATCTCTACATCTACGGAGGACTTCTCAAGAGAATCATCGATCCAACCTCAACGGTCCCTCTGGGCGACGTTGACGTAATTGCGCTCGATGCCAAGGTCATGCACGTCATGTCCGAACGCTTCGGGATCGTCTTCAGAAAGGTGCATACCGCAAGCACGCATACGCCCTACTTCATCGGGAAAGCCGAGCGCGGCAGCGGCAAGATCGTCCACCTCGTGCTGCTGCGCTCGCACGAACAGGCGATGCGCTACATCATGAACAATCAGTTCGACATCGACCGCCTTGCTCTCTCCAACCACCATTTATTCTTCGATCCGAAATCCGGCCTCGACGCGATTTGCAATGCGATCCACGCCAAACGCGCGACCCGCATCCAAGGGACGCGTGACATGACCCTCTTCGCAAGAAATCGGCCGCAAATCGAACGGCATTACTCGATGCGTCTGAGGCGCAAGGGGTACATCGTTATCGACTGAGCTCCCACCTAATTACCTCCAACAGGAACCCAACATGCCCGCCACCATTTACGTTCTCCAGACTTCGTTCGACACGATGACCCTAATCGCGCCGCTCGACTACTACGACCGATGC
>DATHMC010000408.1:0-11286 GCA_035487495.1 Undibacterium sp.
GGGGATTGCCAGCTCGGCTCGATTCCGGTTGCCTAAAACTGTAGCTCTACGCCAGGGCCTTCAGCAGCAATCCTGCAGCAACCACCAGCAACATCACCGCAAACCCGCGCTGTACAGTCTGCGCGCTTAGGCGCCTGGAAAACAGCCGGCCCGCCAGCATGCCGCCGGCCGTTGCAGCGACGAACGACAGGGTAAACGCCAGCGGCAGCGTAGCGCCATGCTGCAGCGCGCTGCCGACCGCGGCCGCGCCTACTAGCGCAATCACCAGCAGCGAAGTAGCCACCGCGCCATGCATGCTGACATTGGTAAACCGCCGCAGCATGGGCACGATCACGAAGCCGCCGCCCACGCCCAGCAGGCCGGTGCAAAAACCGGCAACGCTGCCTATCGCGCCTATGGTCAGGCCGGTGGACCAGGTCCAGTCGAAGCGTCCGGTTTGCGCATTGATATGGCAAATCGTGTGCTTTAGTTCGTCATTGCCTTCCGGCACATGATGTTGCCGAAACAGGCGGATGGAGATAATGACCAGCACCGCGGCGAAAACCGTCATCAGCCATTGCTGCGACATCGTGTGCGCAACACGCACACCCACGGCGGTGAACGGCACACCGACCGCGGCCATCACGGCGGCAGCGCGGTAGCGCACCAGTTTCTTCCTCAAGCCCTCTATGGCGCCGACCGCCGCGCCGCCGGTTACCGCCAGCAAGGCTACCGGCATTGCCTGTTTCATGCTCCAGCCCAGGCCGGCCACCAGTGCCGGCACCGCGATGCTGCCGCCGCCGGCGCCGGTCAGCCCCATGATGGAACCGACCAGGATGCCCAGCGCTACAGAAATAAGGATTGTTATCATAGTGTCCGCAAATTCTGCCTGCGCGACAGACCACGCGCAGGCAACTCCGGTGGTGCCGGAATTTTATACAGTCGCGTTGCCGGGAGCGTCCTTGTGGGTCGCTTCCAGCAATTCAAATATCAGCATGCCCAGCAGCATCGCGGCGACGAAGATCAGCGCCTTGCCTGCTTCCGTGCCCAGCAGCACCAGTGCGGGCCCAGGGCAAATGCCGGCCAGCCCCCAGCCTATGCCGAACGTCAGGCTGCCGATCACCAGACGGCGGTCGATCTGGGTCGCCGCCGGCCATTGCATGCTCAACCCCAGCAGGGACTGGCTGCGCCGTTTGGCTGCGGCAAAGGCCACGCTGCCGACGGCGATCGCGCCGCCCATCACGAAAGCGAGCGACGGGTCCCAGGACCCGCCGATATCCAGAAAGCCGAGCACCTTGGCCGGGTTGGCCATGCCAGCGACGATCAAGCCTATGCCGAACAGCAGCCCTGACAAACCTGACAACAGTATAGGCATGATCATGCTCCCAGCAAGTGCCGCAGCACATAAACGGTGGCAGAGCCGGCTGCCATGAACAGCAGCGTTGCCGCCAAGGAACGCGGCGACAGCCGCGACAGACCGCATACGCCATGCCCGCTGGTGCAACCGGAGCCGTAGCGCGTGCCGAAGCCGACCAGCAGGCCGGCCGCAATCAGCACCGGCCAGGAAGCGTCCACTCGGCTCTCAGGCAGCACCGCAAACAACTGATAGACCAGCGGCGCGACAATCAGGCCGAGGACAAAGCTGATCCTCCAGCCGCGCTGGCCGGCGCCGGCGCGCAACAGGCCGCCGACGATGCCGCTGATGCCGGCGACCCGGCCGTTAAAAAAAAGCAAGGCGGCAACGGCGAGGCCGATCAGCGCGCCGCCCAGCAGCGCGCTATACGGCGTGAAATGACTCCAGGCGATGGACATGGTGTTTCCTCTTGGGTAGGTAATGTTGAAACAGCAGATTGACTAGGCTTGGTTTCCTTACTACTCTTTCGGGCAATACAGCGCATATAGTGTGGTCAGCAGGGTCAGCACCCGGGGGTCGGCAATGGAATAGAAAATCCGCTTGCCGTCGCGCCGTGTATGGACCAGCGATTGGTTGCGCAATACGCCTAGCTGCTGCGACAAGGTGGGCTGGCGGATATCCAGTCGCTCTTCCAGCTCGCCGACCGCCTGTTCGCCCTGGCTGAGCTGGCATAGCAGCAGCAAGCGGTCGGGATTGGCCAATGCGGACAACACTGCGCTGGCCTCGCCGGCTGCAGCGCGCATCGCGTCTATCATGGGTGTCATTGGGGTGATTTCCATTTCCGTTCCAAACGTGTGGCTTCACACATCACTATATTACATGATATTATATATTTCAATATAGTATTAAGTCAAATCTGCAAATCTGTGAAGGACTTTCGCGTGCAAGCCCAAATCAAAGCCTTTTTCGACAACGTCACCAGCACCGTCAGCTATGTCATCCATGACCGGACTGGCGGCCGTGCCGCGATCATCGACCCGGTGCTGGACTACGATCCCAAATCCGGGCGTACCGGCACCAGGTCTGCCGATCAGCTGATTGCCTATGTCCGCGGGCTAGCGCTGAACCTGGACTGGATATTGGAAACCCATGCGCACGCGGACCATCTTTCTGCCGCGCACTACCTGAAGCAGCAATTGGGCGGGCAAATTGCTATCGGCGAGCATATCCGGCAGGTACAGAAAAATTTCAAGGCCTTGTTCAACCTGGAGCGGGAATTTCTTCCCAATGGCGAGCAATTCGACCACCTGTTCGCCGAAAACGAGGAATTCGCCATCGGCGAACTGACGGCGCGGGCGCTATTTGTCCCCGGCCATACGCCGGCCGACATGGCCTACCAGATCGATGACGCGGTATTTGTCGGCGACACCATGTTCATGCCGGATGTGGGCACGGCGCGCTGCGATTTCCCGGGCGGCGACGCGCACAGCATGTACCGTTCCATCCGCACCCTGCTGTCCTTGCCCGCGCAGACCAGGCTATTCATGTGCCACGACTATCCGCCCGCGCAAAGGCCGGCGACATGGGAAACCACGGTCGCAGCGCAAAGGCTGGCCAATATCCACGTCAGGGACGGCGTCAGCGAACAGGAGTTTGTGGAGATGCGCAGCAAGCGCGACGCCGGCCTGGAGATGCCGACGTTGATCCTGCCTGCGGTACAGGTCAATATCCGCGCCGGCGAATTTCCACCGGCGGAAGATAACGGGGTACGCTATCTGAAGATACCTATCAATGGCCTGTGAGACTTAGGGCCTGTTAACATCCAAATTGGGAGATGCCTTCCAACCAAAACGCGGGCTGGCAAGGCGTGCGACGCAGTTAAGGCTGGAGCCTTAACAAGGAGTGCAACGCAGTCCAGCGCGCGTTTTGGTTGGAACCCGGAGGGAACGGGTCTAAACAGGCGCATGGCGTTGTTGCCGCCTGAAACCCCTGCTGCACCCTAGCTCTGTACCTGTTTGGGCCCATTCGCACTCCCAATTTGGATGTTAACAGGCCCTAGCCTATGCATGGGCCTCACCCGGCTGTTTCGGGTAAATCCGCACCAGCACGATGCGCGGGCCGTTCATCTTTTTGACCACCGCATCGAAGTGCTCGAACTCGACCTTCTGCCCCTCTTCCGGAATGTCGCCGAGCTGATGCATGATCAGGCCGCCTATCGATTCGACCTCTTCGCTATCCAGGTCGATGTGCAGCGCCGTACCTAGCGTATAGAGAGGCAGGCTGCCCTTGCCCAGCAAGGTGCCGTCATCCTGCCTGGCCCAGTCGTTCTCGTTTTGCCTGAATTCGTCGCGAATCTGCCCGACCAGCGCGCTCAGCAGGTTGTCCAGCGTGAGGAAGCCGACCGGCTTGCTGCCCTCGTAGCCGACGATGGCAAAATGCGGCGCGCCTTGTCGGAAGCGGCGGAACGATTCCAGTGCCGGCATCGAGGGCGGCACAAACTCCACCTGGCGCAAATGCCTGCCCAGGTCATCCAACGGCTTATTGCCCTGCCTTGCCAGGAACAGATCTTTCAAGTGCAGCATGCCCAGCACCGTTTGCCCATCGGTGTCGAAATACGGATAGCGGCTGAAGCGGTTGCGATAGGCGGTCTGCATGTTTTCTTCCAGCGTCTTGCCCTTATACAGCGCGACCACCTCATTGATGGGGCGCATCAGGTCGGAGATTTCCAGGTCGGCAAAGCCCAGCATCTGCGCCATGATGCTGCGTTCGTCGCTGACCAGTTTTTCGCCCGGGTGCCTGGTGCGCAGGATCAGCTTCAGTTCATCCGGCGAGTAGTGGGCGTCAGCGCCGTTATGCGCATCCAGCCCTATCAGGCTCAATATCTTGTTGGAGCTCCAGTTCAGGGTCCAGATGGCCGGATACATGGTCCAGTAAAAAAGATACAGCGTGGGAGCGGTCCACAGGGACACCTTCTCCGGCATGCGTATCGCCATCGACTTCGGCGCGAGCTCGCCGACCACAATGTGCAGGAAAGAAATCACAAAAAAGGCGAAGAAAAAGGAAATGCCGTGGATCAGTTCTGAGGACCTGACCCCGATCGCACTCAGCAATGGCTCCAGCAAGCGGGCAAACGCCGGCTCGCCTATCCAGCCCAGGCCCAGCGACGCCAGTGTGATGCCTAGCTGGCACGCCGATAAATACGCATCCAGACGCTGATGCACCGTGGCAAGTATGCGTCCTTGCATGCCGTTGGCCTTGGAGATGGCGCGCACGCGCGTCTGGCGCAGCTTCACCAGACCGAATTCTGCCGCCACAAAGAATCCATTCAGCAGCACCAGGAACAAGGCGGCGAGCACCAGCAAAAAATTATCCAACGAGTAGACCTACTATTTTATGAACAAGGCTCCACTTTACCATAGCGGACTATGCCGACCGCCCATCTGCGCTGCGACTAGGCAGGGGAACTTCGGCGGCAAAGTCCATCTTATTGACAAAATGACTTAAAATCGACAAGAGCTCATTTCAGTGAACTCCGACAGGACCAAGAAGGAGAGTAATATTGTCCCTAGATGACGTCCTCATCCGCATCGTTGACAGCAATGCGCAGAACACCCCCCATCGCGATATCGCCCTGCTGCGCGAACTGGTCGCCAGGATACGGCCACGCAAATCCCGTGACATCGTCAGCGCCACCGATAATATCCGCGCCCTCTGCTATGTGCTGGAACAGCATCCTGCCTGGGCCGAAGGGCTGCGCGAATACATCGCCAATGTGATCGTCACCCGCAAGCTGGTGCATCTGCTGACGGATACCGGCATCACGCCCAACCAGAGTTTTTGGGGTGCCGCCTGGCACAGGCTGACTGAAAAATGGCTGCCGCCGCTGATCAATGACGACTACCTGAAAGATGTATTCGGCCAGTTGTTCGATCGCGAAGACGACCACCATTGGGTAAGCGCCGTCGGCGACGATGCCTGGGCCGGGCTCCTCAATTCATTGGGATTTCGCATCAACAAGCTGCGCCCCGCATACATCAGCGTGACGCAGGAAATCCTGGGCGCGATACAAGTCCTGTCCTACCGCATCACGGCGATCGGGCTGGAGTCGGAACTGGTCAGGAACCATCCCGACATAGAGCGCTTCGAATCGCCCTTCCTGCGCCAGAATGACGAGATCAACGCGTATGTCGCCAAATACAGCGACTGGCTGGTGGACCGCAAATCCGAGCGCGAGGACGGCCTGCACGTAGAAGTCTTGCTGACCCAATGCGAAGAGATCATCGTCAAGATACGCCGCAGCGCCGCGACACAGGGCGTGTCCGTCAGCCTGACCCGGCTATTGCTGCGCCTGACGCAAAGCATCAAGCGCCTGCGCATGCTGCTGGACCTGCTGGACAGCAGGCGCAGCGAAGACGCGGTACTGATCAGCGTGCGCTGCCTGAAAGAACTGGTGGTTGCCGACAACCACAAGCGCAGCCTCAGCGACCTGGTCAGCACCAATACCGAGCTGCTGTCATTGCAGATGACGGAAAGGGCCGGCCGCAGCGGCGAGCATTACGTCACCAATAGCCGCAGCGAGTGGTATGAGATGCTGCGCTCGGCATTGGGCGCCGGTTTCATCGTCGGCTTTATGGCGATGATCAAGATATTGTTTGGCAAGCTGATGCTGGCGCCGTTCGGCTATGCGCTGCTGTACAGCCTGAATTATTCTTTCGGCTTCATGCTGATCCACGTGCTGCATTTCACCGTCGCGACCAAGCAGCCGGCGATGACCGCCGCGCTGATCGCCAAATCCATCGATGAGGGCAAGGAAAAACTGCACGAGCTGGTGGAATTGGTGGTGCGGGTCTTGCGCTCGCAGTTCATTGCGATCGTCGGCAACATCGCACTGGCCATCCCGACCGCATATGCGATCGCCTGGGCCTGGTACGGCATCTACGGCAGCCATCTGGTGACGCCGAACAAGGCCAGGCACTTATTGGAAGACATCGACCCCATCTACAGCCTGGCCTTGCCGCATGCGGCGATCGCCGGCGTTTGCCTGTTCCTGTCCGGCCTGATATCCGGCTATTACGACAACAAGGCCAGCTACGGCAACATCCCCGCACGCTTGCGCCAGCTTGGCTGGCTGAAAAAAATCCTGGGCGAAGACAGGCTGAACCGCGTCACCGGCTACATTGGCAATAACCTGGGCGCGCTGGCGGGTAATTTTTTCTTTGGCGTGATGCTGGGCACGATAGGACAGCTTGGCGCATTCTTCGGCTTGCCGATAGACATACGCCACATTACTTTTTCCAGCGCCAATTTTGCCTTTGCGCTGGTGGGATTGGATCACCATATCAGCTGGCAGCTTGCGCTCTACTCGCTGGGCGGCATCATGCTGATCGGCATGGTGAACCTGGGCGTCAGCTTTAGCCTGGCGCTGCTGGTGGCGCTGCGCTCCAGGAGGGTCAGTTTCGGCCTTGGCGGCAAGCTGGCCTGGATGATCTTGAAGCGCTTTCGCACCGGCATCCGCGATTTTTTCCTGCCGCCGAAAGACCCCGAGCCTGTGCTGAGCGTGGCGCCGGCAGCGACCAGCACCGAAGAAGACCAGTCACATTGAAATAAGCCACGAAAAACACGAAAATTGTCCCTCCAGGATCTTCAGCAACGATGTTATGCCGTTTCGTTTTTTTCGTGCTTTTCCTGATTTTCGTGGACAAGGCATCAACTTCATATCCCCACCTACTACAAGGAAAATCAGAATGGAAGTGCTGTACTCTTTCGATGCCTGGCAGCTTGCGCTGATCTTATTATTCTTGCTGTTGGTCGTCATAGAAGCCGGTTACCGCATAGGGCGGCGCGGCGATCCCGCCGAGTACGAGCGTTCCAGCAGCGTTTTTTCGACGCTGATGGGCGCGGCGCTGGCCTTGCTCGGCTTGTTGCTGGCGTTTTCGTTTGCGATGGCGTCGGCCCGCTACGATTTGCGCAAGGGAGTGATCCTGAAGGAAGCGAATGCCATAGGCACCGTGTATCTGCGCACCGACCTGCTGGCAGATGCCGCGCGCGACCCGCTCAAGAAATTATTGCGGCAATACGTGGAGGTACGCCTATCCGGCTACCAGGCCGGCATCGACGGCAATAAGGCCAGGCAGGCTGCCGGCCGGACCGAGGCCTTGCAGCAGCAGATATGGGCCATTGCCAGTGACGAAATGAAGCGGGAGAAGACCGTGAACAGTTCGCTGTTTGTCAGCGCATTGAACGATATGATAGACGTCAGCTCGGAACAAAGCGATGCCAGCGCCAACCACGTGCCGGAATCGGTGATCTGGCTGTTGCTGGTCTCCGCACTGTTGACCGGCGCGCTGAGCGGCTACGCCTGCGGCGCGATAGGTTATCGCAACCTGTTTGCGACCTGCACCTTTGCGCTGCTGGTTTCCTTGGTCATCTTCTCCATCCTGGACCTGGACCGGCCGCAACGCGGCCTGATTCAGGTCAACAAGCAGGCGCTGCAAAGCCTGCAGCAAAGCATCGGCAGGGACACGCTCTGAGGTGCGTTGACCTGTTTTTTGCCGTGCCGGTCATCCGTTTGGATGTGTCGCGCGTTGTTAGTGAAAAGCCAATATTGAACTCACACACTTTTTACCGAGTGGCTTTTGACACCTTATCCAAACGCTGCAATGACGATAAAAGAGACCGCATGAAATTAAACTTCAGCAACGCATCCCATTTGCCCTCCCTGACCGCAGCCGGCCTGTGTCTGCTGGTGGCGATGCAATCTGCCGGCGCGCACGAGTATTCTGAGCAAATCAGGGCCAAGAAATATGCCGACGTGGGGCGCGCAGTGAGCGCCAAACTGGCGGCCGAGCCGAATAACGCCGATGCGCTGATCGCGAAAACGGAGCTGATCCTGATCGAAGGCAGGGAAAGCCGCCTGGACGAAGCCGCCAAACTGGCGGAGCAATGCATCGCCGCCCATCCGCAAAGGTCCGAATGCCATCAGGCATTCGGCAACGTATTGGGCACCAAGGCTGTCAATGCCGGCATCATGTCGGCGATCGGTTATGCAGGAAAGATACGCGACGCCTTCCAGAAAGCCGTGGAGCTGGACCCGAAAAATTATAGTGCACGCTTTTCATTGCTGCAGTACTACCTGCAAGCCCCCGCCATCGTCGGCGGCGGCACCGGCAAGGCGCAAACCCTGGTGGCGGAAACCGCCAAAGTCAGTCCCGCTGCCGGCAAATTGATGCAAGCCCAACTGGACCTGGGCGACGACAAGACTGCCAAGGCAGAGACGGACGTGCTGGCCGTGACCACCGCGGGCTCGCCGTCGCTGGCCGAGACGCAGCGCGGCCTGCTGTCCAGTGTCGGATTTAAATATATCCAGCAAAAAAAATATGCCGATGCCGAGCGCGTCTTCAACGACCTTCAGCAGCGCTTTCCCGATAACGAGATAGGCGCATACGGCACGGCCCGCAATTTGCAGGAGCAAGGCAAGCACCGCGATGCCATCCCCTACTTCGAAAAGGCGATCGCCGTTGAGGCACGTTCCAGTTTTTATTACAGGCTGGGCCAGTGCTATCAGGCTGCCAACGACAAGGCCAAAGCGATGACTGCTTACGAGAAGGCGCTGACGATCAAACCTGATCTGGCGAAGAAAATGAAATCAGACGCGGAAGATCAACTAAAGACCTTGAAAGGCTGACGGAGGCCGACGCGGCGGGAATCTGCCCTTCCCGCTGCGCCCGGCAATACGCCGCCCCGGGCCGGCGCATTGCCGAAAAGCACGTTTTTCTTAATTGCATTGAAGCATCTTTTATCGCTTAACACCGCGCAGATATAAGCGAACCGGCATGCGTCTTAAGCTAGCCTGCCCCGCGCGCGGCATTTTCCATGCATCACGCTTTCCTGCCCCAAACTCCCCCCAAGCCGTTGGCTATCGCCCCAAAGCGCAAAGATCAGTTGTATTAACACCAGAGTACGTGCATTGACAGACGAATATGATTGACGGTCGTCCTGTATAGGCATTATGGTTAAATATTTAATAGTGGCAACAGAATTCCCTATGCAAACCCCTAGGTTGAGCCTCCTTTGCGGAAGTTTTCAGTGCGAAAGCTCTTCATGCTGCTAAAGATGCTAAAACCGTCTTGCCGGATAGCCATATCATGCCTCGCATTGACGGCCTTGCATGGCTGCTGGGTGACGACTCTGCATCCTGACATGCAGGTGCTGGCAAAGCCCGGCGCCCAATGGCAGGCCCCGGTTCCGCCGGCTGCAGCAGAGCAGGCACAATCCCTGGCGCAGTGGTGGGCGGCGTGGGGTGACCCTACTATGACCGATTTGCAGGCGCGCGCGCTGCAAGACAATACCAGCCTGGCGCAGGCCGCCGCCCGTATTGCGCAAGCCCGCGCCGACGCCGCATCGGCCGGTGCGGCGCTGTGGCCTTCGGTGGACCTGAAAGCGCTCTACGCCAGCACGCGCAGCCCGCTGCAACCGCCGCCTGTCAAGCAAAGCTATGCGATAAGCGGCCTGGATGCGCGCTGGGAAATCGATCTGTTCGGCGCCGTATCGATCGCCCGCAGCGGCGCGCTGGCGAGGCTGGAAGCGCGCGAGAACGAATGGCAGGATGCCAGGATCAGCCTGTCGGCCGAAGTAGCCAATGCCTATGTCGCCCTGCGTGCCTGCGAGGCGCAGCAAAACGTATTGCAGCGGGTCGCCAATTCCCAGACCCTGAGCCAGAAGCTGTTGCAGCAAAGGACAGGCGCGGGTTTCGTCTCGGCGGTGGAGCTGGCGCAAAATACCAGCTTGCTGGCAAACGCGATGACGCAACTGCAGCAACAAAAGACCGAGTGCGCCGTGGCCGTCAAATCGCTGGTGGTGCTGACCGGCATGCCGGAACCGGAGCTGCGCAATATGCTGGAGGCGCGCGCCGCACAGCTGCCGCAGCCGGCCAGCTTTGTCGTGGAAAGCCTGCCGGCCAAGGTGTTGCTGCAACGACCCGATTTGCGCGCAGCGCTGCAAAACCTGACGGCGGTGGCGTCCGAGATCGGCGTGGCGGAAGCCAGGCGCTATCCTTCGCTATCGCTGATGGGTTCCATAGGCACCTACAGCTTTCGCATCAGCGGGCAAACCCAGCAGGGCAACAGCTGGTTCTTCGGACCTACGCTGGACCTGCCGCTGTTTGATGCCGGCAGCCGCAAGGCTGCCGTGGACAATGCGAATGCCCGCTATGCAGAAATGCTGGCCGCTTTCAAGCAAAGGACTCTGCTCGCGGTAAAAGAGGTGGAAGAGGCGTTGCTAAGGCTGGATGCGGCCAACCAGAACCTGCTGCAGCAGCAAAAAATCGACGAGGCGCGCAGCATCGCAATGCAAGCCAGCGAAACAGGCCTGATAGCCGGCAGCTATAGCGTGCTGGACAGGGAAGAAATCAGACGCCAGCAATTGATCGGCCAGCACCAGAAACTCATGCTGCAACGCGACCAGGCCGCTGCCTGGATCGCCTTGTATAAAGCGGTGGGCGGGGACTGGCAAGCGGACGCGAAGCAAGATAAGTAAAAGCTTATCGCATGAATAGCGCCGGTATTGCATCGGTAATACGGACTGGGGATGCGAGCGCGGTGAGATAAGCTATAAAGACAGACACACTGGAGTCGGCATATGGAGCACAAACCAAAACACACACTGGCAATCGCCGTCGCGGGCGGGCTTGCACTGCTGGTGGCCGGTTTTCTGGTTTTTAAAAAAGATGCGCCGGCAGAAACCGGCAGCCCGGCTGCCGGAGCGGCATCGGCGATTCCCAGCGCCACTGCAAGCTCAGCGAATAATTCATCGCCTGCTGCGGGCCGCCCGGCATTGACCGTGACGCTGGCACCGACGCAGAGCAGCCCGTGGAACTCGACGCTGGCGGCCAACGGCAGCGTCGCAGCGTGGCAGGAATCCATCATAGGGACGGAGCTGAACGGCATTCGCCTCAG
>DATHMC010000409.1:0-6800 GCA_035487495.1 Undibacterium sp.
CTGGCACCATCCATCGCGCCATAGAATTCCGCCTCTTGCGCCACCTCGGTACGGCGACGGCGGGCTTCCTGCTCCGCGATCAGGCCGGCGTTCAAATCCGCATCGATCGCCATCTGCTTGCCGGGCATCGCATCCAACGCAAAACGCGCACCCACCTCGGCAATACGGCCCGCACCCTTGGTGACGACGGTAAAGTTGATGATGGTCAGGATGATAAAGACGACGATACCGACCGTGTAATTGCCGCCGATCAGAAAGTGGCCGAAGGCTTCAATCACTTTACCGGCAGCGTCCGGCCCGGTGTGCCCTTCAGTCAGCACGACACGGGTGGATGCGACGTTCAGGGACAGGCGCAGCATGGTGCTGACCAGCAGCACGGTAGGAAACACCATGAAGTCCAGCGGCTTGACGGTGTACAGGCTGGTCAGCAACACGATGATGGACAGCGCGATATTAAAGCTGAAGAAGATATCCAGTACAAAGGCGGGCAATGGCAGCACCATCATGGCCAGCATCATGATGATCAGGACCGGTGCAGCAATTGCCTTGTTGTTGAAGATTTTCAGCCAGGCGGGCGCTTTCATGCAGTTGCTCCAGTATCAGTGCCGGTTGCGGCCGTTGCAACGGCAGCGGGATTATTCGGATCCAGTTCCGGAGGGACATACAATTCGTTTGGTTGCACAGGTCGGTTACCGCCGTGTTGACGGAAAGTTTTTAATTGGAAGACGTAGGCCAGCACTTCGGCGACCGCCGCGTACAGCGTTTCGGGAATTTCATCGCCCAGCTCGGCATGCTTGTATAAGGCGCGCGCCAGCGGCGGCGCTTCAAGCAGCGGGATATTGTTCTCTGCGGCCAGTTCACGGATTTTGGCGGCGACAGCATCGGCGCCTTTGGCAACCACCTTCGGCGCGCGCATGGCGCCGTCGGAATATTTCAAGGCCACCGCATAGTGCGTCGGGTTGGTGACGACCACGTCCGCGGTCGGCACTTCGGACATCATCCGGCGGCGCGCCATCTCGCGCTGCTGCGCGCGGATCTTTGCCTTGATTTGCGGATTACCGTTGGCTTCCTTGGATTCTTGCACCACTTCCTGATGCGTCATTTTCAATTTGTTCGCGTAGTGCCACATCTGGTATGGGGCATCAATTGCAGCGATCAGCACCAGGGCGCCGACGATGGAAAGAAAGCACACCCCCAGCATATGCCCGACGTGTGCGGGGCCCTCCCGCAGGGGCTCTACGGCCAGTCCGAAGATCGCATTTTTCTGGCCCATGATGGTCATCCAGGCCACAGCGCCGACCAATATGGCCTTGCCGACCGCCTTCAACAACTCCACCCCTGCGCGCGCAGAGATCATGTTGCCCAAGCCGCTCAAAGGGTTCAGGCGCCCGAAATTAGGCTGCAGCGCCTTGCCGCTGAACAGCCAGCCGCCGATCAGCAAGGGTGAGGCCAGCGCCACCAGCATCAGCAAACCGGCGACAGGTGCAAAAGCCAGCAGAACATCCTGCAAATTTGCGCCTATGCGCGCAAACAGCAGCGCCGGATCGTAAGCCTGCGCCCTGTCCAGGCTCAGGCCGGAGGCCAGGGCGTGATTCAATTCATTGACCAAGCTGCCGCCCATGCCCCAAAGCGAAGCGCCGGCAGCCAATAAAATCGTGCACGTGGAAAGTTCCCGCGAACGCGGGACATCGCCCTCTTCACGCGCCTGCTCCAGGCGCTTGGGCGACGCCGGTTCGGTTCTTTCAAGATCGCTTTCTTCGGCCATTGCCGACTCCCGTTATTTCCTGCCTCGCGTACAACACGTCGCATTGACAGATTTACAGGTACGATTATTGCTGGAAGCGACGCCGGTCCATACTGGGAACAGGTGCAAAATTACCCTTTATTTCGCATCACCAATTCGCTTGAAAATGCTGAAATATTTTTTCCGTACGGAAATTTTTTGAATTTTGAGGAAATAAAGGCAAAGCTGGCGGTTGCCGAAGGCAACGCATCCAGACTCAGGAGGAGAATTGCCGAAAAAAATACAGCATTTTCGGCAAATAGGCGTTTAAGCTGCCGTTGCGATGTTTTTGGCCCAGGCCAAAGCCGACAAATGGGCTTTGTTGACTTCGGCAGGACTGATGCGCAGCGATTCGGCCAGGGAGCCGACCAGCATGCTGTTCAATTCGCAGGCTTCGGCCAGCGCCAGATAGGGACCGTAAATACCACCGCGGGAAATCAATGCTTCGGTAACGGCTTCCGGCAATTGTATTGTGGACAGGACTTCGTCCATAGGCAAGCCCAGCAATCTGTCGAGCAAGGAGAACATCCCTGCCACAAACAAATTCTCGGCTTCGCTCTTGGGCATCTGGGCCTGGCCCAGCAACTCCGCAAAGCGCCCGCGCACAATGGCCGTTTCCAGCAGCACCGGGGAATAGCCGCTGGTGCTGGCGGTCGCGAGCAATAGCGACAACCAGCGATAGAGCGGGCTATACCCAAGTATTTGCACCGCGTGTTTCAGCGACTGCACCTCGGTGCGCAAACCAAAACCTGCCGAATTAATATAGCGCAGCAGCTTATAGGCCAGCGTCGCGTCGCGCTTTACCACTGCCTCCAATTGCTGGATGTCGGCATTTTTCCTGACCATTTCCATCAATTGCAAAATGGTGGTTTGCGAAGAATTCATGCCTTTTTGACCGGTGCTGGGCCGCGGCGTCAAATGCAGTTTGCCGACAAAGCAGTCCAACCCAAGCGCAGAGCACGCATCATAGTCTTGCCAGGTTGCGACTTTCCTCGCGACCATGCGCACGGATGATTGCTTCAAGGCGGCATAGGTCCTTGCCTGCGCGGCAAAATTGGCGGCGCCCAACTGCACTTCTATATGCGAAATTTGCGATAGCAGGGAACGGTCCAGGCCGCTCAGGTCGCCGCCGCGCACTGAGATGCCGTAGCCTTGTTGCCTGACCTCTTTGATCAGCTCCAGTTCCGGGCCTTCTGCGAAGTAACGCTTCGATAGTATCAGGACGGTATTTTTGGGCGGCAGCAGCCTGAGACCCTCTGTCTCCAGCAGGGCCGGCACAGCCTCCAGGAACAATAAATTGTCGCCCAGCAGGAAGCCCTTCTCGTCATCAATCAATTGCTCTGCAAGGAAGGTCATCAAGGAATCCAGGTTTTCAACGCTTTCGCTACCGGATTGCTCTGATGGCTGCTGCCAGGAAAACTGAAAGCCAATGACCCGCTGCTTTGGATCAAGCAAGGGTTCTCTGACGATGAAGTTCACTTCATTCATATGGGGATAATCTGTAAATGTACGCAATTGCCAGGCCAGGCTGGCTATTCAGTAAAATCTTAAAACCCGAGGCTATCCAGCAAATCATCCACCTGGCTCTGGTCGGCAACCACATCGGCGTTTCCTACAGGGTTGATTTGCGGGCCATTCAACAATCCATCGCTGACTTCACGCTTCATGTCATTTGGCGAATAATCGATCAACAATTGCACCAGTTGCTGTTCCAGGTTTTGTGCAAGCTCTGTCACCCTCTTGATCACCTGTCCGGTCAGGTCCTGGAAATCCTGCGCCATCATGATATCCATCAGATGCGACTTGGTTTCCACGCTGCTACTGCTGACCGACTTCAAATAATCCAAGGTCTGGTTCGCCATCTGCCGATATTGCTCTACCGTTCCAGCCTGCCCCAGCAAACCCTGCAAATCCGCAGAAACTTTCTTTGCGCCGGCGTCTATCGACTCTTGCAAAGGAATCGCGACATCCGTCGCATTCAAAACCCGTTGTGCCGCCTGCTCGGACATGCGCGCCACATATTCCAGCCTGT
This sequence comes from Undibacterium sp., assembly GCA_035487495.1. GTDB lineage: Bacteria > Pseudomonadota > Gammaproteobacteria > Burkholderiales > Burkholderiaceae_D > Undibacterium. Next base: position 3,816 of record DATHMC010000409.1, read on the forward strand.
CTCTCGCATCCGGGATATCATCAGCAGCACGCTCCAGCAGCTTATCCAGACCCAGGCCGCGCAAACTGTCATGCAACAGGCGGGTCATATGACCCACGCGTGTCAGAAGATCTTCTTGCTGGGCGTTTTCGCCGATAACTTGACTCATCTCCGCTCCTTATTGAGACATGTCCACAACATGCCCCATTGCCGCAGTCACCGCCGCCCCACTTAAATAATCCGGCAATGCGGCTTCTAATTATTATTAAGCGCCCTTCTCAAGCTTCTCAAAAATCTTGGTCAATTTCTCGTCCAGAGTCGCTGCAGTAAAAGGCTTCACCACGTAACCATTTGCGCCCGCTTGCGCTGCAGCGATGATGTTTTCTTTTTTGGCTTCGGCAGTGACCATCAGCACAGGCAATTTGGCCAGCGCGGCATCGGCACGAATATGCTGCAACATGGTCAGGCCATCCATGTTCGGCATATTCCAGTCCGAAATCACGAAATCGAAGTCGCCCGATTTCAACTTGGCCAGGCCCATCGCGCCGTCCTCAGCCTCGTCCACATTGGAATATCCAAGCTCTTTTAGCAAATTGCGTACGATGCGACGCATTGTAGAAAAATCATCAACAACTAAAAACTTGAGATTCTGATCGGCCATGAATTACTCCATTATTTCTTTAAAGACAGATTTTAGTATTATCGGTCAAATTGCCGGGAAGTGGTGCTCAAATTGCATAACAAGTTTAATTTGTCTGAATTTGGTCGAGAATCCTGAATTCAAGCCGAATCCAGCCCGGATCAAACCCGCAACGCACGGCTTCCGTGCGCAGCGAGATAGCTCAACACCTTGGCAGGCAGCTCGTTTAATGGCCCGACTTCATGCGTCGCGCCAACAGCGATTGCTTCACGCGGCATGCCAAATACTACACAAGTTGCTTCGTCTTGAGCAAAATTGTAGGCACCGGCGTTCTTCATTTCCAAAATCCCGGCGGCCCCGTCCTTGCCCATCCCCGTCAAGATGACGCCCACCGCATTTTTACCGGCAAAAGTAGCTGCCGAGCGGAATAGCACGTCCACCGAGGGCCTGTGCCGGTTCACCGGGGGACCGTCATCCAGTTTGGTCACATAGTTGGCTCCGCTCCTGGCCAATAGCAGGTGGGAGTGTCCGGGAGCAATATACGCGTGCCCGGGCAAGACCCGCTCCCCTCCCGCCGCCTCCATCACGGAAATTTTGCACAGGCCGTCCAGCCGCTTGGCGAACGACCGGGTGAATCCTTCCGGCATGTGCTGGGTAATCAGTATTCCGGGGCAATCCGATGGCATCTGCACCAGGAAATTCTTGATCGCTTCCGTGCCGCCGGTGGAGGCACCTATGATGATCAGTTTCTCGCTACTGGTCAGAGGGTTGCGCACCATCGGCAGTTCGCCGGCCGGCCCCTTGCCGGCGTCCGCCAAATGCGCCGAACGCGGCTTGATGCGGGCCTTGGAAGCGGCGCGGATCTTGTCGGCGATCAGGTCGGTATATTCCTGCATGCCGCTTTTAATCGACAGCTTGGGCTTGGTGACAAAATCCACTGCGCCCAGCTCGAGCGCGCGCATTGTAATTTCCGATCCGCGCTCCGTCAGCGATGACACCATGACTACCGGCATGGGCCGTAGCCGCATCAACTTCTCCAGGAAGTCCAGGCCGTCCATCTTCGGCATCTCGACGTCCAGCGTCAACACGTCGGGATTGGTTTGCTTGATCAGCTCGCGCGCCACTAGCGGATCGGGTGCGACCCCAACCACTTCCATGTCAGGCTGGCTGCCGATGATCTCACTCATGACGCTTCTGATCAACGCAGAATCGTCCACTATTAATACTTTGATTTTCATAAAATACTCCGCCGCAACAATACGCCCCATACACGTCAAAACAAGTCAATCTCGCCACCAACCGGTGCCGTTTTAAGACGGCTGGCATAGTCCAGTTCACGTTTTTTGAGGGTATCGTTATGTTCAACTTTTAATTTTTTGACGAGGACTTTTCCCGTCTTTGGGAAAAAATAGACCTTGCGAGGGTAGATGTCATTCAAGTCCTCGGCAATCACCCGCATTTTTTCCGTGCGCAGGTAGTCCAGCACAAATTTCGCGTTCCTTTCGCCGACGTTAATCGCGGTAAACCCCCGCAGCACGTTTCCGCCGCCAAATACCTTGGCCTCCAGGTTCTCCCGCCTGGCCCCGGCTTTTAACAATTCGTTGATTAACACTTCCATCGCATAGGTGCCGTAGCGCATGGAGGCAGAAACCGGGTTGTCCGAATCGGCGCCGCCATCCGGCAACATGAAATGGTTCATCCCGCCGACACCGGAAATGCGGTCGCGAATACAAGCGGAAACGCAGGAACCGAGCACGGTCACGATCAGCATATCCTTGCCGGTGAAATAAAATTCGCCCGGCAAAATTTTTGCGGCATCACAATCGAATGTTCTGTCGTAATAGACATTCGTTGCGAAATGCTCCTCACTTAATTGGCTCATGTCAGGCCCTTATCCGATTGGCGTGGCGCGGTCTTATGGCGCGCATCATGCAGGCTCGCCAATTCATACACTGTTTTTCCTCTCAGCTTGAATGCATCCGTCACATATAAAAAATTCTCGGAATGCCCGGCAAAAAGCAATCCGTCCGACTTCATCAAAGGAACAAATTTTTTAAGAATTTTCCCCTGCGTCGGCTTATCAAAATAAATCATCACATTGCGACAAAATATGGCATCGAATTCGCCGCTGACGGGCCAGCCATCCGCCAGCAGGTTCAATTGCTTGAACGTGATCATGTCACGCAGCTCTTGCCGCACCCGCACCAGGCCTTCTTGCGCCCCCTTCCCCTTCAAGAAGAATTTTCGCATCCGTTCCGGGGACATCTTGTCCAGGCGATCCAGGTTGTAGACTCCCTTGGAAGCCGTCGCCAATACGTTGGTATCAATATCGGTAGCGATAATTTGTGCCGGCGGCTTCATCGTCC
>DATHMC010000410.1:0-12144 GCA_035487495.1 Undibacterium sp.
TTTTCCACCTGGCGCTGGCTGGTATGGTCGCGGATTGCCACCACGTACACGGAATTGTCCAGCCCTACCTTGACCAGCGATACCCGGCGTTCCACCTGTATCGTGCCGCCGTCCTGGCGTTGCAGCAGGGTTTCCGAGAAAATATTGTCGGACAGGCCGGCCGCCGCATCTTCCCAAAAGAACAGGTCTTCCGGCGCTGCTGCCAGGTCCACCACGGCGGTGCCCATCAGTGAATCCGCAGGCAGGCGCAGCAGCGTGTGCGCAGAGCGGTTGGCGCCGAGTATGCGCAATTGTATGGGGTCGACCAGTAACACTGCCTCCAGCATGCCTTCTATCAGCGGCTGCCACTGGTGCGGTTTCACAGCACCTCTCCGGCAGACGGCAGCTCACGGCTGCGCTCGAAAAAATAACACAGGCGCTTTCGCGGCGACAGGTAGTCGTAGGCAGCTTTGGGCAGTTGTATCGGTTTCAGGCTGCGATGTATGCCGAGAGCGGTTTCGCTTTCCAGGTTGATGACCAGTGCATCGTCGCGCGGAACCTCAGAGTTGTGTATCAATACCCGCGGCTTGATCGGGCGCGCCGAGTTGACTGAGACCACCATCGCATATCTTTCATCGGTCAGTTGCACCACAGAGCCGGGCGGGTAGATGCCCATCATCCGTATGAAGGCGGTCAGCGTAGGCACATGGAACTGGGCCTTGAACTGCGTGAATATCTGCGACAGCGCTTCATGCGGCGTGATCGCCAGCGCCGGATTGCCGGGATTGCACAGGTTGTCGTAGCGGTTGACCAGCGCAACGATCTTGCTCAAGGGAGACATTTTTTCTGCCTTGATCTGGCTGGGGTAGCCGCTGCCGTCGACGTGTTCGTGATGCTGGCCTATCAGCAGCATCGCATGGGCGGACAGGCCCATCTTGCGCCCCATCGTGACGCCGTGCGCGACATGCGACTGGTATAGCTGGCGCTCGGCATAGCCGAATTGTTCGTCCAGCCAGCGCAGGCGGTCCGGCAATTCCATCTTGCCTATGTCATGCAGCAAGGCGCCTATGCCCAGTTCCAGCATTTCGGCTTTGCCGAGTTGCATGGCTTTGCCCAGCAGCAACGAGATGACGGTGACATTGATCGAGTGCAGCGAAGTTTTTTCGCCGGCTTTTTCCGATAATAGCTGTATCGCGGCTTCGTCTTCGGTGAGGATTTCCTGCAAAAAGGACTGGATCAGGTTTTCTGCATGCTCCCGCGCAGCCTGCGGTTGCGCGTGCGCCGAGTCTATGACCATTTTGAAGGTCTGGGTCGCGTGGTTGAACTGCCTCTCGCAGGCCATCAGGCTGGCTTGCTGGTTCGCCAGCAATTCGCGCCGCTTGCGCGCCTCTGCCGCCTTGGGGGATTCAACTTCTGCCAGTATTGCGGCGGCAACCGGCGGTTTGCTTGCCGCTTGCGGCTGCGATTCCGGCGTACTTTTTTCCGGGGAGTAGCGTATGCGCTCCAGGCCCAGCGAACGTATCGTGGATATCTGCTCCGGACTGCTAATCGAAAAACTGTTGACCGGAAATGGATGCTCCATCCAGCCGATATCGAGGTACACAAACATCCCGACGCGCAATTGGGAAAGATCGATAAATTGTGGGTAGGTATCAGTCATGTAGCCATTGCAGTTTATGCCCGCCTTCGTGAACCCGCATATTGCCTAGTTTATTTGCTTGTATTATTAGCATGCGAAATAGGAAAAATCCATCACTTTTGGAATTTGCTCAGCTTTTGGCGACAAATCCAGGCGCTTAAGTATAAAAAAGCAGGCCATCTTTATCCGGACCCGGTTAAAGATGGCTTGCCAGGGCCTGTTAGTCATTAAATTGGGAGATGCGTTCAATCCAAAACGCGGGCTGGCAAGGAGTGCAACGCAGTCCAGCGCGCGTTTTGGTGGGGCCGCCGAGGCTTGAACCCGGAGGGAATGGGTCTAAAACACCGCAGGGCGTTGTTACGGGCCGCTGGCTTGGTCAACCAAGCGGCCGGTGCCTAGCCCTGCAATGTTTTAGACCCATTCGCACACCTAATTTAATGGCTAACAGGCCCAGGTATTTTAATTGATAATCGGCCGCTATTTGCCGCCGACTGGTAAATGATTGCTAATAGTTTCCAGACGCTACAGATTCGGGGCCAGCCAGCGCTCCACGTCTTCCTTGTTGACGTTGCGGCGTCTTGCCATGTCGCTCACCTGGTCGTCGCCTATCTTGCCGACGCTGAAATATTTGGATGCGGGATGGGCAAAATAGAAACCGGATACCGCCGCGCCCGGGATCATGGCAAAGGATTCGGTGATATGCATATCGATTTCTTCGCACTGCATCAATTTGAACACATCGGCCTTGACCGTATGCTCCGGGCAGGCCGGATAACCGGGGGCCGGGCGTATGCCCTGGTAGGCCTCCTTGATCAGGGCTTCATTGCTCAGGTTTTCATCGGCGGCATAGCCCCACAAGTCCTTGCGCACCCTTTCGTGCAGGTGTTCGGCGAAGGCTTCCGCCAGCCGGTCCGCCAGCGACTTCAGCATGATGCTGCTGTAGTCGTCGTGCGCGTCTTCAAAGCGTTTCTCGTGCTTTTCTATGCCCAGGCCGGCGGTCACCGCGAACATGCCTATGTAATCGGCAATGCCGGAAGATTTCGGCGCAATGAAGTCGGCCAGGCACTGGTTCGGCCTCGCCACGCCGTCGATCACCGGTTTTTCGGTTTGCTGGCGTACGCCGTAATAGGTGAAGGCAACCTGGCTGCGGCTTTCGTCGGTATACACCTCGATGTCGTCGTCGTTGATGCTATTGGCGGGCAGCAGGGAAATCACGCCGTTGGCCGACAGCCAGCGCCCGTCGATGACTTTTTTCAGCATGGCCTGGCCTTCGGCAAACACCTTGCCGGCGGCTTCGCCGACCACGGCGTCTTTCAGGATGGCCGGATAGGGCCCCGCCAGATCCCAGGTCTGGAAGAACGGGCCCCAGTCTATATACTGGGCTATCGTTGCCAGGTCATAGTTCTTGAAGATGCGGCGGCCGATGAACTTGGGTTTGCGCGGCGCAGACGCGCCGGCAAAATCCAGCTGGGCCTTGTTGGCGCGCGCGGCCCGCAGGCTGAGCATAGGAATCGCCTTCTTGTTCGCGTGCTGCACGCGGATGCGTTCATAATCAATTGCCAGTTCTTCCACATATTGCTCGCGCTGCTCGACGGTCAGCAGCGATTGCGCGACCGATACCGAACGCGAGGCGTCCGGCACGTACACTACCGGGCCTTCGTAGTTCGGGGCGATCTTCACTGCGGTATGGGCGCGGCTGGTGGTCGCGCCGCCTATCAGCAGCGGAATCTTCAGCATGCGGAAGTGCGGGTCGCGCTGCATCTCCTTGGCGACGTGGGCCATTTCTTCCAGCGAAGGCGTGATCAGACCGGACAGGCCGATAATGTCGGCATTCTCGGCCTTGGCCTTGGCCAGGATTTCGGAGCAGGGCACCATCACGCCCATGTTGACTACTTCAAAATTATTGCATTGCAATACCACGGTGACGATGTTCTTGCCGATGTCGTGCACGTCGCCCTTGACGGTGGCGATGACGATCTTGCCCTTGGGCTTGTTGTCGCCGCTGCGTTTCTTTTCTTCTTCGATGAAAGGAATCAGGTGCGCCACCGCCTGCTTCATCACGCGCGCCGATTTCACCACTTGCGGCAAGAACATCTTGCCCTGGCCGAACAGGTCGCCGACGATGTTCATGCCGGCCATCAGCGGGCCCTCGATGACCTGGATCGGGCGGCCGCCGTTGTTCATGATTTTCAGGCGCGCTTCTTCGGTATCTTCCACGATCCACTGCGTAATGCCTTGCACCATCGCGTGCGCCAGGCGCTTCTCCACCGGATCATGGCGCCATTCCAGCGTCGCCTCTTCTTTCTTGCCGCCGGCCTTCAAGGTGGCGGCGAATTCGATCATGCGTTCGGTGGCGTCGTCGCGCCGGTTCAGCACTACGTCTTCCACGCGCTCGCGCAGTTCCGCATCCAGTTCGCTATACACGCCCATCATGCCGGCATTGACGATGCCCATGGTCATGCCGGCCTGGACCGCGTGATACAGGAAGACGGTGTGGATGGCTTCGCGCGCCGGATCGTTGCCGCGGAAGCTGAAGCTGACGTTGGACACGCCGCCGCTGATCTTGGCGCCCGGCAGATTCCGGTGTATCCAGCGGGTCGCGTTGATGAAATCGACCGCGTAGTTGTTGTGCTCTTCTATGCCGGTGGCAATCGCGAAGATATTCGGGTCGAAGATGATGTCTTCCGGATCGAAGTCCAGTTCCTTGATCAGCAGGTCGTAGGCGCGCTTGCAGATTTCTATCTTGCGCTCATAGGTGTCGGCCTGGCCCTTTTCATCGAAGGCCATCACGATCACTGCGGCGCCGTAGCGCTTGCACAGCGTGGCCTGGCGCAGGAATTCGGCTTCGCCCTCTTTCATCGAGATCGAATTGACGATGGCCTTGCCCTGCACGCACTTCAGGCCGGCCTCGATGACCGTCCATTTGGACGAGTCGATCATGATGGGTACGCGGGCGATGTCCGGTTCCGACGCAATCAGGTTCAGGAAGCGGGTCATCGCTGCCTGCGAATCCAGCATCGCCTCATCCATGTTGATGTCGATCACTTGCGCGCCGTTTTCCACCTGCTGGCGCGCCACTGCCAGCGCTTCGTCGTATTGCTCGTTCAGGATCAGGCGGGCGAAGGCTTTCGAGCCGGTCACGTTGGTGCGTTCGCCGACGTTGACGAACAGCGAGTTGTGGTCGACCGTGAACGGTTCCAGGCCGGACAGCTTCATGCTGGCGGGCACCTCCGGTATCTGGCGCGGTGCAATCGGCTGCAGCAGCTCGGCAATCGCCTTGATATGCGCCGGCGTGGTGCCGCAGCAACCGCCGGCGATATTCACGAAGCCGCTTTCGGCAAATTCTTTCAGCAGCGAAGAAGTATCGGCGGGCAACTCGTCAAAGCCGGTGTCGCTCATCGGGTTGGGCAGGCCGGCATTCGGGTAAATGCAGACAAAGGTGTCGGCGATTTTGGATAGCTCTTCCGCATACGGGCGCATCAGCGTTGCGCCCAGCGCGCAGTTCAGGCCTATCGTCAGCGGGCGCGCATGGCGCACCGAATTCCAGAATGCGGGCACGGTCTGGCCCGACAGGATACGTCCGGACGCATCGGTGACGGTGCCGGAAATCATGATAGGCAGGCGCTTGCCAGTTTCTTCAAAATAAGTGTCGATGGCAAACAGCGCCGCCTTGCAGTTCAGCGTGTCGAAAATGGTTTCCACCAGCAGCACATCGGCGCCGCCGTCCACCAGGCCGCGGGTTTGCTCCAGATAGGCGGCGACCAGCTGGTCGAAGCTGACATTGCGCGCTGCAGGATCGTTCACGTCCGGCGAGATCGACGCCGTCTTCGGCGTAGGCCCCAGCGCGCCGGCGACAAAGCGCGGCTTGTCGGCGCTGCTGTACTTGTCGCACGCGGCCCTGGCGAGCTTGGCCGACTGCAGGTTCATCTCATAGGCCAGGTGCGCCATATGGTAATCGTCCTGCGCCACCGTGGTGGCGCCGAAGGTATTGGACTCTATCAGGTCGGCGCCGGCGGCCAGGTATTGCTCGTGGATTTCCTGGATGATATGCGGCTGCGTCAGCGACAGCAATTCATTGTTGCCTTTGACGAACAGCTCCCTTCCGGGACCTGTGAAGTCCTTGAAGCGCTCGCCGCGATAGTCTGCTTCGGTCAGTTTATATTGCTGGATCATGGTGCCCATCGCTCCATCCAGTATCAGGATGCGGCGCGACAGCAGGTCGCGCAGATGGGCTTCGGTAGCAGTTACAGGTGTAGACACGGCGGCAGGGCTATTCATCATCTTGATTTCATAAAACAAAAAACCCGATCGACTTATGCAGGCGGATCGGGCGATGTCCTTTTAGCTGCACTTATTACGCGCCCGCAATCTGAGTCTCAAATCGGCGCAACAGAGGTAAATTATACGTCAAATCAAGGGCTTGGGTGTAGCCGGCGCGGGCCGGGCCGATTTCGCGGCGACGTTTTGACGGGCAATATAGCTAAAGCAACAAAATGCCATAAACAGGATGGCGGCGGCACGGCATAAAAAAAAGGCGTATCGCCGGCATGCCGGTGATACGCCCCAAAGGGAACCGTTAAATTCTATTCAGGCTTCTTGCTGTCCGGACGTGTGGCAATCAGGCTGGCGGCGATGGAGATGGCCAGGATGCCGCCTATCACCAGCAGCGATATCGCGGTCGGGATATGCAGCCATTGCACCACCAGCATCTTGATACCGACAAACATCAATACAAAGGCCAGGCCGAACTTCAGCAGGTGGAAGCGTTCCGCCATGTCCGCCAGCAGGAAGTACAGCGCGCGCAAGCCCATGATCGCGAAGATGTTCGACGTGAACACGATGAACGGGTCGGTCGTGATCGCAAAGATCGCCGGGATTGAGTCCACCGCAAAGATCACATCCGATATTTCTATCAGGATCAGCACCAGCAACAGCGGCGTGAACAGCCGCTTGCCGCCCTCCACCACGCTGAATCTCTCGGCGCGGAAGCCGTCGGTAAAGGGCAGCAGCTTTTTAGCCCAGCGCAACACCGGATTGGCATTCAGATCGGGTTCTTTCTCTGCCGAGACCAGCATGCGAAAGCCGGTGTACAGCAGGAAGATGCCGAACAGATACAGTACCCAGGCAAACTGCGTCACTACCCAGACGCCGGCCAGTATCATCGCAATACGCATCACGATCGCGCCGAGTACGCCATACAGCAGCACTTTGCGCTGATATTGCAGCGGCACCGAGAAATGGCTGAAGATCAGCAGGAATACGAACACGTTATCGACGGACAGTGATTTTTCTATCACATAGCCGGCCAGGAATTCCATCGCCTTGGCATCGGCGACGGTGGCGCCGAAAGACTCTTTCAGGTACAGCCACAGGCCCAGGTCGAACAGCAGGGCCAGGCTGATCCAGACGCCGGACCAGATCGCGGCCTCCTTGACGCCGACCTTGTGCGAACGCGAGCCGCCCAGTGCAAACACATCCAGCAGCAGCATCCCCAGTACAAAGGCGATAAAGACGGCCCACATCCAGGGCTGGGCGATGGTTTGTATCATTGTTGTTCCTTTTTGCGTCAGGACTTGCTGTCCGCGCTGTTATATAAATAAGGCAAGCGCGCGGGCACTGGGTGCCCACGCGGTGCTTATTCGTGTTTATTCGTCGCGGCTGACAAAGCCGAGCAACTGCAGCAGGCTGATGAACAGGTTGAAGATCGTGATATACAGGCTGACGGTTGCCATGATGTAATTGGTTTCGCCGCCGCGGATGATGTTGCTGGTTTCAAACAGGATCATGCCAGACATCAGCAATACCATCACTGCGGAGATGGTCAGCGACAGCGCCGGGATCTGGAAAAAGATTGCGCCCAGGCTGGCGACAAAAGTGACCAGGATGCCCACCGCCAGAAAGCTGCCGAGGAAGCTGAAGTCGCGCTTGCTGACCAGTACATAGGTGGACAAGCCCAGGAAGATCGCGCCGGTCATGCCCATCGCGCCCATCACGATGCCGCTGCCGCCGGCCATGCCGAGGTAGTGGCTGATGATCGGGCCCAGCGTATAACCCATGAAGCCGGTCAGCGCGAATACAAAGGCCAGGCCCAGGCCGCTATTACGGAATTTGGTGGTCAAAAACAGCAAGCCGAAATAGCCGACCAGGGTGATGACGACGCCGGGGCCGGGCAGCGCCAGCGCCACGCTGGCGGCGGCGGTCAGTGCGCTGAACAGCAGGGTCATCGATAACAGCATATAGGTATTGCGTAATACCTTATGGCTTTCGCCCGCGCTGCTGTCTATGTAGTCCACCGTTTGCACATTGCGCAGGGCGGCGCGGGTCATATTCAATTTCATGCTTTTCTCCTGAAATGTTGAAAAGCTGCGGCGTATTGCCTGTTGCTGATTTGCAGCTTTTCACCTTCCCAAAGAAGGTAGCAACAGTGTAGTGCTTGCACATTAACAAAAAAAGTCGAATATAATTGACTAATACATCGTAAAAAACGATGAATTGGGAGCGCTTTGCCATGAGTAACTTGAACTACAAGCATTTGCATTACTTCTGGGTAGTCGCCAAGGCCGGCAGCATCGCGCGCGCCAGTGAGCAACTGCACCTGACGCCGCAGACCATCAGCGGCCAGCTCAGCCTGTTCGAGGAAATCCAGGGCGAGCAGCTGTTCGAGAAGAGCGGCCGCAACCTGGTGCTGACCGAGGCCGGGCGGCTGGTGCTCAGCTATGCCGAAGAAATTTTTACGCTTGGGCAAGAGCTGGAAGAGGTGCTGCACCATCGGCCTACCGAACGCACCGTGCAATTGCGGGTCGGTGTGTCCGATGCGGTGGCGAAGCCGGTGGCCTACCGGCTATTGGAGCCGGCGCTCAGGCTGCCGCAAACCTTGCGCATCAATTGCCGTGAAGGAAAGCTGGAGCATCTGCTGGCGGAGCTGGCGGTGCATAAGCTGGATATCGTGATCACCGACAGTCCCATGCCGCCCACCGTCAACGTGCGCGGATTCAGCCATTTGCTGGGCGAGTGCGGCACCAGCTTCTTTGCCACGGAGGCACTGGCGCAGCAGTATGCGCCGGAATTCCCGGCCTGCCTGGAGGCTGCGCCGCTGTTGTTGCCGGGCGAAGACTCGGCCCTCCGCTCCAAGCTGATGCACTGGCTCAATGCGCAGCAATTGCATCCGCGCATTGCCGGCGAGTTTGACGATAGCGCGCTGATGAGCGCTTTCGGCCAGGCCGGCGCCGGTTTTTTTGCCGCGCCGTCCGCGATTGCCGACATGGTGATGCAGCAGTACGGCGTGCTGCAGGTGGGCAGCACCGAAGAGATCCGGGAGCAGTTTTATGCAATCTCGGTGCAGCGCAAGTTGACCCATCCTGCCGTACTGGCGATCAGCCGCGCCGCGCAGGAGGATTTATTCGGCGTCGCCGTCCCGTCAACCTAAGAAATCGCGCACTATTCCAATCTGATCCGGCACATTCAGCGCCGGCGCATGACCGCAGTCCGCCACCGTCACCAGTGTGGCCCTGGGGCCGCGCACTGTCATCGCCTGCGCGGTGTCGGCCAGCAGCAGGTCCGAGTGTTCGCCGCGCAGCACCAGGGTTTTACAAACCAGGCTGTCGTATTCGTTCCAGCGCAGGTAGTCGTCCTCGTGCAATGTGAACTGCATCACCATGTTCGGATCGTAGTGCGGTGTGACCTTGCCGTCGGGCAAGCGGCGTACCGAGCTTTCCGTCAGGCGTCGCCATTGCTCGTCGTTGAGCCAGCCATAGGGTTGATAGACTTGCCGGAAGTAGTTTTCCAGTTCGGTCACGGTATCGAAACTGGCCGGCGCTCCGGCGTAGCTGCGGATGCGCTGGATCGCCGCCTCCGCCAGTTGCGGGCCGTTGTCGTTCAGCACCAGGTGGGTGATGCGATTGCGCAGCGTGGTGGCGGCGGCGACCATGCCTATGGCGCCGCCCATCGAGGTGCCTACCCAGCGCATGCTGTCTATCTTGAGCCGATCCGCCAGCTCGGTCAGCAGCTTGACATAAAATTCCAGGCAATATTCCTTTGCCGGGTCGGGGCTCCATTGCGACAGGCCGCGGCCCGGCATGTCGGGGGCGATCACGTGGTAGTCGTTGGCCAGCGCGGCGGCCAGGTCGTCGAAGTCGCGGCTGGTCCTGGCCAGGCCGTGGCTTAGGATTACCGAGGGCCTATTGGGGGAGCCCCATTGCATGTAGTGGAGTTCGCGGTTGTGGCAGGTGAGGTAGTGGGATGTCGGGTGCATGATAATCAGGGTACTTATTATGATTGCTGGCCGGGGGTGGCCCGGCGGCCACTTACCTTTTTTGCTTCGCCAAAAAAGGTAAGCCAAAAAAGGCGACCGCAGACTTGCCCCACGGGTGATGGCGCTTGCGCCATCACATTTTGCGCACTACAAAAAATGGGAAACAGACGAAACTCGCCTTCGGCTCAGACAACGTCTGTTTCTGATCCATTTTCTGTAACGCACAAAATGCTGCGTCCCCAGCGGATCAAAGTCAAAATCAACGGCAACGGCAACGGCAACGGCAACGGCAAATTCAAAATCAGGGTGGTGAATTGTTGAGGTTACTTCTTTCTTTGCCGCAGCTTGCCTACTATGCCGGTCGGTAAAAAGTATACCGACAACACAAACAACACGCCCAGCCACAGCAGCCAGCGGTCTGGGTGGAAGAAGTTGGCGACGACGGGGACGCCTTCCAGGCCGCCGTGCAGCAGCTTCATGCCGTCTTGCAGGTAGTTTTGGGCGATCACGAAGATGGCTGCTCCTATCGCGGCGCCGTACATCGAGCCCATGCCGCCTATGACGACGATCAGCAGCACGTCTATCATGATGTCGAAGCTGAGTACCGTGTCGGGGCCGACATAGCGTAGCCAGATCGCGTATAGTGCGCCGGCCAGGCAGGCCAGCAGGGCGGCCAGGCAGTTGCCCACGGTGCGGTAGGTGACGGGGTTGAAGCCGATTGCGGCGACGCGGAAGTCGTTTTCGCGGATCGCTTGCAGGACACGGCCGAAAGGGGAATTGACTACCCGCAGGCAGAGTAGGAACAGGGCGGCGCTGCCGCAGAAGACGATGTAATAGGCCAGGGTTTTGCCGTTCCAGTCTACACCCAGCCAGGGTTCATCCAGGAACTGGGTGCCGGGGGACAGTAGCTCCGGCAGCTTGAAGGTCAGGCCGTCTTCGCCGCCGGTGTAGTCGGAGAATTGCGAGGCCAGGATCACGAAGAAGGACGCCAGCGCCAGCGACATCATGGCGAAGAAGATGGTTCTGACCCTGAGCGACAGCAGGCCCAATAGCAATGCCAGCACCAACGCCGTCAGCATGGCCGCCAGCACGCCCAGCAGCAGCGGCAGCCAGCCGGGTTCGAATCTGGACATCGCGATGCCGACGCCGTACGCGCCTATGCCGAAAAACATCGTGTGCGCGAACGAGACTATGCCGGTGTAGCCCAGCAGCAGGTCGTAGCTGGCGGCCAGTACGATGAACACGCAGATCTTGGCGGCGACGTTCATCGCGCGGGTGCCGGGAAAGATGAACGGCGTCAGCAGCAGGCCCAGCAACACCAGCAGCAACAGGGTGGTCAATATCCTGCTGTTCGGCAGGTCGCCTGAAAGTAATTTTCTGATCATCGCGAAGCCACCGGAAACAGGCCTTGCGGCCGCCATAAAAGGATCAGCACCATCAGCAGGATATTCGCGCCCAGCGCTACCTTGGGCGCCAGAAAACCGACGTAGTTGGCCGTCAGGCCGATCAGCAGCGCACCGGCGAAGCAGCCGCCTACCGACCCCAGCCCGCCTATGATGATCACGATGAAGATCAGCACCATCAATTGCGCGCCCATCGTCGCGCTGACGGTTTCCTGGTACAGGCCCCACAGTACGCCGCCCAGGCCTGCCAGGGCGGACCCGACTACGAACACGCCGACGAATAGCCGGCGTATCTTGTAGCCCAGGGTTTCCACCATTTCCGGATTTTCCACGCCGGCGCGCACCAGCAAGCCTATTTTGCTGCGGTTCAGCACCAGCCACATCGCGATGAAGATCAGCAGGCCCAGCACGACCGCGATCACGCGGAATTTTTCTATCGCGACGTCGCCAAAGATCCAGGCGCCGCGCAGGCTGGCGGGGCGGCTCAATGCTATTTGCTCCGGCCCCCAGATCGCATGGATCAGTTGCTCGGCGATGATCAGGCCGCCGGTGGTGATCAGGATTTGCTTCAGGTGCTGGCCGTACACCGGCCGGATGATGATGCGCTCGAAGGCCCAGCCCAGCAGCCCGGCGACCAGCGCCGCCGCCGCCATCGCGATGCCTATCGCCAGCAGGTTCAGCGCCGCGTTTTCAGCCTGCATCCAGCCCGCCATCGGCAATAGCACGCTGGTGGCGACAAAGGCGCCGATCGCGATGAACACGCCGTGGCCGAAGTTCATCACGTCCATCAGGCCGAACACCAGGGTCAGGCCGCTGGCCATGATAAAGATCATCATGCCCATCGCCAGGCCGGCCACGGTCAGTGTGATCCA
>DATHMC010000411.1:0-6031 GCA_035487495.1 Undibacterium sp.
GCCCTATAAACACCAGCGGCAGGTCCTTCTCTTGTATGCTGGCGGCCAGCCATACCGTGGACAGGTCGGCCACGGTCATGACCGGCGCATTGGTATCGTTCCAGAAGCCGCCTTGCGAACCGGCCAATTCGATGACTTTGCCCGAGATGGGCGAACGCAGCTGGTAGGTGTGTCCCGAGCCGGCGCCCAGCGACGAGCCCAGCTGGGACAGCCGGGCCTTGGCCCGGTCGGCTTCGCTGACGGCTTGCGCATAGTCGCTTTCCGCCTGCTCCAGGTCCTTGCGGGCGGCGATGTCGGCATCGACCAGGTCTTTTTGCCTTCGCAGGTTGCGCTTGGCCAGGTTCAGCGCCGCTTGCGCCTTGCTGGCATCGCTATAGGCGCTGGCCAGGTCGGCCGAGTCGATCGAAAACAAGGCATCGCCGGCCTTGACCGGGTCGCCAAGGCGCTTGTTCAACTGGACGATGCGTCCCGATACCGGAGGAACCACCTTGATCAGCCGCGCAGAATCAGCCTCAATCGCACCCGGTACGCTGATGGAGCGCTCTATCGATTGCTCGGTGACGGTGACCACGGAGATGGATTTGCGTAACGGCGACGCTGCAGGCAGGCGGATGTAAGTCCCGTCCCTGACTAGCGGCGCCGACGAGGTTTCCGATGCGGGGTTCGCGCCGGCGGCCTGGTCTGCTTCTTTTCCGCACCCTGACAATATGCCGGCGGCAACCATGCCGATGAGCATCAGCAGGCCGGTCTTTCGGCTTAATTGATTCTTCTTCATCCCAACCTCGATGGCGAGCGGCTTATAGCCCTGCGGGCCAGGCGCACTTGATTGTAAAAATTTTGACGGAGGATAGCAAGCCATTCTATCGCAAACATAACAGCAAGCTGACAAAAGCCTGACAACATAGGGAAACCGTGCGGAAACCGGGCAAGTGCCGTAAAAATAGTTGGCGAGAGCGTAAAATGTCATCCATTCGCCATATCAAACTACGACCCACAATGGATATCTTATGCACGTGCTCCTGGTAGAAGATGATTCCGTGATCGCTGACGGCATCATGCGGAATTTAAAAGCGCAGGGGATGGTCATTGACGTCGTCAATAACGGCATCGATGCGCTGTCGGCATTGCAGCGATCGGAGATCGCGGTGATGGTGCTGGACATCGGCATTCCCGGCATAGACGGGTTCGAAGTCATCCGGCGCCTGCGCAACCAGGGCCGCCACTTGCCCGTCTTGCTGCTGACCGCCAGGGACTCCATCCAGGACCGGGTGCACGGGCTGGAGCTGGGCGCGGATGATTATCTGGTGAAACCCTTTGCCACTCCGGAGCTGGTGGCGCGCATCAAGGCGCTGGTAAGAAGAAGCGCGCCGGAAGCGGCAAAGCTGCAACTGGCGGGCCTGTCGCTGGACCAGGGCTCCAAGCGGGCCAAGGTGAACGACCAGCCCATCGACTTGTCGGTGCGGGAATGGGCCGTGCTGGAATACCTGATGCAACAGGCGGCGCGCGTGGTGTCAAAGCAGCAAATCATTGATGCGATCCTGCCCTGGGGGGAGGATATTACACTGAATGCGGTCGAGGTCTATGTCTCGCGCATACGCATAAAAATCGCGGATGCGGGCATCACGATACGCACCATACGCGGTTTTGGCTACATGCTGGAGAAGGCTGAATCATGAGCGCCAGCATCCGAGTCAGCCTGCTGAAATGACGATCATGCGCTTGTTGATTATCAATGCCGTCGGTGTGATATTGATATAAGTTCGACCAGCCGGCAGTGTGACGACCACATTCCAGGCGGTAATGGCTGGGGCGGCGGTGAGAGAGGAAAATCATCTCCAAAAGCTGGGGATTTGGCAAAAATTGCTGATCAACGTAGATAAGCTGTGCAAATTGCCTATACTTTGACAGTAGCCACCGTCTTGAAGGAGGCCGTATGCAAGGCTATCAACTTGAGTTCTTCATGGAACAAAACAAGCGCCACGGTCACCAGGCGCTGTATGAGTGGCTGATCGACACGGCTCGCTCGCACGGCATCCGCGGCGCCACCGTGTTCATGGGCGCGCTGGGGTTTGGCCATCACCGGCGCTTGCACTCGGCCCATTTCTTTGACATTGCCGATCAGCCGGTGGAGGTCACGATGGTCGTCAGCCAGGACGAGGCGGATCGGCTGTTTGCCCTGCTGGAGCAGGAGCGGGTGCCGCTGTTCTATGTCAAGCTGCCGGTCGAGTTCGGCATCATCGGCGACACCGGCGCCTGAACTCCTGCGCACTCTCAAATCATGCGCCGGCACACTCCGCGCGCGGAAGCGCCCGCTATTTATGAAATGAATTCTATCAATCCCGCCTGCCCGGGGAGCCGGTCGCCGGTGTTAACGACATCCGCTTCCATCCTTTGGAGTCGTGCGCTCTGAAGCTGAAGCACAATTTTTAGCCCCTGACCCACAGATCGCCGAACGCAGCGAACCCCAGCGGCGTCGTGCGCAGCCCGGCGATATGCGGCGCCGCCTGGATTTGCTGATGCTCATGCAGGATGGGGATGATCCAGCCGTCCTGCACCAGTTGCTTGCCCAGTCTGGCATAGGCGCCCATCCTTTGCCTGCTGTCCGGCTTGGCCTGTATCTTTGCCAACTGCAGTTCCACCGCCGAGTTGCACGCGTCCGACATCCAGTGCCGCAGCACCCTGTCGGCAGCAAACCATTCGTAGCAGCCAAAATCTTTATCGTCGTGCAGCACCTGGCTTCCCAGTCTCAGGTCCGCATATTGCAGCCATTGTTTGTCATGCGGGTCTTCACAGGGCAGCAGGATCGACCTGACGCGGGCGCCTGCCTTGTGCAGTCGTGCGACGACGGCATCGGCCAGCTTCAGCATTTCCGGGGTGTTCCACACCATCAGCGTCAGTTCCTGGCCTTTCAGCCTGGTATAGCGCTTGCCGCTTGCGGCTATCCTGTGCTTCCAGTCGGCCAGCATGCCGGCGGCGGGGCGGCGTTGTGTATCATCGGGCGCAATCAGCGTTTCCGGCGCCAGCCAGTCCGCCAGAGCCAATCTTTGTTCTACCGTTGAAAAATGCGGGCGGCGGCTGTTGCAGACCAGGTAGGTGCAGCCGGATTGCACCTGCGACAGCATATTCCTGGAGCGGCTGTTTCGATCGAGCATCGTGGTATCGCTATGGCCGAACTGCAGATCAAACGGCGCCGTGCCTGCCGGCGGCGCCATCATCCACAGGTCGATCTGGTCCAACAGCGCACGCTCACGGTAGTAATCCTTGAAGGCTTGCAGCGTGATGCGGTATTCATTATTGCGCACCAGCTTGAACACGCCGCTGCCGATCGGCATGCGCGCGAAATCCGCTTTCCGGCGGCGCGGCACGATGGATGAATTGGCCGTGGCCATCCGGTGCGGCCACAGATAGTCGGGCATGCTCAGCGTGCAGGTCAGCCGGCAGCTGATGCTGTCGTCGCCGCTCAGTTCCACCGTGCGCAGGTGCCGGTACAGGGATTGATAGAAGGATGGCATATCGCGCAGGCGCAGCAGGGTTTGCCGCACGTCTTCGCGTTGCAGCGGCGCACCGTCGTGGAAGCTCAGGCCTGGCCGCAGCCAGAAATGCCAGACGCGGCCGCCGTCCTCGGATTCCCAGTGATGCGCCAGCGCCGGCGCCAGTTGCTGCGACGCGCGGTCAAATTCCGTCAGCCGTGAAAAAATCTGCCGCACCAGGTGTGCTTCCAGCCTGCTGACCACGTCCAGCGGGTCCAGGCTCTCCACCGCGCGGTACAGCGACATGCGCAGTTGCGTGCAGTCGCCGTCCGGCAGGCCCAAAAAATCAGGCAAGCGTTCCACCAGCCGCTGCCGCTGGTCGGCATCCAGGCTGCCAAAGGCCTGTTCCAATTCGCCTTCTTCCAGCAGGTCCGACAAGCGGTTCAATGCCGCGCTCTGCGGCGAGTGCAGCAAGCTAAGGCGCGACAAGTGGCCGCGCCCGCGCGCCGCTTCCCAGCGCAGCCAGCCTTGCTCCTGCATCTTGCCCAGCAAGATGCGTACATTGCGCTCGCTGCAGTGCAAGCCCTTGGCCAGCGCCGGCAAGCCGGGCTGCTCCTTTTGCCCGTGCATCAGCGCGTGCAGGCGCCGGTATTGGTCTATCAGTCGCATGAAAATGGAGGGAAAATAAAAGAGGAAAAAATAAACCTGGATTCTGTCCATTTTTATTTTCCTCTTTCATTCGCATACTGTCCATACCGATTTTATTGCGTGAAATAATGATATGAATAATGCGAAGCCGCTGCCATCGTCCGCCCGCCGCCTGTTGCTCAGTTCCTTCGTCCTGATGCTGGGGCGCTCGACGGCGACTCCTTTCCTGGCGATCTACCTGACCCGGCGCATGGGGCTGGACCAGCAGCAGGTAGGCGTCATACTGTGTGCGGCGATGGTGCTGGCCACCCTGTTCGGCCTGTATGCGGGTTATCTGGCGGACCGCTTCAACAAGCGCCGGCTGATGGCGCTGGCGGTGGCTGCGATTGCCTTGCTGTCGCTGGCGGTCACCTGGTTCAGCAGCGCGGCGGCAGTCGTGCTGGTGCTGGCCTGCACCGATGCGGCCATGGCGTTGCGCAGCATTGCACTGAAGGCGTTGCTGGCGGAGCTGCTGCCGGTGGAACAGCGCTCACGCGCTTTCTCTGTCAATTACACACTGATCAATCTGGGCTTTGCGGTCGGGCCGATGCTGGGCAGCCTGATGCTGGGCTTTGGCGAGGCGTGGCCGTTTTATGTGTCTGCCGTGTTTGTGATGTTATCGTCGCGGGCCGCGCCGCGCCGGCAGCCTTCCGCTGCAGCGCGGCCGGAAAAAGAGGCCGCTGCGGGCAGTGCCCAGCCTAGCTTCAAGACGACATTATTGCTATTAAAGACCGACCGCCAGCTATTGCTGTTCACAGTCGGCAGCTTGCTCAGCGCCTTTGTGTACGGACGTTTTGTGATCTACCTGTCGCAGTATTTGATGGTGTCGCAAGGGCAGGCGCAGGCGTCGGCGCTGATCCCCTATCTGATCACCACCAATGGCGTCGGCGTCGTCGCGCTGCAATATCCTATCGGCAAATTTATCCGTGCCGACAATATGCTGCGCTGGATAGGCATAGGCTCGCTGATGTTCGTAATCGGCCTGCTGGGATTCATGGTTGCCGCCACGCTGCCGGTCTGGATATTTTCCATGTTGTTGTTCACGCTGGGAGAGGTGATCGTGATCCCGGCCGAATACCTGTTCATCGACAGCATTGCGCCGGCATCGCAAAAGGGCAGCTACTACGGCGTGCAAAACCTGGCCACGCTGGGCGATGCCTTCTCGCCGCTGGTGTGCGGCGTCTTGCTGATGCATGCCGCGCCGTCGGCGATGTTTGCCGCGCTGATTGCCGCTGCGGCCGGCGGCGCAGCGATGTACTACGCCGGCGGCCGTCGCAGCAGGCCGGTGCTGTGCGAGGTTTGACGGCGTTTATGCTGCAGTTCATAAAAAGCAATAAATTTTAACCCCGATTGCAAACCCGTTCCGTTTAAGTTGATAAGCCGCTTGGCCCGACTAGACGGAGAACAATATGCCGCAGCGCATTTTCAGCTTTATTTTCAACCATTTTCTTATCGTTATCCTGGCAGCGGCCTGGCTAAACGCCGGTGCGCAAACCTTGCCGCCGGCGCCGAACGGCCTGATTACCACCCTTAACGGCGAGCAGCCTATCCAGTTGCAGAGCTTGCGAGTGACGGCGGAGATCAGCGGCCGTCTCGCCGAAACGACGGTGGAAATGGTGTTTTTCAATCCCAACCAGCGCCAATTGGAGGGGACTTTGCAGTTCCCGCTACAAGACGGCCAGCAGATTACCGGCTTCGCGCTGGATGTCGAGGGCGCATTGCGTCCGGCCGTACCGGTGGAAAAAGCCAAGGGCAGGCTGAACTGAACCCCAAAAGTTGGACACCAACTTTTGGGGTTTTTTCATGACGAAGTACACAGAGCAGTTCAAGCTTGCAGTCGTAGAGCACTATTCATCCGGGGTTGCCGGTTATAA
>DATHMC010000412.1:0-3823 GCA_035487495.1 Undibacterium sp.
TTATAACACTATGTTTGCCGTCGGGTTGGCATTCGCTTCGTTTTCCGTTCATGCATTCGACAACTGCCAAGCCGTGCCAGCCATATTGGATCAAATGGCCAAAGAAGACCAATCCATCCGGTATAAGGCTGATCGCCTTAAGCCAGACGATTACTCCTTAAATCCTGAAATGGCACGCTTAAATCTGGCAAACACAACTAAGCTAAAAGAGATTGTAAAGCAATGTGGATGGCCCACGGTTGAAAAATACGGCTACGAGCCGGCACACAACGCTTGGCTTATCGCGCAACACTCGGATCAGGATATCCAGTTTCAAATAGATGTACGGGCGATATTAAGACCTCTCGCTATCAAAGGCGCTGCCAGTAGAAAGGAATTCGCCTATCTCAGCGACCGTATCGAATTGCAAAAATCGGGGAAGCAGAAGTATGGCTCTCAACTGATGTTTTTAGCAGACAGAGTCATTCTCCCCCCAGAGGAAATTGACAGTATTGAGGAAGTAAATAACAGGCGTGCGGAGATAGGATTGGATTCCATCGAGGAATATCTGCGCCAGGCCAATGAACGACAGGCAAAAATACGAAATGAAATAAATGCAGAGACAAACACCAAGGAAAACATTAGGTAATTCGCAACGAACACCCAGCCTCGCCCTTAATGCTGGCCGATGTGTTTCGTGCTCTACAGAATAAAAGTCTGGCCGAATTGAATCTATAAATTTAAACCGGACGGTGCAAATAACTGATCATGAATAGTGATTCTTCGATAGAAAGTTATCACTGCCAAACAGAGGGACGAGTTTAGCCTGCTTTCCAGCGTCCGTCTGACAAAATCATGGCACGCCAATACGCTCAAAATGGATTGCCCTTATCATCCGATATCGACCCATTATTCAGCAGGAATGCACATGATCCCCTTTTCCGTTTTAGACCTGTCGCCGATCAATCAGGGAGCTACCGCCGGCGACGCTTTTCGCAATACGCTGCGCCTGGCGCAGCAAGCGGAACAGTACGGCTACCGGCGCTTCTGGCTGGCGGAACATCATAATATGAAGGGCATCGCCAGCGCGGCGACGGCTATCGTGATTGCGCACGTGGCGGGCGGCACCAAAAGCATACGCGTAGGTTCCGGCGGCATCATGCTGCCCAACCATGCGCCGCTGGTGATCGCCGAGCAATTCGGCACGCTGGAGTCGCTGTTCCCGGGACGCATAGACCTGGGCCTGGGCCGCGCGCCCGGCACCGACCGTGCCACCATGCGGGCCTTGCGGCGCGACATGGCAGCCAGCGCCGACCAGTTTCCGCAAGACGTGCAAGAGTTGCAGGCCTACTTTGGGCCGGACGAACCGGGACAAGCGATACGCGCGGTGCCGGGAGCCGGCCTGCGCGTGCCCTTGTGGCTGCTGGGCTCCAGCCTGTTCAGCGCGCAGCTGGCGGCGATGCTGGGTCTGCCGTTTGCATTCGCGTCGCACTTCGCGCCTGACCAGATGATGCAGGCGCTGCACATCTACCGCAGCCGCTTTGAACCGTCGGAACAGTTGAAGAAACCGCACGCGATGCTGACCATCAACGTGCTGGCGGCGGATACAGACCAGGAAGCGCGCAAGCAGTTCACTTCGCAGCAGCAGGCCTTCGTCAATCATCAGCGCGGCACGCCGGGCCAGGTGCCGCCGCCGATCGCCGACTTTAGCAGCTATTGCTCGCCGGCGGAGAGAGCCGGGGTCGACCATACCCTGGGCCAGTCCATCGTCGGCTCGGCGGCTACCGTGGAAAGCGGATTGAGGGCCTTTCTTGACAGGACGCAGCCGGACGAATTGATGGTCACTGCGCATATTTACGATCAGCAGACGCGCTTGCATTCGCTGCAACTGATTGCCGAGATACGCGACCGCATCAATGCCGGAGCATCCGTTAGGGCAGCATTAAACCAGTTCTGAGAACACTCGAATTGCAGGTAAGCATGCTCACGCAGGCGCAGCGACGATGCCTCTGCGGCAACTGCGCGGCGAATTCCCATAAAAACGACCTGTATTCTATTGATGCCCCAGCATTGCCTGCGCGCCATCCCATAACTGATGGACGATCCCGGCAGCCGGCTCTGCCCGCGCCAATGCCGCCGCCTGTCCCGCCCAGGCCTGCATGCGCTGCACATCGCCTAGCTTCAGGGCTTCTGCGCGCATCGCCGCCGTCAGGCCGCGTTGCACCGGATACGGCGCCGGTGCAGGCGCTCCCGGCGCCGTGACGGCCTTCACATAGTCGGTGGCAATGCTGCGCCCGGCGCGGCCGCTGAATGCGCGGCTAAGCATGGTTTGTTCCGGTGCTGTATTTGCCAGCGCATCGGCCCAGGCCGGATGTATTTTTGCTTCGGGAGTGCGCAGGAAACCGGTGCCTATCTGCACCGCGCTGGCACCCAGCATCAGCGCGGCCGCCACGCCGCGCGCATCGGCGATGCCGCCGGTGGCGACCACCGGTATCTTTACCGCATCCGCCACTGCCGGCAACAGTGCAAACAGGCCCACCTGCTGCGCTTCCGCCTGGCTGGCGTCGAAGCAGCCGCGATGGCCGCCGGCTTCCATGCCCTGCGCCACCACCGCGTCTGCGCCTGCGGCCTCGGCCGCTTTTGCTTCGGCTACCGTGGAAATATTGGCGAACCAGCGTATACCCTGCACTTTCAGCTTTTGCACGAATGCAGGAGGGTATACGCCCATCACCGACGACACGATGGGCGGGTTGGCCGCCAGCAGCGCTTCGCACTGGGCGGCAAAATCCGGAGGCGCGCTGTCGGCAGCTTGCGGCGGCACAGCCGGTCCCCAGCCTTCCAGGAAATCGCGCAGCAGTGCTTCATGCGCGGCATTCCTTTGTGGCGCCGGGTCCGGTATCCACAGGTTGAGCTGGAATGCCCCTTGGGTATGGGCGCGCACTTCGGCCACCCAGGCGGCAATTTCTTCCGGTTGCATCAGCAACGCGCCGCAGGCGCCGAGGCCGCCGGCTTCGGCGACGGCTATCGACAATGACGGGGGACATGCGCCTGCCATCGGTCCCAACAGGATGGGCAGGCGGAGCTGGAAGCGCGCACAGAATTCTTGAACGCGGGATTGGAGCATGGTGGTCATGTTCGGGCCTGTACAGGAAAAATCGACCGTGCTAGTTTAGCATCATGCGAGTAATGGCGCTTTCAACCCCGCGGCGGCGGCGCCTTCGATAACTCGATGGCCTGCTCCACCGTGCGATCCGATACCACCACCTGCGCGCCTACGCCTACCCGCTCGAACAACTCGGCGACATCCGCAGAGCGCATGCGTATGCAGCCATAGCTGGCGGGATTACCCAGCAGGCTTTCCTGCGGCGTGCCGTGGATATAGATGAAGCGTTCGTAAGCGTGCCGGTTTTGCTCTTCCAGGCCGCGCAGCCACAGGATACGCGTGACCACCGGATCGCGCCCTGGGGAGTCGGGCGCGACCACTTCGCCGGTCGGCTTCCTGTTCTTGAATACGGTGCCGATTGCCGAGCCCGCGCCTATCTTCTCGGCAATTTCCATCCTGCCGCCAGGAGTTTGGTAGCTGTCAGGCACGTCGCCTATGCCTTTTTGAGCCGTGGAGACCGGATACCACGCAACCGGCACGCCCTTTTCCAGCAAGACCATTTTTTGCTCGGGCACGGACACGATCAGTTGATGGCTGGTATCCAGCGTGGTGCACGCAGTCTGCGTCAATACCAGTAGAGCCATGCCCAGGGACATCCAGGCGGCTTTTTTGATGGCGCGCTTCATTGGCGGCGATCTCCTCTATGTTTTATAGTGGCCTTAAGCGTAGACGTACCAGTAG
>DATHMC010000413.1:0-3263 GCA_035487495.1 Undibacterium sp.
AAACGTCCCGCTGTGTGGGGTAACCAATGAAGATAGAAGCAACGATGACAGAAGCAAATTTGGCGGCAGCTGCGGCGCCCGCATTGTTCGAAGAACTGACCGCCGCTAATGGCAAGCGCATCGGCGTCGCCACGCTGAATGTCGAAAAGACGCTGAATGCGATATCGCTGGAAATGGTCGATTTGCTGGACCAGCAATTACGGCTGTGGGCCGCTGATCCGCAACTAGCGATGGTGGTGTTGCAGGCTGCCGGAGAAAAGGCTTTTTGCGCCGGCGGAGATTTACAGGGTTTGTATCGCACCATGCTGGATCAGCATGCCGCCGGTGGGCCAGAGGATATCCGCAGCAACAGCTACGCCTGCGATTTTTTCGAGCGCGAATATCGGCTGGATTACCTGATTCATACTTATCCCAAGCCGATCCTGGCATGGGCGCATGGCATCGTGATGGGCGGCGGCATCGGCTTGATGGCGGGCGCCAGCCATCGCGTGGTGACTGAAAAATCGCGGCTGGCGATGCCGGAAATTACCATCGGCCTGTATCCGGACGTGGGCGGCACCTGGTTTCTGAACCGCATGCCGGGGCAGCTCGGTTTGTTCCTGGCGTTGAGCGGCGCCTCCATAGGTGCTGCCGACGCCATCTTTGCCCGGCTGGCCGATTACCAGATCAATCATGCGCAAAAGCAGTCCGTGCTGGCGACCTTGTTAAGCCAGCCGTGGGACGGGCAGCAGGACGATGTTTTACTAAGCCGGGTATTGCAAAATGCCGAACGTCTGGGCGCCGAGGCCGACGCCGAGGCGTGGGCGGCGGCAGGCACACCGTTGCAGCAACATTTTGAATTGATCAACCGCCTGTGCAGTGCGCCGACCTTGGCTGAAGTTGTGGCCAATATCGTCGAATTAAAAACTGATGATCCATGGCTGCAAAAAGGCATCGCTACGCTGGCGGCAGGCAGTCCGGGTTCGGCCTGGTTATCGCACGCGTTGCAAAAACGGGCGCGGCATATGTCGCTGGCGGAAATTTTTCGGCTGGAATATGTGGTTTCCTTGCATTGCGCCGCCCGCGCCGATTTTGCCGAAGGCATCCGGGCGTTGATCATCGACAAGGATCGCCAGCCGAAATGGCAGCCGGCAACGCTGGCAGCGGTGGACAGCAAATGGGGAAATGGATTTTTCGACGACCCGTGGACTGCGGCGTCACATCCTTTGGCTGATTTGCGGTAGTTATCCAGTCAGCCAATCAGCGCAGAGCAGAGAGAATCAGCGGCAACGTCTTGTTTGATAAGGACAAAACGCGGCGGTGGAAATTCGCCATGCGTTGTCAATTTACTACATTGCAGCTTGTCCTACCCCTTCGTCAATATAAGAAATTTCCCATATGAAACATATGGGGATGACCATAATCTAGTGGTTTCTTAGGAGGCTAACTGGCGTCGTACAGGGGGAAAAACGCAGTTTTGCAGGCCAGCGAGCGGCCTGTATCCGGCATTTGATTCTCCTTGATAACATATTCAGTTACCCCTTATACTTCGAAGGTTTTAGCTTGTGAGTAGGACCACTTGCTAGGTGTCGATTGTGCAACATGATTAAGCGAGAATGGAACTTGAGGCGTAACTGCGCAATTGCGCCGCGCCAGCTTGGTTTTTTCTATGCGATCCTCTGCGCCACATCGTTTGCCGTGGCGATCGGCTTTACCTTGCGCGGCGCCTGGTTTGTATTACTGTTTGCGGTTCTGGAAATGTCTGCGGTAGCGATCGCATTTCTGATCTATGCACGGCACGCCACGGACCGCGAGCACATAGCGATGCTGGACGATTATCTGCTTGTGGAATTGATACAGGCACAGGAAATTCGACAATTCAAGCTGGATTTACGTTCGATCCGGATTGCGGTGCAAGAGACGAACAAGGGCCTCATAGACATCGAGGCGCTTGGCGCCAGGGTCGAAGTAGGGCAGTTTTTGACGGAACGAAAGCGGCGCGAGTTTGTTCTGGAGCTGCGGCAGGAGCTACAGCGCAACTTAGTGCAGTGCTTCGCAAATGATGAAACCACATAAGCGCTGCTTTTTCGCGCCAGGCGTTGTTGCAAATCCTCGCGATAGTCTAGCTATCGCTCCGGTTTGCGCCTAGCCTGACACAAAAAATCAGCACTTCTGCGGCTCCCCATTTACGAAACACTACACAAGCCTCTGGCGGTTGACATAATTATAATTTTGGGCTTTTGAGGAAATCATGGAATATGCGAAGCGCCTTATATCGTTGATGCTCGGTGCCTCGCTCTTGTCGGCAGCTATGCCGTCATGGGCGGTGGTCGATAGTCCGGGCGGTCCAGCGGTACTGCAGATGAACTTTCAACCACCGGTGACGCAAATTGCTCAGCAAATCTATGATCTGCATCACTTGATGCTGATTATTTGCCTGGTGATTTTCCTCGCCGTTTTCGGGGTGATGTTCTACTCCATCCTCAAGCATCGCAAATCGCTCGGCCACAAGTCGGCCAGCTTCCACGAAAGCACCGGCGTCGAAATCGCCTGGACCGTGGTTCCTTTCCTCATCGTTATCGGCATGGCCCTGCCTGCCACCAAGACCGTGGTGGCGATGAAGGACACTTCCAATGCCGACCTCACGATCAAAGTCACCGGCATGCAATGGAAATGGGGCTATGACTACTTGAGCGGCGAAGGTTCAGGCATTTCCTTCCTGTCCAATCTGTCGACGCCGCATGAGCAGGTGGTTGACTCGACCAAGGTCAAGAACGACAACTACCTGATCGAAGTCGACAATCCGATGGTGGTCCCGGTCAACAAGAAAGTCCGCATCATCACTACGGCTAACGACGTGATTCACTCCTGGGGCATTCCTGCATTCGGCGTCAAGCAAGATGCGATTCCCGGTTTTGTGCGCGATACCTGGTTCAAGGCAGAGAAGGTCGGCAGTTACCGCGGCCAATGCGTTGAGCTGTGCGGTAAAGACCACGCTTTCATGCCTATCGTGGTCAACGTCCTGAGCGAAGCCGATTACAAGGCCTGGGTTGACGGCAAGAAAAAGGAAATGGCTGCACAGGCGGACGATCCGACCAAGACCTGGACCATCGACGAGTTGAAACAACGCGGCGAAAAAGTCTATTCAGCAAATTGCGCAGTCTGCCACCAGGCCACCGGCAAGGGCGTGCCCGGCGCATTTCCAGCACTGGATGGCGACCCGATCGTCAACGGCCCGCGTGCTGAACAGATCAATGTTGTGTTGAACGGCAAGATCACCGGCA
>DATHMC010000414.1:0-7489 GCA_035487495.1 Undibacterium sp.
GCCGCTTTCAAAGACCATTTCGGCGGCTATTACAAGGCGGTCGGACCGGCTGCCGGCAACAACGTCGATCGCGGCGATACCACTGGCGGGCGGCTGTCCCTGTTGCTGACGCCCACCAAGGAGCTGACTGTTCGCCTGACGGCGACCGCGCAGGATGTGCGGCGCGACGGCCTGGGAGCGGAAGATCTGAATCCGCTGACCGGCCAGCCCGTCGACGGTGACCTGACCCGACGTCTTTATGTGCCGGAGCGCTACGAAAACCGGGTGTCGCTCTATGGCCTGGACGTGGAGTACGATTTTGGCTGGGCACGCCTGAATGCGATCACATCGGCACAGGACGTGAACATTTACGAAAATTTAGATGTCAGTCCCAACTATGTATCCCTGCTGGTTGCCGCTGGATTTCCTGCGCAATCGGCCACGCTGGAGGCAAACGTCAAGCAACACCGGGTTAGCCAGGAATTTCGCCTGACCTCGCGACCTGACACTGCCGTCGAATGGCTGGCCGGCGCTTATCTCAATCGCGAACACGCCACCCAGGAGGGCGGAGTCCGCACCGCACTCGGCATGGGGCTCGGCAACATGGCATTGCTCACGTCTTCATTGCCCAGCTCTTATTCAGAGACCGCGGCATATGGTGATCTGACCTGGCATGCGGCTCCCAAGCTGTCGCTGACCGGCGGCATACGCATCGCTCGCAATCGTCAAGTCTATACCAGCAATGCGGCGGGGATTTTGGCGGGCGGGGCGACGATCTCAGGTGGCCATTCTGAAGAGACTACTTCCACGTATCTCGCCACAGCAAAATATGCCATTGCGCCAACCAGCAATGTCTACTTCCGCGCTGCCAGCGGCTATCGTCCCGGCGGCCCTAATGCACTGTTGCCGACGACTTCAACGGCGATAGTTCCGACGTCGTTTAAATCCGATTCATTGTGGAGTTACGAACTCGGCTACAAGGCCGACCTGCTGGAGCGTACTTTATCGGTGGAGGCGTCCGTCTACGACGTCGAATGGACGAACTTGCAACAACATATCGCGTCTGCCGGCTTTGCCTTCGTTACCAATGCGGGAAATGCGCGCGTGCGCGGCAGCGAGCTGGCGCTGAAATGGCGGCCGGCCCCCGGCTGGAATTTGAGTGCGGCTGCCACTACCATCGACGCCTACCTCACCTCCGATGCGCCGGGACTGCGCGCGAATGCCGGCGCGCGCTTGCCGCAAAGCGCACGCTTCTCGCTTGCACTTGGAGCGATGCGCAATTTCAAGGTAGCGGAGCATGATGCCTATCTGGGCGCCAATGCGCACTATGTGGGAGAGCGCAATTCTGGCTTTGAGAGCAGCGCAGCTGCGCCCAACTTCAAGATGCCGGCTTACACCCTGGTTGACGTGCAGGCCGGCATAGACTTCCGGCACTTCAGCGTGGAAGGCTACATCCGCAATCTGGCAAATCGCCGTGGTATCTTGAACGCCGGTACATCCGCCAATCTGGTGCAAGCTGTAGTGACGCAACCACGCACCATCGGCATGGCCGTCACGGTACCGTTTTAACGATGGCTAATCCAACTCAGAATCTGGGTTCGCCAAGTGCGGATCCGGCGGCGGTGTTGCCGCTCGAAGCTCCCTCCGCTACCAGCGGCAAGGCGCCGGCTAGTGCATGGTACGCGCTGGTCATTCTCGTCCTGGCCACATTCCTCGGCACCCTGGACGCCGCGTTACTCAAGCTGCTGGCCGAGCCGGTCAGGCATTCATTAGGTCTGTCGGATACCCAGCTGGGCCTGATGCAAGGTATGGGCCTGACGCTTTTCGCCGGCATTGCCACTTATCCCATCGGCTGGATTGCCGACCGTTACGACCGGCGCGTGGTGCTGGCGGCTTGTGTCGTGTTGTGGAGCGCAGCGACAGCCGCACGTGGCGCTTCGCACAGTTTCGAGATGATGTTCCTGGCATCGATGGGGCTAGGCATAGGCGAAGCGGGGCTGGGCCCCATCGTTTATAGCCTGATCCCGGACCTGTTTCCGAGCAAGCAGCGGGTGCTGGCTACCAGCGTCTACGCACTGTTGTCGCTTACCGGCGCCGGCATTGGCATAGCGCTGGGCGGTGCGATAGTCCCCATGCTGGAATCGCTCAGGCCCGACCTGCCGCTTGCGCTGCAGGGACTTGAGTCGTGGCGCCTGGCATGCATGGCGGTCGCCTTGCCCGGGCCGTTTGTGGCATTGCTGGTGCTGACCATGAGGTGGCGTGTCAAGGTCAATCCCGGCGCGCGTGCAAACGTCAAGCTCAACGCTAGTACTAACGATGGCACAGCTGAGCATGCGGCAGTGGCGCCGTACGTTGGAGTCTTGCGCTACGTGAGCGACCATTGGAAAACCCTGTTAGGCGTAGTCGGTGGCGTCGGTTTATCGTCCATGGGCCTGGGCGCGCTCGGGAGCTGGCTGCCGGTGTTGGCCGCGCGCGAATATGGCGCTACGCCGGCCCAGATCGGACAGGGCATCGGCTCGGCGATTCTATGCGGAACGGTGGCCGGGGCGACGCTTGGCGGGTTGCTATTGCGCCATATGCGGCGCCACTTCGGACCGGCGGCGCCGTTGCGCGTGATTATGCTCGGCCAGGTTGCCGCTGCCATGCTGTCACTCATGTTGCTAATGGTACGTTCGGCCAACGATATCTACATTTTGCTGGGGCTGATGTTCACCCCCTTGATCGCCACCAGCATGTTGTCGCCGACGCTGATGCAAGACCTGAGTCCGGCGCACCTGCGGACCCGGATGATTTCATTGCTGACGCTGACGATGCTGCCGTTCGGCGCCATTAGTCCGGTGCTGGTCGGCATAGCGTCGGACCTGCACGGCCATCTGATCACGGCAATTTTGTGCATCACCTTTGCCGGGGTAACGGTCGGCGCACTGGTACTACGCCTGACCGAAACTTCTTTCACGCGCACCATCGTGCTAGCCCGGTCCATGGGTTGAGCCGGCAGCTTTTTATTTACCAATTTATTTTTAAGGATGTGGTATGAAGAAAGATATAGCTCCCGAACTCGAACGCAAGACAGAACGGGTGACGATCCGGCAGCCGGATGCGACACGCGCCGGGCACCTGTATTTGGTACGTGCAGAGGTGGCAGCATGAAATTCTTTACTGCCTTTCTGGCCACCGAAACCAATACTTATACACCAGCACCCACCGGGTGGGGCGGCTTCCAGGAGAGTGGCCTCTTCCATGGCGACGCCAGCACGCGTGACGCGCAGGGGATGGGCCTGTTTCCGGCCGAGGTGCGCCGCCTGTTGGCGGCCGAAGGCCACGAAACGGTTGAGAGCCTGACCGCATTTGCCCAGCCTTTGGGCCGCACTGTGCGCGAGGTCTACGAGAGCTTGCGCGACGAAATTCTATCCGACCTGGCGGCAGCAGGGCCGGTCGACGGCGTCGTGCTGATCCTGCATGGCGCGATGGTCGCAGAAGGATATGACGACTGCGAGGGTGATTTGCTGGCGCGGGTGCGCAGCATCGTCGGCCCGAAAGTGCCGATCGGTGTCGAACTCGACCTGCATTGCCATTACACGCAACTGATGCATGAATCGGCTGACGTGATCATCGCCTACAAGGAATACCCGCATACCGATATCCAGCCTCGTTTGCAGGAACTTACACGCATCGTGCTTGATGCGGCCCTTGGCCGCGTGCGGCCAACCATGGCAGTGTTTGACTGCAAGATGGTCGGAATTTGGCATACAACGCGCGAGCCGATGGCCGGCTTTGTGCGCCGCATGCAGGAATGCGAACAGCTGCCTGGTGTGCTTTCGGTGTCGCTGGGACATGGTTTTCCTTGGGGGGATGTGGCCGAGTCGGGCGCTAAACTGTGGGTGGTGACCGACAATGATCCGCATCTGGCCTCGACGCTGTCCGAGCAATTGGGACGCGAATTCTGGGCGTTGCGCCATCAGACCGGGGTGCCGATGCTGGAGCTCGACGCCGCGCTGAAACAAGTGCAAGCGATGGACGCCGGACCCGTGGTGCTGGCAGACGTCGCCGACAACGCCGGCGGCGGCGCGATGAGCGACAGCACCTTTATTTTACGTGCCGTCTTAGAGCAAGATATTGCCGACGTCGCTATCGGCGCATTCTGGGATCTGGGCGCGATCGAGATCTGCCGCCAGGCGGGCGTCGGAGCCCGCATTGATTTACGACTCGGCGGCAAATGCGGGCCATCGTCCGGCCATCCGATCGACTTGCCGGTGACGGTCAGAGCCATTGAGGCTGACTTTTCGCAACCCGGTTTGAGCGGTACTCGCTCGCAGCTTG
Organism: Undibacterium sp.; assembly: GCA_035487495.1. Lineage (GTDB taxonomy): Bacteria > Pseudomonadota > Gammaproteobacteria > Burkholderiales > Burkholderiaceae_D > Undibacterium. The sequence goes on from DATHMC010000414.1 coordinate 4,300, forward strand.
GGCTAAGCGTCTGGGTGCAGGCTGCGGGTGGCCTGGACATCGTGCTGATCAGCATGCGCAGCCAGGTATTTTCTCCCGAGGTGTTCACCGGGCTGGGTATCGATCTGGCCTGCAAGAAGCTGGTCGTGGTCAAGTCTACGCAGCACTTTCACGCCTTATTTGCGCCGCTGGCGAAGACGGTGCTCTACGCATCGACTCCGGGTGCGATGAGCAATGACTTTGCCCGTCTGCCGTATCGTGTGCGCAGCCTGGACTACTGGCCCCGCGTCGAGAACCCGCATGCCAGAAGCATCGGGATGCCCGCCCCCGGTGAACTGTATCAGGTGGACGGCTTGCTCCTGCACCTGCAGCGTAGCGGCCCGGCAGTGACTGACGCCGCACAGCCGACCATCGTCATCGAAGCCGGCGGCGGATGTGCCTCACCCCACTATGCGCGCTTGCGGAAAGCCCTGTCGACGAAATACCAGGTGTGCAGCCATGACCGTCCGGGCATGGGCTGGAGCCAGCCTGACAGCGAACCGCTTGACGCGGTGCGCCACGCCCACCGCCTGCATGCGCTGCTGAGTGCCGCCGGCGTCAGCGGGCCGCTGGTGTTTGTGGGGCATTCGCTGGGCGGCCTGCTGATGCACGTGTACACCAGCCTGTATCCGCAGCAGGTAGTGGGCCTGGTCATGCTGGATGCCAGTCATCCCAGCCAGTTCGACGACATCGATGATGGGGTGTTCGACTATATGTCTGTCACCCATCGCGCGAAGGTGATGGAGTACCGCAAGGCATACAGCGACGGCGGCCCGCTGCCACCGGAGTTTGCGGAGGGCAATGCGCTGTTTGCCGACATGCCGGAGGTAGCGCAGCAACTGCTGGCCACCGTCCTGGCACTCGAATCGGTGGATGCGTCTGCGCTCGAGACTCGCGGTCTGAAGCAGGTGGCGAAACAAGCTGCAGCTGCCGGCGATCTGGGGACGCGTCCGCTGACGGTGTTATGGGCGGCGCCGGTGGTACAGACGCCGCCACCTGGTATCGACGTGGGGACCGCGCACACGCGGTGGCCAGATTACCAGCGCGCGCACGCCGCGTTGTCCACGCGCAGCCGTCTGCATCTAGTGGAGGGCGCGGGCCATATGAGCCTGGTACTGCAGGAGCCGTTCGCGGCAATTGTTGCTGAAGAAGTCGAGCGCCTGATGGCGCAGCTTGTTCGGCCAAATTGACGTTTGCGCCAGCGGCCCGCTTCCACACTGGCGGTGACGCTGCAGAGTGCGGCTAAATCCAAATTAGCCCGAGCCATGGGCTGAGCCACCGGGATTTTATTTACCTATTTGTTTTCAAGGATTTGGTATGAAGAAAGATATAGATCAACGCATGCTCAGCAGCCCAGGCGCAGTGACAGCGCCAGCTGAAACAAACGAACTGGCCGCGATTGAGACATTGCTGCAGGACTATAACCGCAGCGATGCGCCAGGGCTAGTGATCGGCATCGCCCGTCACGGCAAGCCCTTGTACCGCCGCGCGCTTGGCATGGCCTCGCTGGAACAGGGAGTAGCCAATACGCTGCACACCCGCATGCGCATTGCCTCGACCAGCAAGCATTTCACAGCGTTGGCGATCATGCTGCTGGCCGAAGAAGGCCGGCTTAGCATTGACGACGCGATACGGCAGCATCTGCCAGAGCTGCCGCAATTGGCCGCGAGCGGGCCGACATTGCGGCAACTGCTGAGCCACACCAGCGGCTGGCGCGGCCACGACGAGTTATCGAGCGTCGCGCATGGACTCACACTGCAGCCAGCGACGCAGGCCATGCCCGCGATGGCGCGCCAAAGCGAACTGAATTTCGAGCCGGGCAGCCAGATGATCTACAGTAATGGCGCCTATCACATGCTGGCCAAGATTGTCGAACGGATCAGCGGCCAGGGTTTCGCGCAATTCCTGACGGAACGCATCTTGGCGCCGCTTGGCATGCTCGATACCGAATCGGTCGCCAGCGACCTTGAGATACATCCCCGCTTGGCCGGTCTCTATTGGAAGTCGTCATTAGATGGCGGCTACCGACGCGGCGTCTACCCGTGCGAGCTGGAAGGCGGCGGTTCGATGATCTCGACCGTGGACGACATGCTGCGCTGGCTGGCCCATTTGCGCGATCCCGACAAGCGTGTCGGCAGCGCGGCAAGCTGGGCTCAGATGCTGGCGCCGACGACACTTTCCTCCGGTACTGTGCTGCCATATGGCTTTGGGTTGATGCGGCACCTCTATCGTGGCGTTGAAGTGATTCACCACTCTGGCGCGGTTATCGGCGGCTCGTCGCAGATGCTCACCGTGCCGGAGCATGGCCTCGACATCATCATTATCGCCAATGGCGCCACGGTATCGCCGGTGGCACGCGCGTATCAGGTGATCGACGCCTTGCTCGCCGATGAATTGCCGGAACCACCCGAGGAGCGCGCTCCGCTCACCGCCTTTCCGGCGTTGCTCGGCCAGCGCTATCATGCGGCGGCGACCGGTCATGTGATCGGTTTCGCCGACGTGGCTGGCAAGCTGGGCCTGTCGTGGCTCAATTATACAGCGGCACCGTTGCGCCAGCGCGAGGGCGCGTTGTGGCTGTCGACCTTGGATCTGGCCATCAGCCCGCTCGAAATCGACGTCTCGGAAATCGATCCTGAGCTTGCCCCTGACACCATCGCGTTACGCGAGGGCGGACAGTTACGGCATTTCACGCGCTTGCCCGACACGGCGCCGAGCGCGGCCGTACTGGCGCCGCAACTATGCGGCGATTACCGGGCTCCTGACCTCGACGCCACGGCAAGCATCACGCTGCAGGGTGAGCGGCTGGCGTTGTCCGTGCAAGGCAAGCACGGCAGCAATTTGCTCTACCTGCAAGCGCTGTCGGATGATGTCATGGCGGTGACATCGGCCGATTCATTGTTGTCCGCGCTCGGCGGAGGCGGCATTCTCAACATTGAGCGCAGGGCAGGGCGGGTCGTCGGCCTGCGATTGGATTCCCTACGTACCCGGCACCTGCATTTGTTGCGTGCGGAGGTGGTAGCATGAAATCCTTCACTCCATTTCCGACCAGAAGTATCGAAATGCCCGCCCCCGGTGAACTGTATCAGGTGGACGGCTTGCTCCTGCACCTGCAGCGTAGCGGCCCGGCAGTGACTGACGCCGCACAGCCGACCATCGTCATCGAAGCCGGCGG
>DATHMC010000415.1:0-12650 GCA_035487495.1 Undibacterium sp.
TGCAGCACCGAGACTATGCCGAAAATCAACCGCCAAGGCCATCCTGTCATCATGTTAAGACGCGAGCAATAAGCTCAAAACCAGCCAACGCCACAATGTAACGATGCCGACGTCTTAAGTGAAGGCGGATTGGCGGTATAGTCGTATTTGGTGTATCCTAAAATCAATAATTAGTGTTTTGTGCAACATGCCTGCCGGCATGTATTGTGGTGCATTTCTTTTCCCGCCCCACATGCAAAACATATGAGACAGCAAGGATAGCGATAGCCGACATGAGCACGCTGGTATATGATAAAACAGACAAGGGCCGGGAAGAAATAGCGACTCGCAAGCATCAGCTTGCGCCCCGCCTCAGGACTCTGCTAGTCATGGTGGACGGCAAGCAGACTGAAGACAATTTGCTGAAAAAAGTAGCCGGCCTTGGACTGAGCCAGCAAAACATCAACGACCTGATAGGCCAGCAATTCATTGCCGTAGCTACTCCTCCTCCTGCCGCAGCTGCCCCTGTCTCGGCCGAAGCCATCCAGGCAAGCCAGGCAACGGCCGACGATGCGCAGCAAGAAAACGGTCCCGACTCGGTCCTGGGATTGGGCGACGATTCCGGCATAGCCCTCGATGACGCTGCCCGCTTCCAGGCCGTCTATAACTTCTTCAACGAAACCATCAAGAGCACCCTGGGCTTGCGCGGCTTTACCTTGCAAATGAAAGTGGAACGCGCCGCTACGCTGGAAGATTTCCGTGAGCTACGACGGCCATACCTGGAGGCCGTGCAAAAAGCCAAGGGCAACGAAATGGCCCGCAGCCTGCGCCACAGACTGGATCAATTACTACTGCGTCCCGACGAAAAGCCACCTTCGGACACGACCGTGCTGGATTCATGAAAATGCTGCCGCCTTGCTGTCGTCAGGCACGGCGCCCGCTTAAAACAACAGGCCGCCGCCCTTCCTGAATAAGGCAATATCCACGTAGCCGGACAAATGCTGGCCTGGATCAGCCGGGTTGATCATCAATCCGCCCAGATCTATCGGACTTTTTTGCGCAAAGAAATTTTGCGCTCCACCGCGGTTAGCCACATTGCTCATCTGCATCGCCCTGACCAGGGATTTGCCAACGACAAAGCCCTCCAGCGTCAGGGAGGAAACACTCTCATCCCGGTATTTTTTCATCATGCGAATGTGGTCGTTCTGTATCGCAGAGGCCGCGGCGGATGGATTCGGCACCACTTGGGAAAATACAGTCCATTCCAGCATTTTCGGGCCGGCCATTTCCGCCAGCGTAGTAAGGTTGATCAGCGAAGTGCCGGCAACAAAGGTCCTGGCAGCGTGTTTCCTGAACTCTTTCAGAAAAAGTCCGGTGCTTATCGTATCTGCGATAGCGATCACTATATCCGGCGTTGCCCCCGCCAGTTTTTTCGCCTCCCTGTCGGTATCGGCCGGAAGACTGAATATTCTCGCCGTCCCGCTCAAACTCAAGCCTCGCCTTGCCAGCTCCGCCACCACGTACTGATAAGCCTCCTGGTTCAACGGGGTTTCCTGATAAGCAATCCCCACCTTCTTGATGCCCAGCTTTCCAAAGTACGAGAAGATATATTGAATTTCCTGTTCCTGGCTGGGGCGCCAGAACAATACCCGCTGGCCGTAGTTTTTTGATGAATTCGCCAAAGGAGCAAACAAAACCTGGCCGCTTCTGGCGAAGCTGGCGGATGCCACTACAGCCTGGACCGCGTCGCCGCCTATACCGCCTATCAGGTAGTCAGCCTTGTCTTGCTCTATCAATTCGGCGACCGCCTTGGCCGACGTTGCTGCATCGCCGCGGTCATCCCGCGTCAAGTACTTTATCCGCCTGCCATTGACCCCGCCGGCGGCATTCACGCTATCGAAATAGGTTGCCAGGCCGGTGGCGTAATCGCGGCCTATACTGCCGTTCTGCCCGGACAGGTCGATGGCCTGGCCGACGATGATATTTTTTTCTGCCGCACTCGCAAAAGTCGCACCATAGCCGGCAGTGCAAAGAAAAACCGCCGATAGCAAATATTTGATAAGCTTGGTCATGCAATATCTTCCAGTGAGAAACTCTGGAATAGTGCATTCGGATTGTGACCAGAGAATGACTCAGGACGGTGCTGCAGCCTGCTTCCGATAAAAAAAGCCAGGTGACCCTGGCTTTTTGCGTGCTATTTATTTACTGCCCCCGACTTACTCGATACCCTGGCTGTTCAGGTACTCTTCGTAGTTGCCCTGGAAGTCGATAATCTCGTTTTCCTTGATTTCCAGCACGCGCGTCGCCAGCGATGAGACGAACTCGCGATCATGCGAAACAAAGATCAGCGTGCCCGCATATTTTTCCAGCGCAATATTCAGCGACTCGATCGACTCCATGTCCATATGGTTGGTCGGCTCATCCATCAGCAACACGTTGTGGCGGCCCAGCATCAGCTTGCCGTACATCATACGGCCCTTCTCGCCGCCGGACAAAACCTTGACGGATTTTTTCACGTCGTCGCCGCCGAAAAGCAAACGTCCTAGAATAGAGCGCACGGCCTGGTCGTCGTCGCCCTCTTGCGTCCAGCGGCCTATCCAATCCGTCAGGTTTTTATCTTCAGCAAATTCTTCGGTAGGATCCTGCGGCATGTAGCCGACGTTCGCGTTCTCCGCCCATTTTGACATGCCCCTGTCGGCTTGCAGGCCGGCGACGTCGGTGCCGCCTATGCAACGCAGCAAAGTGGTTTTACCCGCACCATTGGCGCCGATGATGGCAATCCGCTCGCCGGCTTCCACCATGATGCTGAAATTATTAAACAAGGTCCTGTCATAGGCCTTGGTCAAACCCTGCACATCCACCGCGAGCCGGTGCAGTTTCTTTTCGCCGTCAAAACGGATGAAAGGATTCTGGCGGCTGGAGGGCTTGATGTCTTCCACCTTGATCTTTTCAATCTGCTTGGCGCGGGATGTCGCTTGGCGCGCCTTGGATTTGTTGGCAGAGAAACGGCGGACGAAATCCTGCAGTTCAGCGACTTTATCTTTGGCCTTGGCGTTGTTGGCCATTTGCTGCGCGCGCGCCTGTGACGAAGCCAGCATGTAGTCGTCATAGTTGCCCGGGTACACTTTCAGCGTGCCGTAATCCATGTCGGCCATGTGGGTGCATACCTGGTTCAGGAAATGGCGATCATGGGAAATAATGATCATCGTGGAATTGCGCTCGTTCAGCACGTCTTCCAGCCAGCGAATGGTATTGATATCCAGATTGTTGGTCGGTTCGTCGAGCAACAGGATGTCCGGATTGGAAAACAGCGCTTGCGCCAGCAATACCCGCAATTTCCAGCCGGGAGCAATCGCGCTCATCAGGCCCTGGTGCTGGTCGGTCGGGATGCCGACACCCAGCAGCAACTCGCCGGCGCGGGCTTCCGCGGTGTAGCCATCGTATTCGGCAAATTTTGCTTCCAGGTCGGCGGCTTTCATATAGTCGTCGTCGGTCGCTTCGGGATCGGCATAAATCGCATCCCGCTCCGCCATCGCCGCCCACATTTCAGTATGGCCCATCATTACGACATCCAGCACGCGCATGTCTTCAAAGGCAAACTGGTCCTGGCGCAGCTTGCCCAGGCGTTCGTTGGGGTCCAGCATGACCGTACCGGAGGATTGCTCCAGGTCGCCGCCCAGAATTTTCATGAACGTGGATTTGCCACAACCATTGGCGCCGATCAGGCCGTAGCGGTTGCCTTCGCCAAATTTGACAGAAATGTTTTCGAACAGCGGCTTGGGGCCAAACTGCATCGTGATATTTGCGGTAGAAAGCACGAAAAACCTTTTGCGAGAGAATACAAAGAATAATCAACCTTACATTGTACCATGGTCGCTGCCATCTCCCTTGAAACCGACTCCTGTGCTGCAGGATAAAACTCGCACGTGCAAAAACTGCCATAGACCAGCATTGTCAACTTCACCAACAATACGAGGCCAAAATAAATAACCCGGCAATCCTTCAGCTTGCCGGGTTATTGCTTGCTATTTTAGATACAATATTCAGCCGTTAAAGCCTTTGCCTTCAGCTGCCAGCTTAGCCAGCAGCGGCGCCGGTTTCCATGCATCGCCATGCCGGCCTTTTGCATATTTTTCCATGGCCATCACCACATTCGGCAGACCGACGGTATCGGCGTAGAACATAGGGCCGCCGCGATGCAACGGGAAGCCGTAGCCGGTCAGGTACACCATATCGATGTCGGATGCGCGCATCGCGATGCCTTCTTCCAGGATATAGGCACCTTCGTTGGCCAGGGCAAAGACCAGGCGCTCAACGATTTCCTGGTCGCTGATCTTGCGGCGCTCCACACCGATATCGGCGGAATGCTTGACGATCATGTCGTTGACGATTTGCGACGGATACGGTTTGCGGTCACCCGGCTTGTAGTCATACCAGCCCGCACCGGTTTTTTGGCCGAAACGTCCCAATTCGCACAACAAATCAGCGGTCTTGGAATAGCTGATTTGTGGTTTTTCTACATAACGGCGCTTGCGGATATACCAGCCGATGTCGTTACCGGCCAGATCGCCCATACGGAAAGGGCCCATCGCAAAACCGAATTTCTCGACAGCCTTGTCCACCTGCTCAGGCGTGCAGCCTTCTTCCAGCAGGAAGCCTGCCTGACGGCTGTATTGTTCTATCATGCGGTTGCCGATGAAGCCGTCGCAGACGCCGGAGACGACGCCGGTTTTCTTGATCTTCTTGGACAGAGCCAGCGTGGTCGCCAGCACGTCTTTCGCGGTCTTCTTGCCGCGCACGATTTCCAGCAGCTTCATCACGTTCGCAGGGCTGAAGAAGTGGGTGCCGACGACATCTTCGGGGCGCTTGGTGAAGCTGGCGATCTTGTCCACGTCCAGCGTGGAAGTATTGGAAGCCAGGATGGCGCCCGGCTTCATGACCTCATCCAGTTTCTTGAATACCTGCTCCTTGACGCCCATGTCCTCGAACACGGCTTCCACGACGATATCCGCCTGGCCGATGCCTTCATACGACAAGGTGCCGGTGATCAGGCCGACGCGCTGATCGAATTTCTCTTGCGTCAGCTTGCCCTTCTTCATCGTGTTTTCATAATTCTTGCGTATTGTCGCCAAGCCCTTGTCCAGCGCCTCCTGTTTCATCTCCAGGATCTGCACGGGAATGCCGGCATTGGCGAAATTCATCGCAATACCGCCACCCATCGTACCCGCGCCGATGACGGCAGCGGATTTGATCGCACGGGTAGGCGTATCTTCCGGCACATCCGGAATTTTGCTGGCGGCACGCTCACCAAAGAAGGCATGGCGCAAAGCTTTGGACTCGGTGGTCTGCACCAGCTCAACGAACAGCTCGCGTTCAAATTTAATGCCGTCGTCGAATTTTTTCGTGATGGACGCGGCAACTGCCTCCACGCACTTCAACGGCGCCGGGAAAGGGCCCGACATCGCCTTCACAGTATTGCGTGAGAATTGCAGGAAAGCTTCATAGTTAGGATAGTTGACCTTGATATCGCGCACGCGCGGCAACGGACGCACATCGGCAATCTTGCCGGCAAAAGCCAGCGCGCCGGCCATCAGGTCGCCTTCTATCATTTGGTTGAACAAGGCAGTTTTCGCGAGCTTTTCGGAAGGCACAGGCGTGCCCGATACGATCATGTTCAAAGCCATCTCCAGGCCCAGCACGCGCGGCAGACGCTGCGTGCCGCCGGCGCCCGGCAAGATGCCCAGCTTCACTTCCGGCAGCGCGATTTGCGCACCGGGTATGGCCACCCGGTAGTGGCAACCCAGCGCCAACTCCAGGCCGCCGCCCATGCAGACGCTATGGATGGCAGCTACCACAGGCTTGTCGGAGCCCTCAACCACATTGATGACCGTATGCAGCGTAGGCTCGGCCATCGCTTTCGGGGAATTGAATTCCTTGATGTCGGCGCCGCCGGAAAATGCCTTGCCGGCGCCGGTAATGACAATAGCCTTAACGGCAGCGTCATTCAGCGCCTTCTTCATGCCCTCCACAATCGCGCTGCGCGTCGAATGTCCGAGGCCGTTTACAGGGGGATTGTTCAGGGTGATGACGGCCACGTTGCCGTTGACTTGATATTCTGCAGTCATGTCTCTTCCTATGGTTGATTTTGATGTAGCAGACAAAAGCCGGTCTGCGCTGTAATGTCTCAGGTATTAATATACCGCAAAAAGAACGACCGTATTATTTTTTTTAACGAATGCAGCACAAGCCGCTAAAAATCAATGACAACAGGGAAGTATTTTCATACTTCCCTGTCGGCAATTTAATCGCAGATCATATTTGGCATCTAGACTTCCAGCCACTCCTTGCGGATATTCTCATTTGCCTGCAAGTCTGACGGACTACCTTCAAACACTATAGAACCGTGTCCCATTACATACAAGCGTTGTGAGATTTCCAGCGCGATTGCCAGTTTTTGTTCCACCAGCAACACAGAGATGCCGCGGTTCTTCAACTCCTTCAGATACTCCGCCACCAGTTCGACAATCTTCGGGGCCAGTCCCTCGGTTGGCTCATCGATCATGATCAGGTCAGGATCGCCCATCAAGGTGCGGCACAATGTCAGCATCTGCTGTTCACCGCCGGACAGTACGCCTGCCGCCGTATACTGGCGCTCCTTCAGGCGGGGAAACATCTTGTACATGTCGTTTAAGGACCAGCGTGACTTTTTGCCTGATTTCTCTCCCAATATCAGGTTTTGCTCCACCGTCAGCGTAGGAAAAATATCCCGGTTCTCCGGCACGTAACCCAGCCCCTTATGCGCGATCTGGAAGGCCTTCAGGCCTATGATTTCCTCGCCTTTAAAACGTATCGAACCGCTGGCATTGACCTGTCCCATGGTTGCCTTCACCGTGGTGGAGCGCCCAACCCCATTGCGCCCCAGCAAGCTGACGATCTCTCCTTCATTGACCACCAGATCGACTCCATGCAAGACATGGCTCTTGCCGTAATAAGCGTTCAGGTCCTTAATTTCGAGTAATGCACTCATTGTTATGCCTCCACCGGTGCATGACCACCCAAATAAGCATCTTTCACTTTTTGATTGTTACGGATATTCACCGGCGTATCACAGGCAATCACCTCGCCATAGACCACCACGGCAATTTTGTCTGCCAAGCCGAACACCACGCTCATATCGTGCTCCACCATCAGCAGCGTCTTGCCTACCGTCACCTTGCGGATCAGTTCCACCGCCATATCCGACTCGGAGCGGCTCATGCCTGCGGTCGGCTCATCCAGCAGGATGACATCCGCACCGCCGGCGATGGTAATGCCGATCTCCAGTGCGCGTTGTTCCGCATAGGTCAGCAAACCCGCCGTGATATCGCGGCGGCGCTTCAGGCCTATCTGCTCCAGCACCGCCTCGGCCCTTTCATGGGCATCCTTCAGGCCGTTCAGCCTGTGCCAGAAAGAATATTTGTATCCCAGCGACCATAGAACGGCGCAACGCAGGTTTTCATACACCGACAAGCGATGAAAAATATTGGTGATCTGAAAACTGCGCGACAAGCCCCTGCGGTTGATTTCAAACGGACGCAAGCTGGTAGTGCTCTCGCCATTCAGCAAGATGTCGCCCGAACTGACTGGAAAACGGCCCGAAATCAGGTTGAACAGCGTGGACTTGCCGGCGCCATTGGGTCCAATGATCGCGAAACGCTCACCTTTTGGCACCTGCAGCGTAGCGCCTCGTATGATTTCAGACTTGCCAAAATTTTTACGAACTTCTTTCAACTCAAGCGAGAACGTTGTCATGCTTGCGCCCTCCGCATTTGATCTTCAATCTCGGCATTTACTTCGCCCCACTTCTGCGCAAAGACGGTTTTGCAACGCGAGAAGCCCCATCCACCGGCAATAATCAGCAGCAGCGCCACTACCCAAGGGATAGGATGTGCAGTATCAACTGAAACGCCAAACAAGCTGATTACCGATCCTTGCGTGGAATCCAGCGTGCGCTGGTACAGCATTTCTATCGCAACGACGCAGCCTGCAAACGCCACCAGCGACACCAGTACAATTTTCCACATCGCCGGCCAGATACGCTTGAACATGCCGAATTTGGCAACGCGCAGATTCATCATCATTATGCTGGCAATACCTCCCGGAGCAAACATCACAATCATGATGAAAAATACACCGAGATACAGTTGCCATGCCTTGGTAAAGTCGGACAGCATCACCGTCAGGAAGACACCTGCGACCGCACCTATAATGGGACCGAAGAAGAAGCCGATCCCGCCGATGAAGGTAAACAAAAGCACCAGGCCGGATCGGGCTGCGCTGACGTTTTCTGCACTGACAATTTCAAAGTTAATCGCCGACAGGCCGCCTGAGATGCCGGCAAAAAAAGCCGACAGGATCAAAGTCAGGTAGCGCACCCATTGCGTGTCGTACCCGACAAATTCAACCCGCTCAGGATTATCCCTGACGGCATTTGCGAGGCGGCCCAGCGGAGTTTGCGTGAAGGCGTACATGCCTATGGTGCTGACGAACAGCCACAGGGCAATCAGGTAGTACACCTGGATTTGCGGTCCATACGTAATTCCCAGGAAAGACTGACCAATCACGCGGTTGGTTGAAATGCCGCCTTCCCCTCCAAAAAAGGTGGGAAACATCAGCGAACAGGCAAATACCAGCTCCACGATACCCAGGGTAATCATGGAAAAAGTCGTGCCGGATTTTTTTGTGGTGACATAGCCGAACAGCACGCCGAACAGCATCCCCGCCACACCGCCGACCAAAGGAATCAGCGTAATAGGAAAATAGAAGGCGCCATTGGTCACCAGGTTCATTGTATGGATCGCAAAGAATGCGCCCAGGCCTGAATACACTGCATGGCCGAAAGACAGCATGCCGCCCTGCCCCAATAGCATGTTGTAGGAGAGGCCGAAAATCATCAGCGTGCCCATCTGGGACAGCAGGGACAAGGATCCGCCTTTATTGAATACCAGCGGTGCAACGATCAGCACTATCGCGAAGGCGCTCCAGATGATCCAGCGCGTGAGATTGAGAGGTTTGTATTTAAGAGTAGTTGTCATTGTTATCCTTCGCGTGTACCCAGCAAACCTTTTGGCCGGAAGATGAGGATAAGAACCAGCAGCAGGTAAGGCAAGATGGGCGCAGTTTGCGCGATCGTCAGGCTCAGCAATGGGTATCCCGGCGTAGCCGCAGTAATTTGCGTGCCGATTTTGGCCAGCAAAGTAGCGAAGGAATAGTCCAGCGCCACCGCATAGGTTTGCACCACCCCGATCAGTATCGACGCAATGAAGGCCCCGGCCAGGGAACCCATACCACCCACCACCACCACCACAAAAATAATGCTGCCGAGCGTTGCCGCCATACCCGGCTCAGTAACGAAGGCATTGCCGCCTACCACGCCGGCCAGGCCGGCCAGTGCACAACCGCCGCCAAACACCAGCATGAAGACGCGCGGCACATTGTGCCCCAACGCCTCTACCGTATCCGGATGGGTAAGCGCCGCCTGTATCACCAGGCCTATCCTGGTCCGGGTCAGCAATAAATAGATGGAAACCAGCATCAGCAACGCCACCAGCATCATGAAGCCGCGATACATAGGAAAAGTCGTTGTATACAAGGTAAACAAAGGCCCATCCAGTTGCGCAGGAATAGGATAAGGCACGGTGGAGCGCCCCCAGATCAGTTGCACCAACTCGACAATCACGAAGGACAAGCCAAAGGTAAACAGCAATTCCGGGATGTGCCCGTATTTGTGCACAGAGCGCAGGCCGTAGCGCTCTACCAGGGCGCCAAACAAACCTACCAGCATCGGTGAAATAAACAGCGCAGGCCAGAAACCGATCTTGACACTGACGGCATAGGCAAAGTACGCGCCTAGCATGTAAAAACTTGCATGGGCAAAATTAAGTACGCCCATCATGCTGAAAATCAGCGTTAGTCCCGACGAAAGCATAAACAACAGCAGGCCGTAGCTAACTCCATTCAGCAAAGTGATCAGTGTGAATTCCACAGCGAGATCCTTATTAAAATTCTTGAACGATCGTACTATTTTTAAGTACAAAAAAAGAGAGCGCACATAAAGTACGGCTCTCTCGTGTAGGGCTTGTTAGCTAGGGCGTTTCATCTGGCAGGAAGAAGGCTGGGTAGCGATGAAGGCATCGATCTTTTGATTGGTCTTCCATCCCAGGCCAGTATTTTCCTGATCAAATTTCACATCCTTGCCATTGGTTTTTACCCAAGTGGCGATATACAAAGGCTGCTGAATCTGGTGATCCAGTTTGCGCATGACATCTTCGCCGTTCAGGCTCTTGATCTTCGCGCCCTCCAGTGCAAACGCCACATCCTTTGGCTCGATGGACTTGGCTTGCTTGACCGCCTGCGACATCGCAGCGATGATGGTATAGGTCGCCATCGAATAGTAATCGTCTTTATATTTGGCCTTGAAGCCTTCAACAATATCTTTGCCGGAGAAGGTCTCGTTGTTGGTATTCCAGTAGCCGACATACTTGACCCTGTCCACGCCGGCCGCCCCCATCGCAGTCGGCACGCCCGTCGTTGAAGCGTAGTAGGTGTAGAAATTCGCCTTCAGGTCGGCATCTTTCGCCGCCTTGATCAGCAAGGCCAGATCCGCCCCCCAATTGCCCGTGATGACGGTATCTGCGCCGGAAGCCTTGATTTTGGCAATATACGGGGAGAAATCCTTCACCTGCCCGATAGGATGCAGATCATCGCCGACGATCTGCACGTCAGGACGCTTGCGCGCCAGGTATTCCTTGGCTGCGCGTGTCACCTGATGGCCGAAAGAATAGTTTTGGCCGATGATATAAACCTTCTTGATGTTCTTGTCCTGCGCCATATACGTGGTCAGGGCTTCCATCTTCATATCGGAATTGGCGTCAAAGCGGAACTGCCAGAAGCTGCATTTGCTGTTGGTCATGTCAGGATCGACTGCGGCATGATTCAGGTAGACGATTTCCTTGCCCGGATTACGTTCATTATATTTGTTGACCGCATCCAGCAAGGCCAGGCCCACCCCGGAACCGTTGCCCTGGGTGATATAACGAAAGCCTTTATCGATAACGGTCTTCAATACGCTGAGTGATTCCTGCGGGCTACCTTTGTTATCGAAGCCCACAATTTCAAACTTGTGCGGACCAGCCCAGCCCTTCGCATTCGCTTCATCCGCAACGTATTGAAATGAATTCAGAATGTTCTGACCTACCGGTGCAAACGCCCCTGACAGCGGGTCTATATAGGCAATCTTGATCGTGTCGGCCATAACAACCGGGGCTGCCAAGGCAAAAGCAATTGCTACAACTGGTGCACGTAATTGAAATTTCATTTGTCTCACTCCAATTCCTCATTGATGGGATTTATTTTATTAATAACCGGTCCGGCGCAAGCTATGCTGGAACAACTATTTTTATTGCTTTGAAACACCTAACGTTTAAAGCTGTACTGCTTCCCTCTGAGAGTTATGCTGTCGGTAATTTATACTCTTTGAATTGTTCTCTCAGCTTGTTTTTTAGTATCTTGCCAGTTGCTCCCAGAGGCAGTGCATCGATGAAGACGACATCGTCCGGGGTCCACCATTTTGCTATCTTTCCTTCGTAAAACTTAAGCAGCTCCTGCTTTTCCACTTCCACGCCCGGCTTCTTCACGACCAGCAGCAAAGGCCTCTCGTCCCACTTAGGATGGAACACGCCTATGCAAGCTGCCTGCAGCACTGCAGGATGCCCCATAGCGACGTTTTCAAGATCAATGGTGCCTATCCACTCGCCGCCGGATTTGATGACGTCCTTGCTCCTGTCGGTAATCTGCAGGTAGCCGTCAGCATCTATCGTGGCGACGTCGCCGGTCGGGAACCAGCCATCCTGCAATACGTCGCCGCCTTCATTTTTGAAATAGCTGCTCACTACCCAAGGGCCCTTGACCAGCAGGTTACCGTAGGTCTTTCCATCCCACGGCAGCTCGGTGCCGGCGTCGTCGACGATTTTCATGTCGACACCGTAAACCGCGTGCCCCTGCTTTTCCAGGACTGCCTGCTTCTGCTCTTCCGGCAAAGCCAGGTGCTTGGTCTGCAGCGTGCCGGTGGTGCCCAGCGGCGACATCTCGGTCATGCCCCAGGCATGCACCACTTCCACGCCGTAGGTATGGCGCAAGGTCTTCATCATCGCTGGCGGACAGGCTGAGCCGCCGATCACGGTGCGTTTGAAGCTGGAGAATTTCAGATTATTTTGTGCGGCATAGGTCAGCAAGCCCAGCCAGACAGTAGGTACGCCGGCAGAAAAAGTGACCTGTTCCTGCTCGAACAGCTCGTACAGCGATTTACCATCCAGCGCGGGGCCGGGAAATACCAGCTTGGCGCCCGTCATCGGCACCGAATAAGGCAGGCCCCAGGCATTGACGTGGAACATCGGAACCACGGGCAGCACGCAATCCCTGGCCGATACATTCAAACTATCCGGCATGGCCGATGCGTATGAATGCAGCACGGTAGAACGGTGCGAGTACAGCGCGCCCTTGGGATTGCCGGTCGTGCCGGAGGTATAGCACAGGCTGGACGCCGAGTTTTCATCAAATAGCGGCCAGGCGAAATCATCGGAATTTTCCGCGATCAGGTCTTCATAGCACATCAGGTTGGCGATCTTGCCGTC
>DATHMC010000416.1:0-21784 GCA_035487495.1 Undibacterium sp.
AATGCGCCGCCGGTTGCTGGTCCGTTGTGGTTACCTCTGCCATTTCCGCGACGATTTGCAGCAGGCGGCGGGCCGGCGAGTTGCCCTGCATGGCCTCGATTGCGTTCCTGGCAAGGTTGAGCAGCACCTGTTCCAGCAATACCCTGTCCGCCAGCACGGTCGGCAAATTGGCCGCTATGCTGAGATGTATCGCCACGTAAAACGGCTGCGCCTGCAGGTCTATCAAGGGCATTGCCTCGTCAATCACAGAGGCGATGCTGACCGGTTCGCGGCTGGGTTCCCGCTTCTTAACGAATTCATGCACGCTGCGTATGATCTGGCCCGCGCGTTGTGCCTGCGCATTGGCTTTGGCCAGCGCTTGCAGTAGTAATTCCTTGTCGCTATTGTCTGCCCGGATCAGGTTGACCGCGCCCGTGGTGTAGCTGGAGATCGCTGCCAGCGGCTGGTTCAGCTCATGCGCCAGCATGGAGGCAATCTCGCCCATGGTCGCCAGGCGGGCGCTGGCGTGCAACTTTTCTTCTTGCTGGCGGCTGAGTTCCTGTGCCCGCTTCAGTTCGGAGATGTCGAGGATGGAACTCATCCAGCCGGTCTGCACGCCGTTTTCATTGACCAGCGGAGACTCATAAATCAGCACCGGGAAGCGTTCGCCGTCGGCGCGCTGGTAGATGGTTTCAAAACCTTCCGAGGGAACCGTCCCCGCCAGCAGTTGCGTAAAGCGCTGCTGGTATTCCGCGATCGCTTCCGGCGCCCAATACGGCATGGGCGGCAGTCTGCCGACGATTTGTTCCGCCGGATGCTCTATCATCTTGCAAAAAGCCGGGTTGACGTAGGTCAGCCTTCCCTCCATATCGCGTGCGCGCAAGCCGGTCACCAGCGAGTTTTCCATGGCGGTGCGAAATGCCACTTGCTGGCGCAGCGCACCCTCCGCGGCCAGGCGGCGGTTGATATCGCGCCATAGCGCGGCCAGGCTCCAGATCAAGCCTATGGACAACAGGATAACGGACAGCACCAGCAGGTTGGCCAGCAGCTTGGGTTCTTTCTTGTTGCTGTTGGTGCGGAGCGATAGCTGGGCTCCGGGCAGGTCCAGCGCGCGAATGTGGGTGTAGACGTTTTTTCCGGAGCCGCCCGCCGAGCGGTCGGCATAGACTTTATCATCGGCGTCGATCAGCGAAATCTGGTTATCCTGCGCAAACCACCAGGGCACCATTTCATCCAGGATGCCGGCCAGCCGGTAGCTGATGACGATGCTGCCCAGGCGCTGGCCATCCCTGACCAGCGGGATGTGGCAATTTAGCAGGTAGGCGCTCTTGCCGCTGCTTTCCAGGGACGGCGGCAGGCATTGGGTCTTGCCGTGCGCCAGTTGGGACTGGCCGCGCGGCGGGATCAGCGTGGCTTTGGGCGGCAGCGGTGCATCCGACGTCGACACCAGCATCAGGTCGTTGTCGTCGAACCAGACGATGCGCTGGATTTCATGGTTGCTCTTCATCAGCGCCCTGAAACGCTCCAGCACCGCATGCGGCGACAAGTGGGCATTGCCGATTTCGGCGCCGATCAGGCGCAGGATTTCTTCATTGCGGTTGAGCTGGAACTGTATCGCCTGTTCTACCCACAGGGTATCGGCGATCAATTGCTCCTGGCGGTCTGTGGCTTCCATTCGCTGTGCTTGCCACGGGAGCCAGATCAGCGTCGCCAGAAATAGCAAGACGAGCAGGATGGGGATCAGCCAGCGCCACTTCTGTCCCTGCCAGCTCAGGATTTTGGAAAAATTGCTCATCCCCACAGTGTAGCCTAGGGCGTGTCGACACACAATTTGGGGGATGCGTTCAACCCAAAACGCGGGCTGGCAAGGCGTGCGACGCAGTTAAGGCTGGTGCCTTAACAAGGAGTGCAATGCAGTCCAGCGCGCGTTTTGGGTTGAACCCGGAGGGAACGGGTCTAAAACACCGCAGGGCGTTGTTACGGGCCGCTGGCTTGGGTCAACCAAGCGGCGCGTCCCGTGCCTAGCCCTGCAATGTTTTAGACCCATTCGCACCCCCAAATTGTGTGTCGACACGCCCTGACGTAATCCGCCAGTCTTTAATATAAGCGCGGAATTGTGGTTATCCACAGTTGCAAGGAAGTTATTGCCGAGGAATAATCGGAGCACAAAAAAAGTTGTATCCATGAAAATTATCCGGAGATATTCAATGAAGCTCAAGTCCCTCTTGTTTTCCCTCGTCGCCGCTTCGCTGGTCAGCGGCGCTGCTTTTGCACAAGCGCCGATCATCATCAAATTCAGCCATGTGGTTGCCAGCGATACGCCTAAAGGCAAGGCCGCCGAACGTTTCAAGGAGCTAGCCGAGAAAAACACCAAGGGCAGGGTCAAGGTGGAGGTTTACCCAAACAGCACCCTGTACAAAGACAAGGAAGAGATGGAAGCCTTGCAATTGGGCGCAGTCCAGATGCTGGCCCCTTCATTGGCAAAATTCGGCCCTCTGGGCGTGAAAGAATTTGAAGTTTTCGACCTGCCGTATATCTTCCCTTTCAAGGACGTGCTGTACCAGGTGACGGAAGGTCCGATAGGCAAGAGCCTGATGCAAAAGCTGGAGCCCAAGGGTATTACCGGCCTGGCATTCTGGGATAACGGCTTCAAGATCATGTCGGCCAACAAGCCTTTGCATACGCCCGCCGATTTCAAAGGCCTGAAAATGCGTATCCAGTCTTCCAAGGTACTGGACGCGCAGATGCGCGCACTGGGAGCGAACCCGCAGGTATTGGCCTTCTCCGAGGTATACCAGGCCTTGCAGACCGGCGTGGTGGACGGCACGGAAAATCCGCCTTCCAATATGTATACGCAAAAGATGCATGAAGTGCAAAAGCACCTGACCGTATCCAATCACGGCTACCTGGGGTATGCGGTCATCGTGAACAAGAAGTTCTGGGACGGCTTGCCTGCCGATATTCGCACCCAGCTGGAAGCGGCGATGAAAGGCGCAACGACCTATGCCAATGCGATTGCAGACCAGGAGAATGGCCGCGCAATGGATGCGATACGCAAATCCGGCAAAACCACGATCTATGAACTGACCCCGCAAGAAAAAGCAGAATGGCGCAAAGCCCTGCTGCCGGTGCAAACCGAGATGGAAGGCCGCATCGGCAAGGATTTGATCGCCTCGATCCGCAAACTGTCCACAGCCGGCGGCAAATAATGCGGGATCGGGCGCCACCCCTGCGCGATTGCAGGGAGCGGCGCCCGATATTGCGTTAGCTCACGCGCTGTCGGTGTGCCCGCATCGCGGGTGATTGAATACGGATTCCGTTAGGCAGTCCGTGGCCTGATAGCGCCGTCGCTTCTTTAAATCTCCAGCAGGAAACTATGAAATTTCTTGATCGTCTAGAAGAATGGCTGATCGCCTTTCTCATGGGGGCCGCGACCCTCGTTACTTTTATCGCGGTATTGCACCGCTATGCCGCCGGCCTTCCTATTCCCTGGCTACAGGATGAACTGATTAGAATCAACACCAGCTGGGCGCAGGAACTTACCATCTACATGTTCGTCTGGATGGCAAAGTTCGGTGCGGCCTATGGCGTGCGTACCGGCATCCATGTCGGCGTCGACGTGCTGGTCAACAAGCTCAACACGCCGTGGAAAAATAAATTCATCGTGTTCGGCCTACTGGCTGGAGCATTGTTTACTGTAGTCGTCGGCACTTTGGGCGCTAAATTTGTCTGGGGTATGGCGCATACCGATCAAACCTCGGCGGATATGGAAGTGCCGATGTGGATTGTTTACCTGGCGGTGCCGCTGGGCTCTTATCTGATGTCTTTCCGTTTCCTGCAAGTAGCCTGGACCTTTATTCGAACAGGCGAGTTGCCCAGGCATGACCATTCCCACGTAGAAGGTCTGGAAGGCGAGGTGAAAGCATGAACGCCGCCATCATCTTTGTATTGCTGCTGCTCCTGATGCTGACCGGCATGCCGATTTCGATTTCGCTTGGCCTGACGGTATTGACTTTCCTGTTCACGATGACGACGGTGCCTATCGAATCGGTGGCCCTGAAGCTGTTCACCGGCATAGAGAAGTTTGAGATCATGGCGATCCCTTTCTTTATCCTGGCCGGGAATTTCCTGACCCATGGCGGGGTGGCGCGGCGCATGATCAATTTTGCGACGTCCATGGTCGGCCACTGGCATGGCGGCCTGGCGCTGGCGGGCGTGATGGCCTGCGCCTTGTTCGCAGCGGTATCCGGTTCTTCACCGGCTACCGTGGTGGCGATCGGTTCGATTATTTTGCCGGCGATGGTCAGGCAGGGCTATCCCAAAGGTTTCGGGGCTGGTGTGATTACCACGTCCGGGGCGCTGGGCATCCTGATTCCGCCCTCCATCGTGATGGTGATGTATTCGGTGTCCACCAATACCTCGGTGGGGCAATTGTTCATGGCCGGCGTGGTGCCCGGCTTGCTGCTGGCCTTTTGCCTGGGCATGACCACCTGGTTTCTGGCACGCAAGCATAATTATCCGCGCATGCCCAAGGCCAGCTGGAAGGAGCGCTTTATCGCCTTCCGCAAGAGTGCATGGGGTTTGCTGCTGATCGTGATCGTGATGGGCGGCATCTATACCGGCATGTTCACGCCGACCGAAGCGGCGGCGGTCTCTGCCGTATACGCCTTTATCATCGCCGTGTTTGTCTACAAGGACATGGGGCTGAACAAGGTGCCCAAGGTCTTGCTGGATTCCGCGGCCATGTCGGCGATGCTGTTGTATATCATCACCAATGCGGTTTTGTTTTCTTTCCTGATGACCAGTGAAAATATCCCGCAGGAAATGGCTGCGTGGATCATGGACAAAGGCTTCGGCATGGTCAGCTTCCTGTTGGTGGTTAACATCCTGCTGCTGTTGGCCGGCAATGTGATGGAGCCTTCCTCGATCGTGCTGATCATGGCGCCTATCCTGTTCCCGGTCGCGATGAAGCTGGGCATACACCCGGTGCATTTCGGCATCATCATGGTGGTGAATATGGAGGTCGGCATGTGCCATCCGCCGGTTGGCTTGAACTTGTACGTGGCTTCAGGAATCACCAAAATGGGGATTACAGAGCTGACCATCGCCGTGCTGCCGTGGCTGGCGACCATGCTGGCCTTCCTGGTGCTGATCACCTATATCCCACAGATAAGCCTATGGTTGCCTAACTTGGTTTTCAAATAAACTATTGGAAAAATCCGTATTTGCAAATGTTAAATGCGGATTTTTCAATGTTTGCAAAATATAAAACGATGAATTTGTATTTGTTTTGGCATAAATTTCCTTCATTAGCGACATTTTTTTGCTTGGGCAATTGATTTATACATATATGCAACAGCGCGCCTTTTTTGTGCGTTTTTCTTTGAACCGCGTCGCTTTGCATGCTATATTCTCGACAGATAAGAATTTTGCAGTATGGTTGAATTTACAAGGCGGTAGTGCATAAAAACGGTATTGATACCGAGGACACTGAGGAGACGCGCGTTTTAATACAAGCTGGGCGAGACTCTCGCTAAACAGCACGAAACGCGAAAGAAGTTTTAAAGGCGCATCGCTTGATGCGCCTTTTTTCTTTGGACCCGGCATCTCTTCTTGTATGTCCTGGAATTTGTCATGGTATGGTAGCGACATGATGTTAAGCAAAGAATCCGAACTTTTTTCTGCCGTGGTTGCAGCGCCTTTCGGCGCAGTCGGCATACGCACGCAAGACCAGGTGATCAGCGAGCTGGTTTACCTGCCGCACCGATTTGCGGAAAAAGATGCGACCAACAAGCTGGCGGAAAAAGCGCAGAAGCAGATAGAAAAATACCTGCGCCAGCCGGATTTTCGCTTTAAACTGCCGCTGCAAAAAGTGGGCACCGACTTCCAGCGCAAGGTGTGGGATGTGATCGCCTCTATTCCACGCGGCGAAGTGTGGACCTATGGCCAGATCGCCAAACATATCCGGTCGGCTCCCCGCGCCGTCGGCCAGGCTTGCGGGGCCAATTGGTACCCGCTGGTCATCCCCTGCCATAGGGTGACGGCAGCCGGCGGCCTTGGGGGCTTTGGCCATACCGATGACGAAACCAGTTTCCATATCGGGGTCAAGCTTTGGCTGCTGGAGCACGAGGGCGTCAGCAATTATTCTGTCGGCATTGCACCAAAGAAAGAAAAATAATGCTCAGAACCGCCTCTGCTGTCGCTTCCGAGCCCGCGCCGGTGCTGACGCCGCAGATACAGTCTCAGATAGACCAGTTTTGCGACAGCCTGTGGCTGGAGGACGGCTTGTCCAGGAATACGCTGGAAGCGTACCGGCGCGATACACGGCTGTTTGCCGAATACCTGTTTGGCAAGCAGGGCAGGCATCTGTATCAGGTGGAAGAGGCCGATATCCTGGCCTATGTCGCGGAAAAGCATGGAACTTCCAAAGCCACATCGGCCAATCGCAGGCTCAGTGTGCTGAAACGCTTTTACCAGATGGCGTTTCGGCAAAACCTGATCGGCGTCAACCCCTGCAGCAAACTGAAATCGGCTAGGCAGCCCAGCCGCCTGCCGAAAACCCTGAGCGAGCAACAGGTGGAGGCCTTGCTGCAGGCGCCGGATGAAAATACGCCGCACGGCCTGCGCGACCGCACCATGCTGGAGGTGCTGTATGCCTGCGGCTTGCGGGTCAGCGAACTGGTGTCGCTGCGCTCGGTGGAGGTGGGATTGAATGAAGGCGTCATCCGCATTACCGGCAAGGGCAACAAGACCAGGCTGGTGCCTTTTGGCGAGATCGCCAGGATGTGGATGGAGCGTTATTTGAAAGAGGGCCGGCCGGCTATCCTGAACGGCCAGGTCGACGATGCCTTGTTCGTTACCGCGCGCGGCGCCGCAATGACGCGGCAAATGTTTTGGATCTTGATCAAAAAATATGCGCAGCAGGCGGGCGTGCATGTGCCGTTGTCGCCGCATACCTTGCGCCATGCGTTCGCCACCCATTTGCTGAATCACGGCGCCGATTTGCGCGTGGTGCAATTGCTATTGGGCCACGCAGACATCTCGACTACCCAGATCTATACGCATGTGGCGCGCGAGCGCCTGAAGAAATTGCATGCGGAGCATCACCCTCGCGGGACTTAGCCGTAGAGAAAAACGCAGGTTTGCAATCATGCCGGCTTAAAAAAAACGCCTCGGGGGACCGAGGCGTTTTTGCTTATAGCTTGTTACCGCCGGGGCGGTAACAAGCCAGGTGTTGACTTCCTGATTACCAGAACTTGTAGTTACCGGAAACCGTGAAGTAACGACCCATAGGGTTATGCAAAGTCTGGTTGTAGCCAGCGGTCGTTGCAAGCGGATCGTACGGCGCTTTGGCATCAAACAGATTTTGGATGTTCAATGACAAAGTCAGGTTCTTGATGCCGGTGTAGGTGTAGTTCGCATCCACGGTAGTCCAGCTTGGGATTTTGCAATCTGGATAGTAGTTGCTGTACTTGGGCAAGCCGCCCAGCGAGTAAGCTGAGGATGGCTGGCCTGTACCGTATTGGCAGTAAGGAACCGCATACTGTACTGTACCGTCATAACGACGCAGCAGGGAAACTGCATCCACGAAATTCATGGTAGCGGTCGTTGCGTGCGGGCCTGTGGTCCAGGTGGAGCTCAGGGATGCCTTGATGCGCGGCATTGGGTTGTTAGGCAATGTGAAGTTCGACAGACCTATGACAGTGCCGACCACGTTGAATTCCGTATCGCCTGGATTCGCCGCGCTCCTGTACGACATGATGTAGTTCAGGTTCAGCTTGGTCGACAGGTTGCCCATGGCGCCCAAAGAATTGCGCATGGTCGCGTCGAAATCGATACCGGTGGTCTCTGTGCTGCCTTGATTCACATACGGAGTGAAGATGGAGAACAAAGGACCGGAATCAGGGATGACGTTGCCGTTTGCATCTTTCAGCCAGTTCGCCTGGTTTTGATCACGCAGGATCAAGCCAGGGAATTTGGATGGATTGTTCAGCACCGTGCCGGAATCCAGCAAGGCCACTTCGCTTTCTTTCCTGATCTTGTACACGTCGATCGCGACGTCGAAGTCCTTGGTCGGCGACAGGATCATGCCGAAGGTCATGCTCTTCGAGGTTTCTGGCTTCAGATTTGGGCTGGAGCCGGCGACACCGGAGATGCTCTTCGAGCAATCCAGCTGGTCAGCGCCAGGAGCCGCAGTCACGCCGTTCGGGCAACGGATAGGATCGGAGATGCCGTTCAGGAAGTACTGTGTACCGCCCTTGGTCACCTGATTCAACGCCGGAGCACGGAAGCCCTCTGAATAAGTACCGCGCAGTGCGAAGGTGTCAGATGGAGTCCATTTTGCACCGACCTTAGGTGTGAACGAACCCTTGATGTTTGGATATTTGTCGTAACGGCCGGCAAATTCCATTTCAAAGGTTTTTGCAAACGGTGTGCGCAGTTCCACGAAGGCGGAGCTGACATTGCGTTCGCCATTCACGAATTGATTGACCAGACCCAGGACGTTGCCGCTTGAAGTGGCAGGATCAGGCGTCAACTGCATTTTTTCCTTGCGCAGCTCGATACCGGTCGCAAAGCCGATGGCGCCGCCGCCCAGTTTACCAAGTTCCGTGCTGGCTTTGGCATCCCACTGGGTGATCTCGGCCGAGTTGTTGTTGACCAGAGGACGGCTGATGCTAGGATCGGCCGCTACTTGAGCGATGGTCCTGTTCTGCGTGATCAGTTTTTGCACCGCATCCAGTTGGATGAAGCCGTAGTATGTTTCTTCGCGTTTCACGCGATTGAACAAAATGGCACTTTCCCAATCCCAGTTGAAGTTGCTGCCCTTCACGCCAGCCAGCGCGCGGGTCGCATCGTTGACGTTCTTGGAGCCGCCCGGGATGTTTTCAAAGCGGTACAGGATCGCAGCACGTGCGCCAGGGAACGGATTGTCCGGATGGCCAACCGGCAGGATCGCCTGGAATGGATTGCCGGCGCCGAACTCAGGAAACGCCGTTGTAGCACTGCGACCGTCGATGGTGCGCGAAACGCCGGTGTATTTGCGCTCGGACTGGGTGTAAGCGAACTCCGCAAATGCGGTTGTGTCGCCGCCCAGACGAAGCTGGCCGCGTGTCAGCAGGCTGACATCCTGGGCGGCGCCTTGCGCTTCCAGGAACTGGTTGCCGTTGTAGTTACAGAAGGTACGGCCAGTCAGGTAGTTACTTGCGGTGAAGTTATATTGCGGACCGCCGACCAATTGCTGCGATGGATCGCAATTGAGCTTGTTGACGATGTTGGGGTTAGGGTAGGCGCCACTGGTGTAGAAGGACGCTGTGCCTGGAGTTCTTTCTTTAAAGAAGATAGGGCTGGAAGTGATCGCACTGTAGTAAGGTCCCAGCAGGGCATTGATGTCCTGGTACTGCGCCCTTTCCCAGCCGCGCGCATCTTGCAGCGCGGTACGGTCGCGGTGCGAGTAGTCGATCGTGCCGAAGACGTTGTAGCCGTCGTTGGCGAAATTGCCGACGCCGGCAAAGATGTTGGCTTTTTGGCGGCCAAACTTGCTGTCGCCGTTAGCGCTGCCGGAGCCGGAGACTTCCAGGCCCTGGTAGTCTTGCTTGGTGATGAAGTTGATTACACCGGCGATCGCGTCGGAGCCGTACACGGCGGAAGCGCCATCCTTGAAGATGTCAATACGTTCCAGCGCGGATAACGGGATCGAATTCAGATCGTACAGCGTGGACTGGCCGTTGTTCGGATTGGCGTAGGCTGCTGGCGACATGCGGCGGCCGTTCAGCAAGATCAATGTGGACGAAGAACCCAGGCCGCGCAGGGAAGCGGTCGCTACACCCCGGGAGAAGCCTCCGTCAAGGCTATCGAGCGCGTTGCCGCTGCCCAGTGCCGGTATTTTTTTCAGCAAGTCGGCCACCGAGGCGGCGCCGCTCTCGCGAATTTCTTTGGCCGTTATCGTTTGGATAGGGGAGGTGCCCTCTTTATCCGTACGCTTGATGTTGGAACCCGTGATTTCAACGCGCTGCGCCTTCTCTGCCGGTGCGCTTACTTCCTGCGCGTGCACGCTTCCTGCGAATAACGCGGAACCTGCCAATATACTTAATGCTAGACGAACTGATTGAACGCCTACTTTTTCCTGGAAAATCATCAACTTACTCCCTGATGGTTATTGGGTGAGGATTAAATAGCGGGGGGTATCGGGCCTTCTTGATTTGTGCCCCGCAACCTTGCACGCTAGTGACATTGCTTAAACCACTGTTCTCGGACAAATTGTTCGCTTGCAGGCAATTTTTATTGAAAATTAATTGCTCAAGAGTGCTGCCAATATGTAAAGAGACTCAGCATTATGTAACGATAAGTTACGTTGGTGTTACATCTTGTTGCTGACTAGATACGGAAAAATGAAAATTGAATAAATTAAATAGAATGTTTAGAAATATTTGACATTGCAAAATTTATGCAATGAAATTTTGGCTTCATGCAATATTTTCTATTTATTTATTGACATAAAGAAATTACATATTGTTATTCGAAAAATGAATATCAATTGATCTGAGCTAGCCCGATTGATGTTGTTCATTTATCATTCAATATCTGCCAATATTTTATGTCTGGCGCTGCGTCTTCGCTCTGCAGGCAACAGTTTTTCAGGCGCATTCAGTGAGTAATTTGATACTGCAAAGTATTTTTATTTAAAAATTTATTTTCAATCCCGGAAATTTATTTGAAAACCGACGTTTCAAATCATGTTTCACGTATGTAGGAATTGTAAGTAATTATTACCAATGTAATGGCGATGACGGAGACCTCAAAGGCGCAAAGCAGAGGTCTTGCGGCGATGCCAGTCAACACATTCTCAATTCGGCAGAACGCCTCGCCTGATGTTCCGGTTGAAATTTTTTGATCTGTTCTTGTGAATAAAGCCATAAAGCGTGCACATGAGGAGGTCGATGGCTCAAGCGACACCGGCTACCCCGCAAGTTCCATGGAAAGCCTCGCTGGCCAACATATCCGGCTGACATATGGATCGGGATTGGAGTGCGAATGGAATTGATTTCTGTTGAAAAACGGCACCAGCAGGTGCTCTGGAATATTCTGCATGTTTCTTTATGGGACCCGCCGCCGGCGGGTTTGCGTCCGCGCGAAGTGCTGGATCTTCCTGCTGTTGCCATCTATGCGGCGGATTGGGGGCAGCCCACCGATATCGGTGTACTCGCCGCAGACGGCGAGATCATCATGGGGGGCTGCTGGTCGCGTTTATTGAAGACAGGGCTGGGCTATGTCAATGATGAAACGCCGCAACTGGGCATAGCCCTGTTCCCTGATTACCAGCGCAAGGGCCTGGGAACCGTCCTGATGATGCATCAACTGGATTCCTTGCGCGGAAAATTTCCTGCAGTGGCCCTGACCGTGCATCCGCAAAACCAGGCGCGCATCCTGTATGAGAAATGCGGGTTTGTGCTGCAGCGCGAAGTGGCTCGCGGATATCTGCTGATGTTGGCCAAGCTTTGATTGCGCCGGATTGACTGCGTCCCTGGATAATATGCGCTTGCGCCAAGCCGCGGTATTCGATGCGGCCAATTCCCCGAATGGAATAAAACTGAGCCGATATTGGCTATACTTTCATTCTTCATCATGAATTACCCGGCGAGAGTCCATCGTGGCAAAAAAAGAGCACGTTTCAGAGACGCAGGCGACCCAGTTCCTGCGCAAGCAAGGCATAGAGTTTTCTGAACATCCGTATGACTATGAAGAGCACGGCGGCACTTCGGTATCGGCCCGTGAGCTCGGCGTGGACGAACATCATGTGGTTAAAACCCTGGTCATGCAGGACGAGGCGGCCAAGCCGCTGATCGTACTGATGCACGGCGACCGCAAGGTGTCGACCAAAAACCTGGCGCGCCAGATAGGATGCAAATCGGTGGAGCCGTGCAAGCCGGAGGTCGCGCAGCGACACTCCGGCTACCTGATAGGAGGCACTTCGCCGTTCGGTACTAAAAAAGCCATGCCCGTGTATGTAGAGCAGAGCATATTGGAACTGGAAAAAATTTATATCAACGGCGGCCGGCGCGGCTATCTGGTGGGGGTGAAGCCGGCAGTCCTGGAGGCCGCGCTGCATGCCAGGCCCGTGGAGTGCGCGCTGGAAGAGTAATTTTTCCATGCCGTGCATGTCTGCGTTTGAAAATCGCAAACCTTCCCCTATACTGTCGCACTTGGTGCCGGCCGCATCGGATGCTGAGCGCCATCCAATAAAAGACTAGAAAAGAATCGGGAGCGTAATGTATACAATACTGGCCGTCGTGATCGCCTATCTGATAGGTTCGGTTTCATTTGCTGTCGTGACCAGCCAGGTGTTTGGCCTGGCTGATCCGCGTACCTATGGATCCAAAAACCCCGGCGCTACCAACGTGCTGCGCAGCGGGAATAAGGCGGCAGCGATTTGCACGTTGTTGGGCGACGGTTTCAAGGGGTGGCTGGCGGTATGGCTGGCGATGAAATACGGCGAACGCTTCGGCATGGATGACACCGGCGTTGCGCTGGTCGCCGTCGCTGTGTTCCTGGGGCATTTGTGGCCGGTGTTTTTCAAATTTGTCGGCGGCAAGGGAGTCGCGACCGCGCTCGGCGTTTTGCTGGGAGTGAACCCGTGGCTCGGGCTGGCGACTTTGGCGACCTGGCTGATCATTGCCTATGCTACCCGTTACTCCTCTCTGGCGGCCCTGATTGCCGCATTCTTTGCCCCCTTGTACTACGGCTTCCTGTTTGGCCCCGACATCCTGATGTTGGCGGTCTTCGTGATGAGCGCCCTGCTGGTCTATCGCCATCGGCAGAACATTGCGAATCTGATCGCCGGCAAGGAAGGCCGCATAGGCGGCAAGAAGAAATAGCGGTCTATCGCTGCGGCGGTTTGAGGTCTTGCATCTAAAAAGCCTGCATTGCAGGCTTGTTTTGATTCAGCAAATCACGCCGCCGGCAGTTCTTGCAAAGGCCAGCGCGGGCGCACATTGAAGGCGTAATCATGCGTCGCGGCGGCAGGATTCTTCTTCAATCGCATTGCTCCCGCGAATGCAATCATCGCGCCATTGTCGGTGCAAAATTCCAGTTCGGGATAAAACACCTGGAAGCGTTTTTTTGTCGCTGCCGCATTCAAGGCCGCACGCAATTGCTGGTTGGCGCCTACGCCGCCGGCAATCACCAGCCGTTTCAATCCGCTGTCCTTGATTGCTGTCACGCACTTGGCGACCAGCACATCGACGATGGCATCGACAAAGCCGCGCGCAATATTCGCCTTGTCCTGTTCGCAAATATTGGCCGTATGCTGTTTGACCACAGTCAGCACCGCCGTTTTGAGGCCGGAGAAGCTAAAGTTCAAATCCTTGGAGTGCAGCATCGGCCTGGGGAATTTGTAGGCGAGGGGGTCACCAAATTCCGCCAGCCGGGAAATCGCCGGGCCGCCGGGGTAAGGCAGGCCCAAGAGCTTGGCCGACTTGTCGAAAGCCTCGCCGGCCGCATCATCCAGGGTTTCACCCAATAGTGTGTACTGGCCCACGCCGTCGACCCGCATCAATTGCGTGTGCCCACCCGAGACCAGCAGCGCGATGAAAGGGAACTCTGGCGGTTTGCTGGCCAATAAAGGCGACAGCAGGTGCCCTTCCAGATGGTGGATGCCCAGTACCGGTTTGTCCAGCGCCATGCCCAGACCGCACGCCACCGAGGCGCCGACCAGCAAGGCTCCCGCCAGGCCCGGGCCCTGCGTGTAGGCAATCGCGTCGATGCTGGTGCGCGGCAGCGCCGCTTGTTCCAATACCTGCTGTAGCAAGGGAATCGCGCGGCGTATATGGTCGCGCGATGCCAGTTCCGGCACGACGCCGCCGTACTCCTGGTGCATGGCGATCTGCGAGTGCAGCGCATGCGCCAGCAGGCCGCCTTCCGTATCGTATAAGGCCAGGCCGGTTTCATCGCAGGAGGATTCAACACCTAAAACTATCATTGCTATACCGTTATTTCATCAAATTGAATGAAGCAGAAAGGCAATACGCTCCATTTTTTTTCGATAGGTGCGATTCTTGCTTGTTAGCTTATGACCGAGATTATATTATTAATTTGCCGAAGCCCATTCAATGAGTCTCAAATGAGCCAAACGCCCACTGGCAATAACAGCAACAACAAGAAAAGCAGCACCGATGAACCGCATGCATTACGTATTGTGGTGGTGAACACTGTTGTCTTGCAAGAAACCGAGCAGGACGAGCACTTGCAGGCGCAGCTGGAGCGCTCGCGCGCGTTGCGCATAGGCTTGCTGCAGGCCGGCTATGACATCATTGCCTCGCTGCCCGGGGACTTCTATTTGCCGGAGCGGCTGGCGCAACTGCAGCCCGACCTGATCATTATCGATGCCGAGTCCGACGCGCGCGATGTGCTGGAGCATGTGGTGATCGCAACCCGCGATGCACCGCGCCCTATCGCCTTGTTCACGCAAGACAGCGACCCGTCCTGCATGGCGGCAGCCATGGAGGCCGGGGTGTCGGCCTATGTGGTGGCCGGTTTGCAGCCCGAGCGGGTCAAGCCCGTGCTGGATGTGGCATTGGCGAGATTCAACACAGACCAGAAGCTGCGCACGGAATTATCCGATGCCAAGGCCAGGCTGGCCGAGCGCAAGACCATAGAGCGAGCCAAGGGTCTGCTGATGGAGCGGCATCACATGTCCGAGAATGATGCGTACCAAAAACTGCGCAAGCTGGCGATGGAGAAGAACCTGAAGCTGGTGGATATCGCGCAAAGAATACTGGATGTGGCAGACCTGCTGGGCTGATGAGCCATTCCGGGTGAGATGAAATGGTGCGCTGCGCAAAAAACGTGCGATATTTGGGGGAGAGAGCTTGCTAAAGTGACCATTCGGTCGCTGTGGCTGGATAAAAAGTCGGGGAAAATTGATATTTGCTGCTGGCACAGCAATTGCTGAAGATGCATCAGGTGCCAACGACGGCGCCGTAGTGAATTTGGCTAACGGCGGCCGGTTCGCTTCAGACAAGGGCGTCTTTTCATACTGGCATTCCAGTATGGCGAGGTGCCTTTTTTATTTGCTGATGTGTTCCTGTCAAGCCGTTGTCGCGACTTGACGTGAATTTTCCCCGGAGTGCAGACATGTTGAACAATGGATCCAATCCTGACGATGAAAGCGTAGGCGGTAATGATGATCAGATTAATCTCAAACGCCGTACTCTTATACAAAGTGCAGGCCTGGTGGCAGGGGCTGGAATGATGGGATTGGCAACGGGCGGCGTATGGGCGGCGGGTTCCGACAAGCCGGAGAAGGAAGAAGTCAAGGTCGGTTTTATTCCGCTGACCGACTGTGCTTCGGTGGTGATGGCGTCGGTGCTGGGCTTTGACAAAAAATACGGCATCAAGATCGTCCCCACCAAAGAATCCTCGTGGGCCAGCGTGCGCGACAAATTGGTCAATGGCGAGCTGGATGCGGCGCATGTGCTGTATGGCCTGTTGTACGGCGTACAGCTGGGCGTCAGCGGCAACAAGAAAGACATGGCCTTGTTGATGACCCTGAACAACAACGGCCAGGCGATCACCCTGTCCAGGAAGCTGGCCGACAAGGGGGCCGTCGACGGCGCCGGCCTGGCCAAGCTGATGAGGAGCGACAAGCGTGAATATACCTTTGCGCAAACCTTCCCGACCGGCACGCATGCAATGTGGCTGTACTACTGGCTGGCCGCCCACGGCATTGATCCTATGAAGGAGGCGAAAGTCATCACCGTGCCGCCGCCGCAGATGGTCGCGAATATGCGGGTCGGCAATATGGACGGCTTTTGCGTTGGC
This sequence comes from Undibacterium sp., assembly GCA_035487495.1. Taxonomy (GTDB): domain Bacteria; phylum Pseudomonadota; class Gammaproteobacteria; order Burkholderiales; family Burkholderiaceae_D; genus Undibacterium. The sequence goes on from DATHMC010000416.1 coordinate 15,796, forward strand.
GAGCCATGGAACCATCGGGCTATCGCAGACGGTATCGGCATCACCGCCGCGACCACGCAGGATATCTGGAAAGACCACCCGGAGAAGGTGCTGGGCACCACCGCCGAGTTTGTGCAGAAATACCCGAACACGGCGCGCGCATTGACGGCCGCTGTGCTGGAAGCAGGGCGCTGGATCGACGCTTCCCTGTCCAACAAAAGCAAGATGGCCGAAACCATCGCCGACAAGTCGTATGTGAATACTTCGGTCGATGTGATCAACCAGCGTATTCTGGGGCGCTACCAGAACGGCCTGGGCAAGACCTGGGACGATCCCAACTATATGAAGTTCTTCAATGACGGCGCAGTCAACTTCCCTTATTTATCGGACGGCATGTGGTTCCTGACCCAGCATAAACGCTGGGGCTTGCTGAAGGCCGATCCGGATTATCTGGCTGTGGCCAAGGCCGTCAACCGTATCGACATCTATAAGGATGCGGCGGCCATGGCCAAGGTCAATCTGCCGAAGGACGCGATGCGCAGCAGCAAGCTGATGGACGGCACCGTGTGGGACGGCAAGAATCCGGCCGCTTACGCGGCTTCATTCAAGATCAGGGCATAAGGAGGCTTTATGAATACGATGGTCCACCGAGTGATTCGCGACCCCGGCGCGGCTATTGTCGTCGATAGCACCAGGCCGGAAGCACCTGAAGCCGCACTGGCCGTACCGGTTGCGGCGAACACGGATCATGCGCAACTATCCGGCAAAAAAAGTCAGCCTTTGCCGGGATCGGATGCCGCCAGGGCCAGTTCCAAAATACGCCCTTTTTTATTGGCGGTGCTGCCGCCCGTAATGGGCATCGCCTTGCTATTGCTGATCTGGGAAATCATCGCATTCAAGAACTCCGCATTCCCGTCCCCGATGGTGACGCTGGAGGAGGCGATCAAGGTATTCGCCGATCCTTTCTACCAAAAGGGGCCGAACGACCAGGGCATAGGCTGGAATATCTATGCTTCGCTGAAACGGGTTGCGGTCGGCTTCGGCCTGGCAGCGGCGGTCGGCATCCCGCTGGGCTTCCTGATCGGGCGTTTCCGTTTTTTGTCCGGCATGTTCAATCCCATTATCAGCCTGCTGAAACCGGTTTCGCCTTTGGCCTGGCTGCCTATCGGTTTGCTGGTATTCAAGTCGGCCCATCCTGCGGCGATCTGGTCCATTTTCATCTGCTCCATCTGGCCGATGATCATCAATACAGCGATCGGCGTGCAACGGGTGCCGCAAGACTATATGAATGTGGCGCGTGTGTTGAACCTGTCCGAGTGGAAGATCGTGACGCGCATCCTGTTCCCTTCGGTGCTGCCGTATATGCTGACCGGTGTGCGGCTGGCGATAGGTACCGCCTGGCTGGTCATCGTCGCGGCGGAAATGCTGACCGGTGGTGTCGGCATAGGTTTCTGGGTATGGGACGAGTGGAACAATCTGAATGTGCCGCACATCATCATTGCGATCGTCGTGATAGGCATGGTGGGCCTGATACTGGAGCAGATTTTAGTATCGCTGGCGCGTGCTTTTACTTATGAAGACGTAGGCAACTAGGAAAAATGACCATGGAAAATCATGACAGCAAATCGCCGGAGGCCAGGTACATCGACATTCGTCAGGCAGAGATGGTGTTTCATACGCGCAAGGGCAGCTTCCATGCGCTGCGCGATATCAACCTGACGGTGCGCAAGGGCGAGTTCGTCACGCTGATAGGGCACTCCGGCTGCGGCAAATCGACCTTGCTGAACCTGATCGCCGGTTTGACCAGGGCCACGTCCGGCGCGCTGCTGTGCGCGCACCGGGAAATCGCCGGACCGTCGCCGGAACGCGGCGTGGTGTTCCAGAACCACTCGCTGCTGCCGTGGCTGACCTGCTACGAGAATGTGCATCTCGCCGTCGAGCGCGTCTTCGGCGCGTCTGAAAACGGCACCAAGCTAAAGAAGCGCACCATGCAGGCCTTGGCGCTGGTGGGGCTCACCCATGCAGAGCACAAGCGTCCGAATGAAATCTCCGGCGGCATGAAGCAAAGGGTGGGCATCGCGCGCGCACTGTCGATAGAGCCCAAAGTCTTGCTGATGGACGAGCCCTTCGGCGCGCTGGATGCGCTGACCCGTGCACACCTGCAGGACGAGTTGCTGAAGATCGTCGCCAAGACCAATTCGACGGTGGTAATGGTGACGCACGATGTGGATGAGGCTGTGCTGCTGTCTGACCGTATCGTCATGATGACCAATGGGCCGGCCGCGACGATAGGCGAAATCCTGCAGGTCAGGCTGGACCGGCCGCGCGATCGGGTGGAACTGGCGCAAAATCCGCTGTACTCCGAATACCGGACTTCGGTACTGGAGTTCCTGTACCACCGCCAAGCCCATCCCGTCGCCGCATGACGGCGGGATAACCGCAAGGTAACGCTTCGGTGTAAGCTATCAAGATGGAAAATATTGATATAAAAGAACCTGGGGAACCCTTGCCGGCAGCCCGTTTCATCAAGGAAATCGGGCGCGGCAAGGATGGCGCGCGCAGTATGTCGCGCGCAGATGCGCAATTGCTGTATGGCGCGATGCTGGAGAGGCGCGTATCTGATCTGGAGATGGGCGGCATCCTGCTGGCGATGCGGATCAAGGGCGAGTCTGTGGACGAGATCGCCGGATTCATGGCTGCCGCCGAGGCGCAGATGCAGCAGCTGGCGGCGCCGGAGCACAGCCCTTACGCGCCGGTTGTCATCCCCACCTATAACGGCGCGCGCAAAAAAGCCAACCTGACGCCCTTGCTGGCTCTGTTGCTGGCGCGGCGTGGCGTGCCGGTGCTGGTGCATGGGGTATTGCGCGATGCCGGCAGGGTCGCCACCGCCGAGATATTTGAAGCCTTGCAACATCCGCTCGCGCAATCAGTGCCGGAGGCGGAGGCGCAGATGCGCGCGGGTCAGCCTGCCTTCATTGCGATCGAAGTACTGTCTCCTGCAATGGCGCGCCTGCTGGCGATGCGGCGGGTGCTCGGCGTGCGCAATTCCACGCATACGCTGGTCAAGATCTTGCAACCCTTCAAGGACGCGGCATTGCGCCTCACCTCTTATACCCATCCAGAGTATTTCACGATGCTGCATCATTATTTTAGTGAGGTGGCGCCGCATGCCAGGGGCGATGCTTTCCTGATGCGCGGCACCGAAGGCGAAACCGTCGCCAATACCGGCCGCGCGCAACAGATAGACTGGTTTCACCAGGGGCAATGCACAACCTTGGTGCATACGCACCAAACTATCATCGGCGAGCTGCCGGACACGCCCGATGAAAAAGATGCCAAAGTGACGGCGCAATGGATACAGGCCGTGCTGGATAACCGCATTCCCATACCTGCCAGCATTGCCGAGCAGGTCGAGCATTGTGTGCTGGTGGCAAAGATGCTGCACGAGCGGCAGCTCGCGTAGGGGAGGGCGGTCGCGCTTCCAGTATGCCGGTAAGCAAGCAGGTTTTTGTATTCAACCGCGCAACAGAACGCGCCGCGCTTTGCACTTGCCGATACTTGCTTAATTGAGATGGAACACGAATTGCATACATGTGGGCGGAGAATCAGCGAGGAGCCGACATGAAACAGGCAGGCAAGGTATTTTTAGTAGGGGCAGGGCCGGGCGATCCCGAATTGTTGACGCTGAAAGCGGTCCGGGTCATAGCGCTGGCGGATGTGATTCTGATCGATGATCTGGTTAATCCCGAGGTGCTGCAACATGCGCGCGATGACGTCAGGATAGTGCAAGTCGGCAAGCGCGGCGGTTGCCGGTCCACGCCCCAGGTTTTCATCGAGAAATTGATGCTGGCCGAGGCGCGGGCCGGGCATTGCGTGGTGCGCCTGAAAGGCGGCGATCCTTTTGTGTTTGGCCGCGGCGGCGAAGAGCGCCTGCATTTACTGGAGCATGGGATACAGGTGGACGTGGTCAACGGCATCAGCAGCGGACTGGCGGCACCGGCTTCCCTCGGCATTCCGCTGACGCATAGGGATTGGTCGCAGGGGGCGGTGTTTGTCACCGGACACGGCAAAAGTGCAGACTGTCATCCCGATTGGGCCTTGCTGGCGAAAACCGGCATGACCCTGGTGATCTATATGGGCGTTGCGCATTGCCATGTCATCCAGCAAGCCTTGATCGCCGGCGGCCTCGCCGCGACGACGCCGGTTGCGGTCATCCAGTCGGCGACCTTGGCGACCCAGGCGCAACTGCTTACCACGCTGGGCAGCATGGCACAGGATATCGCTGCGTCGGCCCTAGGCAGCCCCAGTGTGATCGTGATAGGCGACGTCGTGCGTTGCGCCGACCAGGCGCTACCCGTTTTCCAGCCCGCCATTCAAACACCGCGCTGTTCCAGTTCGGCCTGACAGCCCAATCGGCTACAATCACGCCTGATTTCATCAGATGCAGGACAGTGACAGGCCATGAGCAAAAAATTTGACGTTGCAATAATCGGTGCGGGCGCAGCCGGGATGATGTGTGCCGCGGTTGCCGGACAGCGCGGCAAGAGTGTGGTGCTGATAGACCATGCCGGCAAGCTGGCCGAAAAAATCCGCATCTCCGGCGGCGGTCGTTGCAATTTCACCAATCTGCACGCCGGGCCGAATAATTTCCTGTCAGAGAATCCGCATTTTTGTAAAAGCGCCTTGTCGCGCTATACACCACAAGACTTCCTGAGCCTGGTCAAGCGTCACAAGATCGCCTTCCATGAAAAGCATAAAGGGCAGCTATTCTGCGACAACAGTGCGGAAGATATTATCAACATGCTCAAGGCCGAATGCGACGCCGGCAAAGTTGCATGGCGCATGCCGTGCAAGGTCGAGGACGTGCTGCATGCGGACGACGGCGAAGGGTTCCTGCTCAATACCGGCGATGGCGAGATACGCGCGGCCAGCGTGGTGATCGCCACCGGCGGGCTATCCATTCCCAAAATCGGCGCAACGGATTTTTCATATAGGGTTGCCAAGCAGTTTGACCTGAAGCTGATAGAGCCGCGTCCGGCACTGGTGCCGCTCACTTTCGATCCGATTGCGTGGCAGCCTTTTGTGCCCTTGTCCGGCATTTCGCTGGAAGTGGACATAGAAACCGGCGAAAAGAAAAACAAGGCGCAATTCAGGGAAGATTTGCTGTTTACCCATCGCGGCTTGTCCGGCCCGGCTGTGCTGCAAATTTCCAGTTTCTGGCAACCGGGGCAGGCGATACGCGTGAATTTGCTGCCCGAGGTCGACGTTGCGCAGGAGCTCATCGATGGCAAGGGCGGCATCAAGAAAAACCTGTCCAATCATCTGGCGCAGCACCTGCCGGCGCGCCTGGTGGACGGCCTGCTGCAGGCAAACGGTTTTGCGCCGGATGCGCGCGTCGCGGACATGCAGGACAAGCGCTTGCGCCAACTGGGCGAAAACCTGAATCGCTGGATACTGGTGCCGAACGGCTCCGAAGGCTATCGCAAGGCCGAAGTCACGCGCGGCGGCGTCGATACTCGTGCCTTGTCGCAACAAACCATGATGGCTAACAACGTGCCCGGCTTGTACTTTATTGGCGAGGCAGTCGATGTCACTGGCTGGCTGGGGGGGTATAATTTTCAGTGGGCCTGGGCTTCGGGCATGGCTGCCGGGCAAGCCTTATAGGCTTGTTGCATTTTGGCTGAAAACTATACTATCCATAGTACCCGGCAATAAAAGGCCGGCTCCTAGCGGGATTTTGGGGTAAAAAGCCGATACTCCCTATGAAGCCGGGCAACTAAGCGTATGGGGCGCAGAGTCTTTTTTAGGCCGCCGTGTGGAAATAAGACAGCTTGTGCATAAAAAATAATCAGGAGCCTTACAAAGTCCTAAAAATTCTGCTATTATCTCGGTCTTCCCTTAAATTTTTCATTGGTTCGAACTTACATGACCACAATTCGCCTTAAAGAAAACGAGCCGTTCGAAGTCGCTATGCGTCGCTTCAAGCGCACCATCGAAAAGACCGGTCTGT
>DATHMC010000417.1:0-3360 GCA_035487495.1 Undibacterium sp.
CAGCACCGCCAGCATCGGGCGCTCGGCCCTGGCGGCGACGCGTACCAGGCGGTCCGAAGTGGCGATTTGCGTTCCCGGCCGAAATATCGGCGTTTGATACTGATAGGCGATGGAATGCTCGTCGACGATGACTTGATCGACCGGCACCGGACCGCCGCCGCGGCGCGCGCTGACGAAGGCGTGCATGATCGCCTGCGCCGCTTCTTCTGCCATCTGCTGCTCTTGCATCACCTGGACCAGCGTTGCCGGCGTGCAGCCCTGGTCCAGGTGATGGCTGATCCAGGTGCTGAGATCGCGGGAAAAACGGATTACGGTATTCATCGCTTCCACTCACAAGTCGACGGCGACCCAGCCTGCGGCGGTCTGTTTAAAACTTTCCTTCAATTGCATGCTGCCCGCGCCGCGCACTACCCGGTCCACCATGGGGAATACCTTTTGGACGTCGGCGTCCGCGGTCCACGGCGCGGCGTCCACCTTATAGGTATAGCTGACCGCCACCATCTTCTCGCCATCGCCGGTTTTTGCCTCTTCCCAGCCTACCACCTGATCCAGGCTGAGCTTGGCTGCGCACAAATCGCCTTGCTGCAACTGGATGTCGCCGTCCGATTTGACGCTGCGCATTTCCTTGTTCAGGTAATACTTCTTACCGGCTTCGGTCAGCGCATAACGCCTGACCTTGATCTCGGCACTGACGCCCTCCTCGGTTGCCGTCACCGTGGCGACCGCTGATTGCACCAGCCCCAGTTTTTCCAATACCGGCATCTGTATAGCATTCCTGCCGCCGGTGTCGACATCTTTTTGACTGACATCGATAGGCCAGACGTTCTTGGCCAGGCACAGGTCGCCGCGCTTGGCCAGGTAGGCGTTCATGCCGGCGCTGATATTTTCGCGGTTCAGGTCGGTCTTGCTGCTGCACGCCGCCAGGGCCAAGGCGGCAAGTAGGGAAATGCTAAGCTGGTTCATGGTTCAATCTTGATTTTCAAAAAATAATAGTAGTAATCGCTTCAGGCCCTAGTCGGCACACTTGCCCGACGCTACGGTCTGGCCCGGTTGATAGCCGTCTGTCAATGTGCCCAGGAAGCAGATCAGGTCGGCAATATTTTTGTCCGTCATCGGCGGTTTGGCGCCGGCCTTGCGGCCGTCCAGCGGCAGCTGGGGGTCGATGTTGCCTTGATATAACGCCGCCAGGTCATTGTATTTCTGTACCGTCCCGCCCTTGTACTGGACCTTGATCAGGCCGTAGGCCGGGAAGCCGGCGTCATTGATTTTCAAAGCGGTGCCGCCCACGGTCGGATACCACAACTCCGGCATCGTGTCGCGCGTGTTGTAGAACTGTATCGCCTGCTCCAGCGAAGTGATCACGCCGTTGTGGAAAAAGGCGCTGCGGGTAGCCACATTGCGCAAGGTCGGCGTCTTGAACATGCCGCAAAAACTGTTCGCCGCTGTAGGAGATTTTGGTTTGTGGTCGTTGCGCAAGGGACCGCACACGCCCAGATCAAAATAGGCCGGGTCCTGGTTCAGGGGCAGGCCGGCATTGCGCGGCACGCCTATCGCCTCATACGAAAAGTCGGTGAACAGCGCCGAACTGCCGTTCAAGCCGGCGCCCTGGTAGTGACAGGAGGAACAATTGCCGGTCTTCGGATCGGAAAATATTTGCAGGCCGCGCATCTCCGCCGCCGTCAGCGTGCCGCCTATCTTGTTGGCTGCGTACAGGTCGAATTTGCTGCTGTATGGATGAAAGCTGACATCTTCCATCTGGAACGCCTGCAGCGCCCTGGCGGCGTTATTGAACGCGGCGCTGCTATCGGCGAACGCATCCTGGCCGAAGGCCTGCCGGAACAGGTCTGCATAGCCGGAGGCCTGGATTTTTCCGACCACCTCCGCGCCGTCGGCATTGGCCATCTCCACCGGGTCCAACAGGGGAATTTTGGCTTGCTCTGCCAGCGTATTTACGCGGCCGTCTGCGGTAAAACCGCCGCCGGGGCCGGGGGCGCTGACGCCATCGGGGTTGTCGAGCAGGTCGGCATACGCGGGGGTAATGTCCTTGTAGCGCAAAGAAGGTGCTGCCCTGTTGCCCGGCTGGTCGAGCCTGGGGCCGCCCAACTGCACGGCGAGCTTGTTCGGCGGAGCGTAGGCGAACGCCGGATCATGGCAAGTTGCGCAAGACATTTTGCCCGAGCCGGACAGGCTCTGGTCGAAAAACATTTTTTGCCCTACTTGCGCTGCCAGGCTCAGTTTAACGGGCGCCACGATGACCGGCGAAGGCGCTTGCGATGTATTGGAGGCGGGCGCCAGACCCGCATCATGGGCGCCGCCGCAGGCGGCCAGGATCAGCAGCAAGGGGCAGGAAAAATACCAGGGATTCACGCGCATGATAAAGATAATTGGATACTGCCGGTAATGCAGCGAGGGGCGCAGCGGAAGGCCGCTACCCCTCGCACACGTACTGCCAAAAAGTTCAACAAAAAATGCATGGCCCCGGCAACATCATGCCGGGGCCGCAGGTTTTATTTCTTGAGTGCCCACACATTAAGCTGGCTGGCATCCGCGCCGGTTTGCGCCGGAGTGGAGACGTCGCCCGTTTGTTTTTGCGTGTAGGCGGCCGGGATCACAAAGGCGTGATTGATCGGGCGCACCGAGTCAAAATGGGTATCCGAGCTGCCGGCATACTCGGGCAGGTTCAGGATGTTCGCCGAAATGAATTTTTCCGTGTATTTGGAACGATTCATGTAGCTGGCATCATTGGCAGGGTCCGCCAACTGGAACATGTTTTGCAATGTGCGAACAAACGAGAAGTGGCTATAGGAGTCGCTGTCGGAGACGCCTTTGGGCGCATTGGCCTGGTTGGTCAGGATGCCGAAAATACTTTGGCCGTGGCCGCGATTGCCCTTGGTATAGTTATTCACCGTCGTATCCGGCGACCAGGTGCCGTCGGCATTCTGTTTCAGCGGATTGGCGACCGTGCTGTTGGCCACATTCCAGCCGCAGCAGGAATTCAGGCCGCTGGTGGCACTGCCCTCATCAAACATCATCACGATGGCAACACGTTTTTGCGGATTTTTCCACAATGCGGAAGCCTGGATCTTCTTGACCAGATAATCCACGTAATTGTCGCCGCGCGTGATGATGGTGCCGCCGGTTGCGACCGGAACATTATTGGGAACGCTGCTGCAATCGCTGGCGGTACCGGCGACGCCATTTGCGGCGCCCTTGACCGAGATACCGTGCATGTCGTCGCACTGGTCAGGCATGATGAAGTTCACGTTACCCACGTCGCCCGTCGCGAGGTCGGAGCTGAACTGGTCGTAGTTGTAGTTCGCCGGGATCGGATAGTCCTTCGAATTCGCGAGAGCGGACGCC
>DATHMC010000418.1:0-10173 GCA_035487495.1 Undibacterium sp.
GCGGCAGCGGCTTGCTCCACCAGCGCCGCATTCTGCTGCGTCATTTCATCCATCTGCGTGATCGCCAGGTTGACCTGCTCTATCCCTGAGCTCTGCTCCTGGCTGGCAGCAGTGATCTCGCTCATGATGTCGGCTACGTGCTGCACGCTGGTGACGATCTCGTCCATGGTCTTGCCGGCTTCGTCGACCAGCTTGCTGCCCTGGTCGACCTTGTCGACCGAATCGCCGATCAGCGTCTTGATCTCCTTGGCCGCACCGGCGCTGCGTTGCGCCAGGTTGCGCACCTCGGAGGCGACTACCGCAAAGCCGCGCCCCTGCTCGCCGGCGCGCGCCGCTTCCACCGCCGCATTCAGCGCCAGGATATTGGTCTGGAAGGCGATGCCGTCGATGACGCCGATGATGTCGACGATCTTGCGCGAACTGTCCTTGATCGAGCCCATGGTATTGACCACCTGGCTGACCACGGCGCCGCCCTTGACGGCGACGCTGCTGGCAGACACCACCAGCTGATTCGCCTGCCTGGCGTTGTCGGCATTTTGTTTCACTGTGCTGGTCAGTTCTTCCATCGAACTGGCGGTTTCTTCCAGCGAGCTGGCTTGCGACTCGGTGCGGCTGGACAGGTCGGCATTGCCCGCGGCGATCTCTTGCGCGGCAACGGTGATGGTGTCGGTGCCGTTGCGTACCTCGCCGATGATCATGGATAACTTATTTTGCATCATCTCCATATTGGCCAGCAGGCTGCGCTGGTCGCCGGCGCGCAGCCTGATATGGTTGGTGAAATTTCCGGAAGAAATGCTCTGTGCTATATCGACCGCATAGTCAGGTTCGCCGCCCAATTGGCCCATCACATTGCGGGACAGCCAGAAAGCGATCGCCGCACTGGCGGCGACCGACAAGCCGCCCAGCAGGATGCTGGTGATCAGCATTTTTTGCGTAAAGCTGATCACCTCGACTTTTATCGTGGCTACCTCGGCATTTTTTGCCTTGGACATCGCCAGCAGGATGTTCCGCATTTCTCTCCAGATCGGCGTTTCATCGCGATTCAGCATTTGTATCGCCGCCGCCTGGTCGGTTTTGGCGAGCGCAACGATGTTGGCTTGCACGGCATTTTGTTTTTCGCGCATCTGTGCAATTTCTTGCAATTTCTGCAGTGCCGCGGGGTCGCCTTGCACCAGCTGTACGGCGTTCTTTTGTGCCGCATCGAAGTCGGCGGCGCCGGCCTCCATATTTTTATTGCCTTGCAGATTGGCCGGATTTAATACGACGTTGCGCAAGGCCTGGCCCATCTGCAGGCCCTGTGCATACATATCGGTGATTGCCCGCAGTTGGGCCTGATCCTGGTCGAGGAAGTGTTCAAATCGGTTCTTGGCACTTTGCATGCCAGCCAGCGCGCCTACTATGGCGATGGTAAAGAATACACAAACGATACCCATGCACGTAGCAATTTTTGCTCGTAATTTCACTCTTCATCCCCGTTGTCAGTTAATTAGCAGCCCGCCTGCTGGAGGCTGTTTTCTGTTTTATAAATTCTGGGGGAAAGTATATGGTTTTTTTGCAAGTTGTAGAAAAAATTTCCGTGAGTCAAGTAAATGCCGGTGGCAAGGGTGCGGCGTTTCCACGATTTTTATCGGAGGGAGGGCGGCTCATTCCCGGTGCGTCTCTTTTCAGGCAGAAATTTTAAAATTGGGGCCAGAGTGGTCGCGGTGTGATCTACAATATCGCTATCTTTCATTTCCCTGGTCTCGATATGGCGCGTCTGTCACGCTTGGTTATTTCAAATCAACAGCACCACGTGATGCAATGGGGCCATGATCGTCAGGCCATCTTCAGGGATTCGGAAGATTACGCCTGTTTCCTGGCGTGGCTGGCAGAGGCGGCCAAGCAATTCGGCGTGGCTATCCATGCCTACGCATTGTTGCCGGATCATCTGCATTTATTGGCGACGCCCAGCGACACCGACGGCCTGGGCCGTATGATGCAATGGCTGGGGCGTCACTATGTCCCTTATTTTAACCGCAAGTACCATAGAAGCGGTACCTTGTGGCAGGGGCGCTACAAGGCAACCGTCATCGAGTCGCAAACCTACTTCCTGACCTGCTGCAGCTTCATAGAGCTAAGCCCGGTGCAAGCCGGCCTGGCGCTGGAGCCGGCGGATTATGCGTGGACCAGCTATTTGCATCATATAGGCGCCAGGCATGATGCATTGATTACCGACCACTCCCTGTACTGGGGCATGGGCAACACGCCTTTCCAGCGGGAAGCTGCACACAAGCAGATGCTGGAGCAGGGCGTGTCCCAGAAGGATGGCGAAGCCTTGCTGCATGCCGTCGAAAAAGGCTGGTTGCTGGGCTCGCCGGCGTTCAAGGCCGAGATGGCGAAGCACACCACGCGCAGGGTTGTCCCCGGCCAGCGAGGCCGGCCGCGGACGCAGAAAGCCGCGTCCACCGACCCAGCCACATAGCGGCACCCGGCCCAATTTGCCGCAGGTACATGCCGGCAGCCTCGGCATCGTCCAGACTTGTAATCGATAGGTTCATCCAGGCAAGGTTTTCCTGCGTTGCCTTATGCCGTCCGCAAGATCGGGATTTGGCACATTAGTTGCTGAGTTGCCTGATGGGCGAATTTTTATTTTGAATAATTGCTTGCCAGGCTAACAAAGATCGATCGTCTTTACTATGTCCCTAATTAAAATATTGTGTCGATGAGCTAGGTTTAATTTGACTCCGACCCTATTTATTCTAGTTGAATATTATTTTGCACTGCACTATTCTTCGAAATGACCTTATTTTTGAGTGGAGAATTTGTATGCACGCGCAAGGCTTGTACGACCCAGCTAACGAACACGACGCCTGCGGTGTAGGCTTTGTGGCACATATCAAGGGTAAAAAATCCCACGCCATCATCGAACAAGGCTTGCTGATCCTGAAAAACCTGGATCACCGCGGTGCCGTCGGCGCCGACAAGCTGATGGGCGACGGGGCCGGCGTGCTGATCCAGATTCCGGATCAATACTATCGCGAAGAAATGAGCGGGCAGGGCGTGGAACTGCCGCCGCCGGGCGAGTATGGCGTTGGCATGATCTTCCTGCCGAAGGAGCACGCCTCCCGCCTGGCCTGTGAGCAGGAAATCGAACGCGCGGTCAGGGCCGAAGGCCAGGTCGTGTTGGGCTGGCGGGATGTGCCGGTAGACGCCGAGATGCCGATGTCGCCGACCGTGCGCGGCAAGGAACCCGTGATCCGCCAGATCTTCATCGGCCGCGGCGCCGACATCATGGTGACCGACGCGCTGGAGCGCAAACTGTATGTGATCCGCAAATCCGCGGTGCATGCGATCGAGGCGCTGAAACTGATCCACGGCAAGGAGTACTTCGTGCCGTCGATGTCGGCCCGCACCATCGTATACAAGGGTTTGCTGCTGGCCGACCAGGTTGGCGTGTATTACAAGGATTTGCAAGACCCGCGCTGCGTCTCGGCGCTGGCGCTGGTGCATCAGCGTTTTTCCACCAATACTTTCCCTGAATGGCCATTGGCGCACCCGTACCGGATGATTGCGCACAACGGCGAGATCAATACCGTCAAGGGCAATTTCAACTGGATGCGCGCGCGCGAAGGCGTGATGAAGTCTGCGGTGCTGGGCGACGACCTGCAAAAATTGTACCCCTTGATTTTTGAAGGCCAGTCCGATACCGCCAGCTTTGACAATGCGCTGGAACTGCTGGTGATGGCAGGCTACCCGATTGCGCAGGCGATGATGATGATGATCCCGGAAGCCTGGGAAAACCACACGATGATGGATGAAAATCGTCGCGCTTTCTACGAATACCATGCGGCGATGATGGAGCCATGGGACGGCCCGGCTGCAATGGCCTTTACCGACGGCCGCCAGATCGGCGGCACACTGGACAGGAACGGCCTGCGTCCGGCGCGTTACATCATCACCGACGACGACCTGGTGGTAATGGCGTCGGAATCCGGCGTATTGCCTATCCCTGAATCCAAGATCATCAAGAAATGGCGCCTGCAGCCGGGCAAGATGTTCCTGATCGACCTGGATGCCGGCCGCATCATCGACGACAAGGAAATCAAGGACACCTACGCCAATGCCAAGCCTTATAAGCAATGGATCAAGTCGGTCCGGATCAAGCTGAATGAATTGAAATCCGGCCAGGAGGTCGCTGCCAGCGATGTCTCGTTGCTGGACCGCCAGCAAGCCTTTGGCTACACGCAGGAAGACCTGAAGTTCCTGATGGCGCCGATGGCGACCGGCGCAGAAGAGGCGATAGGCTCCATGGGCAATGACTCGTCGTTGGCCATAATGTCCAACAAGTTGAAGCCCTTGTACAACTACTTCAAGCAATTGTTCGCGCAGGTAACCAACCCGCCCATCGATCCTATCCGCGAAGCGCTGGTCATGTCGCTGGTGTCTTTCATCGGGCCCAAGCCCGACCTGCTGGACACCAACAACATCAACCCGCCTATGCGGCTGGAAGTGGCGCAGCCGGTGCTGGACTTTGCCGACATCGCCAAGCTGCGCAATATCAGTGCCAATACCGGCGGCAAGTTCAAATCCTATGAACTGGATATCTGCTATCCGGTCGCCTGGGGCAAGGACGGCATAGAGGCGCGCCTGGCGTCCATCTGCGCCGAGGTGGTCGATGCGGTCAAGTCCGGCCACAACATCATCATCATCTCGGACCGCAAGGTCGATGCCGACAACGTCGCTATTCCCGCCCTGCTGGCCACTTCGACCGTGCATCAGCACCTGGTCACCAAGGGCATGCGTACCTCCGCCGGCCTGGTGGTGGAAACCGGTTCCGCGCGCGAAACGCATCACTTTGCGCTGCTGGGTGGCTACGGCGCGGAGGCGGTGCATCCTTACCTGGCAATGCAAACGCTGCAAGCGATGGCGCAAGACCTGAGCGGGGAACTGTCGGCTGAAAAAGCGGTGTATAACTACACCAAGGCGATCGGCAAGGGCTTGATGAAAGTCATGTCCAAGATGGGCATCTCCACCTATATGTCATATTGCGGCGCGCAGATTTTCGAGGCGGTCGGCCTGAACAAGTCGCTGGTGGACAAATACTTCAAGGGCACGGCTTCGAATGTCGAAGGCATAGGCGTATTTGAAGTGGCGGAAGAGGCGTTGCGCCTGCACAAGCTGGCCTTCGGCAAGGATCCCGTGCTGGAAAATGCGCTGGACGCCGGCGGCGAATACGCGTTCCGTATCCGCGGCGAGGACCATATGTGGACCCCGGACGCGATCGCCAAGCTGCAGCACTCGACCCGCGCCAATAACTACAACTCGTACAAGGAATATGCGCAGATCGTCAACGAACAATCCTCGCGCCATATGACCTTGCGCGGTTTGTTCGAATTCAAGATCGACCCGGCCAAGGCGATTGCGCTGGACCAGGTTGAGCCGGCCAAGGAGATTGTGAAGCGCTTCGCGACCGGTGCGATGTCGCTGGGTTCCATCAGTACCGAAGCCCATGCTACGCTGGCCATCGCGATGAACCGCATAGGCGGAAAATCGAATACCGGCGAGGGCGGCGAGGATCCTGCCCGTTACCAGCAAGAACTGAAGGGCATCCCCATCAAGCAGGGCCAGACCCTGGCGTCGGTGGTGGGCAAGGAAAACATCGAAGTCGACATGCCCCTGCAGGACGGCGATTCGCTGCGCTCCCGGATCAAACAGGTGGCGTCGGGCCGTTTCGGTGTCACCACCGAATACCTGGTTTCCGCCGACCAGATTCAGATCAAGATGGCGCAAGGCGCCAAACCGGGCGAGGGCGGCCAGTTGCCGGGCCATAAGGTATCCGATTACATCGCCAAACTGCGTTTCTCCGTGCCCGGCGTGGGCTTGATTT
Source organism: Undibacterium sp. (assembly GCA_035487495.1). Classification (GTDB taxonomy): domain Bacteria; phylum Pseudomonadota; class Gammaproteobacteria; order Burkholderiales; family Burkholderiaceae_D; genus Undibacterium. The sequence continues at coordinate 5,867 of DATHMC010000418.1, forward strand.
CGCCGCCGCCGCACCATGACATCTACTCGATTGAAGACCTGGCGCAACTGATCCATGATCTGAAAAACGCCAATCCGCAGGCGTCGATCTCGGTCAAGCTGGTGTCCGAAGTCGGCGTCGGCACAGTGGCCGCCGGCGTCTCCAAGGCCAAGGCCGACCATATCGTGATTGCAGGCCATGACGGCGGCACCGGCGCTTCGCCTTTGTCGTCCGTAAAGCATGCCGGTACGCCATGGGAGCTGGGCTTGTCCGAGACCCAGCAGACCCTGGTATTGAACGGCTTGCGCGGACGGGTGCGGGTGCAGGCCGACGGCCAGATGAAGACCGGCCGCGACGTGGCGATCGCCGCGATCCTGGGCGCCGACGAAATCGGCTTCGCCACCGCCCCGCTGGTGGTGGAAGGCTGCATCATGATGCGCAAATGCCACTTGAACACCTGCCCGGTCGGCGTGGCCACGCAAGACCCGGTATTGCGCGCAAAATTTTCGGGCAAGCCTGAGTATGTCGTGAACTATTTCTTCTTTGTCGCCGAAGAGTTACGCCAGATCATGGCGCAACTGGGCATACGTTCGTATGACGAACTGATAGGCCGCGTCGACCTGCTGGACAAGTCCAAGGCGATTACGCACTGGAAAGCCAAGGGCCTGGATTTCAGCAGGATATTCCACCAGCCGGAAGTTGCGGCCGACGCGCCTATCAGGCATGTCGAAGCACAGGATCACGGCCTGGAAAAAGCGCTGGACAACAAGCTGATCGCGCAAGCGAGGACGGCGCTGGCGACCGGCGAAAAAGTATCCTTCATTTCGCCGATCAAGAACCTGAACCGCACCGTCGGCACCATGCTGTCCGGCGAGGTCGCCAAGAAGTATGGCCATGCCGGCCTGCCGGACGATACCATCCACATCCAGCTGCAAGGCACGGCGGGCCAGTCTGCCGGCGCCTTCCTGGCGCACGGCGTCACGCTGGACCTGGTCGGCGAGGGCAACGATTATGTGGGCAAGGGCTTGTCCGGCGGCCGCATCATTATTCGTCCGAACACCGAGTTCCGCGGTTGGGCCGTGGACAACATTATCTGCGGCAATACCGTGCTGTACGGTGCGATTTCCGGCGAGGCATTCATCAACGGCGTGGCCGGCGAACGTTTTGCGGTGCGTAATTCAGGCGCCGTCGCGGTGGTGGAGGGTACCGGCGACCATGGTTGCGAATACATGACGGGCGGTACGGTGGTCGTGCTGGGCGAAACCGGGCGCAACTTCGCGGCCGGCATGTCGGGCGGCATCGCCTATGTATATGACCCGGATGGCGAGTTTGAAGAGAAGTGCAATCTGTCCATGGTCGCGCTGGAGCAAGTGCTGGCCGGCGACGTGCAGACCGCGACGCTGGACCGGGCATTGTGGCACAGCCGCTTGCGCGGCGGCGACGGCGAGACCGACGAAGCGATCCTGCGCAGCCTGATAGAGCGCCATTTCAAGCATACCGGCAGCACCCGTGCCCGCAATTTGCTGGACGACTGGGCGCGCGGCAGGGCCAAGTTTGTCAAGGTCTTCCCGACCGAGTACAAGCGCGCGCTGGCGGAAATGTATACGGCCAAACAAGCCTTGATCGCCAAGGAAAAAGTCGCCGCCTAGAGCGGTCCCTGGCGCCGGCCGATCCGGCGCCAGGGACGAATGCGTAAGACTTGCGCCTGGCGTAAGTAAACGACATCACAGAATTGGGCAAGGCCCACACAAGACAGAGGGAAACATGGGTAAAGTAACAGGCTTCATGGAATATCAGCGCTTGCAGGAAGCGAGCGAAGCACCGCAGCTGCGTAAAAAACATTACAAGGAATTTATGGTGCACCTGGACGACGCGCAAGCGAAGATCCAGGGCGCGCGCTGCATGGATTGCGGCATCCCGTTTTGCAATAACGGCTGCCCGGTCAACAATATCATTCCCGACTGGAATGACCTGGTGTATACCGGCAATTACCAGCAAGCGCTGGAAACCCTGCATTCGACCAATAATTTCCCGGAATTTACCGGCCGTATCTGTCCTGCGCCTTGCGAGTCTGCATGTACGCTGGGCATCAACGACGATCCGGTCGGCATCAAGTCGATAGAGCATTTCATTATCGACAAGGGCTGGGAAAACGGCTGGGTAAAACCGCAACCGGCATTGATCAAGACCGGCAAGAAGGTCGCCGTAGTCGGCTCGGGGCCGGCCGGCCTGGCGGCCGCGCAGCAATTGGCGCGCGTCGGCCATGCCGTGACGGTATTTGAAAAGAACGACAGGGCCGGCGGCCTGCTGCGCTACGGCATCCCTGACTTCAAGATGGAAAAATCGCATATAGACCGCCGCATCGAGCAGATGGAAGCCGAAGGCGTGGTGTTCCGTAACAGCGTGCTGGTGGGCACGGACTTTCCTGCAAACGTGACCAATTGGTCCAAGGAAACCATCTCGCCGCAACAATTGCAAAAAGATTTCGACGCGGTGATCATCGCTGGCGGCGCCGAGCAGCCGCGCGACCTGCCGGTGCCGGGGCGCGAACTGAAGGGCGTGCATTTTGCGATGGATTTCCTGCCGCTGCAAAACAAGGTCAATGCCGGCGACAAGGTCAAGGATCAATTGTTGGCAACGGGCAAGCATGTGGTCGTGATCGGCGGCGGCGATACCGGTTCCGATTGCGTCGGCACCTCCAACCGTCACGGAGCGAAATCGGTGGCGCAGTTCGAATTGCTGCCGCAGCCGCCCGAGCAAGAAAACAAGCCGCTGGTCTGGCCCTACTGGCCGACCAAGCTGCGCACTTCTTCCTCGCACGAAGAGGGCTGCGAGCGCGACTGGGCGGTGGCTACCAAGCGGCTGGAAGGCAAGAATGGCAAGGTCGACAAGTTGATCGCCGTGCGCGTCGAGTGGAAGGACGGCAAAATGCAGGAAGTGCCGGACTCCGAATTTGAGATGAAGGCCGACCTGGTCTTGTTGGCGATGGGTTTTGTATCACCAGTGCAACAAGTGCTGGATGCTTTCGGCGTCGAGAAAGATGTGCGCGGCAATGCCAAGGCCAGCACCGAAGGCGCCGGCTGCTATAAAACCAATGTGGACAAGGTGTACGCTGCCGGCGACATGCGCCGCGGGCAATCCTTGGTGGTGTGGGCGATACGGGAAGGCCGCCAATGCGCGCGCGAGGTGGATGCTGCGCTGATGGGAGATTCGGTTTTGCCTAGGTAATTTCGCCCTTTACATAAATTTGCATGATGTAATTTAGCATCATCAAAAGCTTGCTGACTCAAGATTCATTAATTTTTAGTTTGTAAAACGGCGATATTTAAAATAATCTCAGGTAAAACTGATGATTTTTCAGTTGAATATTCTGTCCCGCCAATCTTTTTCCAAAGAATGGCGGGATTGTTTTTTTTGCAGCATTCTGCTCAATGCAAACTTTGAAACCTGTTCTGCATTACAATCTCTTTTTTCCCATTATTGAGCGCAACGTGCCCAATCTCGTCGAAATCCGCAATCTACACTTTGGCTATGGCGAACGGTCGATTTTATCCGGTCTCCAGATGGACTTCCCGCGAGGTAAAGTCATCGCCGTGATGGGTGGGTCCGGGTCGGGCAAAACGACTATCCTGCGCCTGATCGGCGGCCAGCTTGCGCCTCAGCAGGGACAGGTGGCTGTGGACGGCCAAGTAGTGCATGAGCTGTCGACCGCTGGACTGTACGAGTTGCGCCGCAAGATGGGCATGCTGTTTCAGCACGGTGCCTTGTTCACCGATCTGAGCGTGTTTGAAAATGTCGCCTTCCCATTGCGCGAACACACGCAATTGCCGGAGAGCATGATACGCGACCTGGTATTGCTGAAGCTGAACGCGGTCGGTTTGCGCAATGCGGCTGCCTTGAAGCCCTCCGAGATTTCCGGCGGCATGGCCCGGCGCGTTGCGCTGGCCAGGGCAGTGGCGCTGGATCCGCAATTGATCATGTATGACGAGCCCTTTGCCGGGCTGGATCCGATATCGATGGGTGTAACGGCGAATTTAATACGGAACCTCAATGATGCATTGGGGTCAACATCAATACTGGTCTCGCATGATGTGCATGAATCCTTTACGATTGCCGATTATGTGTATTTCTTGTCGCAGGGCAAGGTTGTCGCACAAGGCACGCCGGAGCAAATGCAGGAATCCGACGACCCCTATGTGAAGCAGTTTGTACATGCAGAAGCGGACGGCCCCGTGCCCTTCCATTATCCGGGCAAATCCCTGGCGGACGACCTTGGCGTTGGCAAGACAGGAGTGCCACGATGATTAGCCGCCTGGGCCGGATGGTGC
>DATHMC010000419.1:0-15666 GCA_035487495.1 Undibacterium sp.
TTCATCGGTATACCCTTTGGCCAGTTGCTGCATCACTGTGGCCGGACGGGCGCCCGATTTGAAGGCCTGCATGCTGGAGACCAGCTTGTCCCTGGATTGCCCCGCAAGCGCGGGCAGACTGTCCCCCACGGCGACGCCGGCGGTGCCGTGGCAGCTGGCGCAGCTGGCGGCCAGTCGCTGCGCCAGCTTGTCATTCGACGCGGCAAATGCCTGCGACGGCGACGCACATGCCAGGATTGGCCATACAAGAAGCAAGCATAAATTCGAACGTGCCATACGGGTCTCCTCCGGACTATGGTTAACCTGGCTATTTAAGTTTCGCCCGATTCGGCATACGCCCAATGATGCGACGTATAGCTTGCAGCGACCGCCTCCGGCACCGGGCTGTCAATTGCAGCGCAAATGCAGCGTATCAAATCCGCCACCTGTACATTCATGTTCCCGCCGGCGCTTTGCAGCAGCATGCGGATCAGAAAGGGTTTGACCAAAGGCGTCAGCTGATTGAGCTTATCCAGTGCTTGTTTCACTTCGGAAAAATCCAGCGCCTTGGCGGCTATCATCTGCTGTTCCGATATTCCCAGGCCCTGTACCGCTTCCGCACCGCGCGCGAATGCCTGTCTGGCCGAACCGGTTTCTCCCACGGCGAGCGCAATCAGCGATAGCAATAGTATAGTCTCCGCTTTCAACTCCGCCAGGCTGTTGTATCTTATGGCGCCGGCGCGCCTGGATTGCATGCCCAGGCGTCTGCTCAATACGGTCTGCAATACAAACTCGGCCAAGGTCGTTCTTTGATCTGCGGCGATCAGCCTGTCTGCCACCGCCAGCAATACGGTGCGTTGCCGGCCCGACAGCAGATGCAGGGCCGGCATGGCAAGGTCAAGCAAAGGCAGGCGCGCACTGCGCGGCAGTTTTTCTATCGCCTCCAGCAGCATCGTTGCCGGCGCGCATTGCGGTTGCGCATCCTGCTGCAGGATCTCCAGCTGCGCGGCATAGGCCCGGACATCGGACCGGTCCAGCAGCAGCGCGTAGACCACCGCGCCCGCACCGAGCGGGTCGCGTACCGCCTCGGTCAATTCCGGGGTCAGCGGATTCTGCGCTTGCGAGTGATGGCCAAAAGTGACAGATGCCGAGCCGGCCAGCGATTCAGCTTTGGCTTTCGCCGCCTGCGCGGCTTCTATATTGCGCGAGCCGAAACCAAATACGCCTTCAGGCAGCGACGCTATGTCCTGCTCCTCGTGCAATTCGCCGGCGTCCATAAAGTCTACATGCCTGCCGTACACGCGGCGCAGCCGCTCTTCCAGCGGCGGGTGGGTGGCGAACAGGCCGGATAGCAAATTGGGCCTGGCGGCGCCGAGGAACAGATGGGATAGCTGCTCTGCCTGCGGACTGTCGATGCGCGAGCCGCATTGATTAACACGCGTCAGTCCGCCTATCTTGCGCAAGGCGCCGCCTATGCCGTCCGGATTGCGGGTAAATTGCACCGAACTGGCATCGGCCAGGAATTCGCGCTGGCGCGACACCGCAGATTTGATCAGGCGGCCGAAGAATATCCCTACATAGCCGACCGCAAAAAAAACCGCACCGACCACCAGCAGCACCAGCTGGATCGGCGGCCCCTTGTCGTCGCGGCTGCGCGAGGAGCCCAGGCGGGCACTCCAGTACATCAGTTCCTGGCCGAAACCGGACAGCATCTGTATGCCGAACAGCACGCCTATCAGCTTCACATTCATGCGCATGTCGCCGTTCATGATATGGCTGAATTCATGGCCTATCACGCCCTGCAATTCATCCCTGGTCAATCTGGACAGCGCCCCCCGAGTGACCGCGACCACCGCCTCATTCTGGTGATAGCCGGCGGCAAAGGCGTTGATCGCGTCCTCCCTATCCAGGATGTATACCCGCGGGCAGGCTATGCCGGAGGCCAGCGACATTTCTTCGACGATATTCAGCAGGCGGCGCTCCTGCAGATCCTGCGAAGACGGCAGGACCAAACGCCCGCCAGCCATCTGCGCAACCGCATCGCCGCCGTCGCGCAGGCGAAACATTTCCAGCAAGGTGCCGCCGCCGATGAAGAGCAGGGTCAGCACGGTATTGGTCAGGAAAAAGCCGCGCGGATAAGGGTGTGCGGGAGAGGTCGAGCCGCCGCTGGCCCAGATCCAGATCAGCGCCAGACTGCCGTTGACGGCCAGCACGATAGCGACCACCGCCAGGAAAAACAGGAACAGCAGTTTTTTGCTCTGGCGGTGAGCCTGGTCTTGTTGTTCAAAAAAATCCATCAGGATTTGAAGGGCGGTTGACTACGGTGTGATGGAAGAGGGATTGCGTCAGTCCGGCAGCAGCTACCGGGCTGGCGCATTTCCTCATGCCTAGAACGATACCTTGACCGCCTTGCGCTCTTCCGCCGATTCGGTCGCCTGCAACAGCTCGCCCGCCCTGAAGGCGAACATATTGGCGATGACGGAACCCGGGAATTGCTCTATCGACGTGTTGTATTGCATCACGCTGTCGTTATAGGCCTGGCGCGAAAAAGCGATCTTGTTTTCGGTGCCGGTCAGCTCTTCGGTCAGCTGCATCATGTTCTGATTCGCTTTCAGATCAGGATAAGCTTCCGACAACGCAAACATTTTGCCGAGTGACGCGGTCAACGCGCCCTCCGCCGCCGACAATTGCTGCACCGCTGCAGCATTGGACGGATCGCCGACCGCTTTGGCGTTGGCAGTCACCGCCTGGTTGCGCGCCGCGATCACTGCTTCCAGGGTTTCCCGCTCGTGCTTCATGTAACCCTTGGCGGTTTCCACCAGGTTGGGGATCAGGTCATAGCGGCGTTTCAATTGCACGTCGATTTGCGCAAAGGAATTTTTGAAGCGGTTGCGCAGGCTGACCAGCCGGTTATAGGCGCCGACCGCCCAGAAAACAAACACCAGAATGATGACCAATACAATGACCAGTGCCGCCATGATTGCTCCTGTTAAGTGTGGGCATGGACGGCAAGCCCATGCAGCCATTCCTGCAGTATCAATTCACTGCAGGTCCGATGCCGGGCTTATTTTTCGGTGCCGCTATCCTGCTTGGTGGACGTTGTATCGGGGGTCGTCATCATGCTTTTCAGCTCGCCTTCGCTGATATAGTCAAATACCTTGACGACTTTCCTGACGCCGCTGACGCCGCTCGCCACCTCGCCGGCCAGGTTGCCTTCGCGCTGTGTGACGCGGCCCATCAGGTACACCGCATTGGATTCGGTCACGACCTTGAGGGCGCTGGCATACAGATCCTTGGTATCGACAAAGGAAGCCTTCACCTTGCCGGTGATCAGCGCATCATTGGAGCGCGATGTGTAGTTGGATACCCCGGCTACCTGCAACTCGTTGGTGATGGATTCAACGCCTTCCACGGCGCGCATTTCGCGTTCGGCATCCGTCTTGGCCTGTTCGTTGGGAACTTCGCCGGTCAGCAGGACCCTGCGGTTGAAGCTGTTCACATTGATATGCGCGGCATCGCCCAACAGGCGGGACAGACGCATGTCGCCTTTAACGGCAATCGTCTTGTCTTCTGTTTGCGCACCCAAGGTTCTCCTGTCGGTGGCGGCGAGCGTGCCCATCACCGCCCCGCCTACCATGACGCCGACGCAGCCTTGCAAGCTCACCAGCGCGGCGCAGCACAATGTCATCGCAGCCAACGGCCGCGCCGTCTTTTGCCAAACAGTGGAACGGTCAATCATTTGCGTCTCCTCCGAATAGTGCGGCATCGATGCCGTCACACAGACAGTGTATGGTTAATAAATGGACTTCCTGGATACGGGCGGTACGGTCATGCGGAACACAGATATTCACATCGGCATCGGTCAGTATCCTGGCAATCTCGCCGCCGCCCTTGCCGGTCAGCGCGACTACGCGCATCTCGCGCTCCAGCGCGACATTGATGGCGTTGATCACGCTGGCGGAATTGCCGGACGTGGACAGTGCCAGCAGGATGTCGCCGGCCTGGCCGAACGCCTGCACCTGCTTGGAAAAAACCTCCTGAAAGCTGTAGTCGTTGGCGACCGCGGTCAGGATCGAGGTGTCCGTCGTCAGCGCCATGGCCGGCAACGGCAGGCGCTCACGCTCAAAGCGTCCCACCAGTTCCGCCGCAAAATGCTGGCAATCGGCGGCCGAGCCGCCATTTCCGCACGCCAGGATCTTGTTACCGTTAGACAATGCAGAGAACATAAGTTCCACTGCATACGCGATAGGTTGCGCCAATACTTCGGCGGCCTGCATTTTTAATTCGGCACTTTCTTGAAAGTGCGCCAGGATACGTTGATTTGTCATGATGCGGGATTATAGAACAGCCAAGGCTATCCAAGAAATTGAAGAAAAATATATATTCTGTAATGTAACCAGGCTTTATGGCCCTGTTATTACATCCTGTAACCAGTCCAGCTCGCCGTTTTGTATGCATACCAGGTCAAAACGGCAGGCGGGAACCCGGTTGTAACGTTGTAAAAAAACTTGTGCGGCGACTACCATGCGCCGCTGCTTGGCCGGCGTCACGCTGGCCAGCGCGCCGCCGAACTGCGACGACGCCCGGGTCCTGACCTCGACGAATACCAGGCTGGCGCGGTCTTGCATGACCAGGTCGATCTCGCCGCCTTTACACAGGAAATTGCGCTCGACCAAGGTCAATCCCGCTTGCTGCAGATGCAATAGCGCCCTCTGTTCGCCCTCATCGCCGGCGACCTGGCGGCTGGTGCGCCCATGAGCTTGTTTATTCTGTGGAGCGGGCACTTGTTTAGCCTGTTTCAGCCTGTTCAGCCATTCCCATACCGGCATTGTCGTACAATCCTGAATTAATCCATATCCCGGAATATAGCATGAGCACGTCCGACACCTATTCGCTGGCCAATTCCCCCGTGATGGAAACGCTGGCAAAGCAGAGCTACCCTGCGGCCACATTATATGTAGTTGCCACGCCCATAGGGAATGTGTGCGACATCTCGCTGCGCGCGCTGCACCTGCTGTCGCTGGCGGATGCGATTGCCTGTGAAGATACCCGCAACACCGCGCAACTGCTGTCCCGCTACGGCATCCATAAGCCGCTGATTGCCGCACATCAGCACAATGAGAGAGAGGCGGCGGACAAACTGGTCGCCCGCTTGCAGGCCGGGGAGCGCATCGCGCTGGTATCGGATGCCGGCACCCCCGGGGTTTCCGACCCGGGCGCCAAGATCGTCGATGCGGTGCGCGCTGCGGGCCTGAATGTGGTGCCCTTGCCCGGCGCCTCTGCGGCCATTACCGCACTGTCCGGCAGCGGCCTGATTAACGACCAGTTCTATTTCGTCGGCTTCCTGCCCGCCAAGGCCGGCCAGCGCGAAACCATGCTGCGCTCGCTGGAGCAGATTCCCGCGACCTTGATCTTTTATGAGGCTCCGCACCGGATTATTGAGTCGGCACAGGCATTGGCCGCGGTATTCGGCGGCCAGCGCCAGATCGTGTTTGCGCGCGAACTGACCAAGCTGTTTGAGCAAATCCACCGCTGTCCCTTGTCCGATGCCGCCAGCTGGCTGAGCAACAATGCCCACAGCGAAAAGGGCGAATATGTATTGCTGATAGACGGCGCGCCCGCCGGCAGCGATGACAGCCAGCAGGAAGCGCGACGCATCCTGGGCATCCTGCTGGAAGAGTGTTCGGTGAAACAGGCGGCCTCGCTGGCGGCGCAGATCACCGGGCAAAAGAAGAATGCGCTATACCAATTGGCGCTGGAAATGAAGGAAGCCGGGGACTAGTGGGCTGTAACAGCGTAATTTTTGCTAGCGCTGCACTATCAAGGGGCTCGCTATGCCCAGATTGCCGGCCTGCGCCAGCGCGGCAACGGCTTCTGCCTTGCTGGCAAACGGACCGCTGACCAGCCGGTACAGGCTGCCCTGCCGCACGATATCGAAAGCGGGCAGGCGATTTTCCAGCTTCGCCTGCAGATGGGCCTGGATACTCTCGGCATTGGCCTTGAGGGCATAGGCGCCGAACTGCAGGTAATAGCCCGACGCGGCGGACGACCCCGGCTCGGTCGCGATCTTCTCCACCGGTTTGCCGCCCTGCATCGCCAGCAAATCCTCCATCGTGATCTGGTCCGGCATACTGGCCCGGTCCGTGCCGGGATTGTTCACGTCGGCCGCCGCCAGTTTTTTGTCATCGCTGGCCTTGCCGGCTGGCGCGACAACGCTGGAAGCCGCCAGGCTGGCCGACGCCACTGCCATTGCCGGCGGCTGGTTCTTGCGGTTCTCCGCCATTTTTTCTATATCTTGCGGCAGCAATCGCTCCACCTCGATCTGGCTGCTGCCGCTGCTCAGGTAACCCAGCTTCAGTGCCGCGGTATAGGACAGGTCGATAATACGGGTGGAGTGAAATGGGCCGCGGTCATTGATCCTGACGATGATTTGTTTGCCGTTGGCAAGATTGGTGACCCTGGCATACGAGGGGATAGGCAAGGTAGGATGGGCGGCGGTGATCTTGTACATGTCGTACAGTTCCCCCGACGAAGTCTTCTGGCCGTGAAACTTCTTGCCATACCAGGTCGCGATGCCGCGCTGGACGAAAGGCGTCGTGGTATCGGTAATCGGCGTGTAAGTCTTGCCGAACACCGCATACGGCTTGTTGCCCGATTTCGAATACGCTTCCACCACCGGGATCGGGTCCACGGTAAATTCCAGGCCTTCCGGAGGATTGTCGCCCGGACCGTCATCCTTGTAATAGGCGCCCTTGCCGGAGCCGGCTTTCGGCAGGGACGGGATGCTGGGCGCGGATTTGGCGACAGTGCTGGCAGTACGCGGGGTTTCGGAGGCGGGCATCTTGGGGGCGCTGCCGCAGGCCGCCAGCAGCAAAGCCGGCAAACCCAGGGCCAGGTAATTGCGTAGCGCCCGCCATTGTTCACGGGTAGTCTTCATCATGTCTGCACCAGCTTTCTATTGCGTTGCACGCTCATCAGGATGCCGCCCCCCATGCCCAGCGTCAAGAGCGCAGTGCCGCCATAGCTCATGAATGGCAACGGCACACCCACCACGGGCAGGATGCCGCTCACCATGCCCATGTTGACGAAGGCATACGTGAAAAAGATCATCGTCACCGAGCCCGCCATCAATCTGGCAAAGAGCGTCGGCGCATTGGCCGCTATCATCAGGCCACGGATGACCAGCAGAAAATACAGCGCGACCAGCACGCAATTGCCGATAAAACCGAACTCCTCGGAAAACACCGAAAAAATAAAGTCGGTAGTTTGTTCCGGGACAAATCCCAGCCTGGCCTGGGTGCTATGCTGCCACCCCTTGCCGCTGATGCCGCCCGAACCGACGGCGATCGTGGACTGGATAATATGAAAGCCCTTGCCCAAGGGGTCCGTGGTCGGGTCTATCATCGTCATGACGCGGTCCCGCTGGTAGCCGTGCAGACGAGGCCAGATCACCGGAACGCTGGCGGCCACGACCAGCACCAGCGTAATCAATACCCGCCAGGACAAGCCCGCCAGGAAGATCACCGCAAAGCCGGCAGCCACTACCAGCAACGCAGTGCCGAGGTCGGGCTGCTTGGCGATCAGGCCCACCGGCACGCCGAGTATCACGGCGGCAGTGATGAAGTCTTTCCAGCGCAATCCGCCTTCGCGCTTCTGGAAATACCATGCCAGCATCAACGGCGTGGCTATCTTCATGATCTCCGAAGGCTGGAAATCGACGCCGATATTGATCCAGCGGCGCGATCCTTTTTTTACCGTTCCAAACAGCGCCACCGCTACCAGGAGTGCGACGCCGAAGATGTAGATGGGAATCGCAAAGCGCATCAGGGTTTGCGGCGGTATGTTGGCCACCAGCCACATGATGAAAAAAGCAATCAGCACATTGCGCAATTGCCCCTCTACGCGCCCGGGGAAATCCATGCCTGCGGAATACAGGGTGACGATGCCTATCGACACGATCAGGAACATGATCATCGCCAATGCCGCATCGAATACCATCACCCGGGACTTGATAGCCTGCCAATTGATAAATTTACCGTGCATAGCGCTCAGTCCTTGTTTCCTGTTGTTTCGCCGCCAGGCTTGGGACCGCCTTCAGCCTCGGCGTCGGCTTTCACTTCGGCCGCCGGCCTGGCCTGGGACACATCCGCCTTGGACGCCGGCGTCTTGTCTTTGTCCTGCGGCCGCTTGCCTAGCAAATAGTAATCCAGCGCCTTTCTCACGATAGGCGCCGCCGCCTCGGCGCCGAAACCGCCGTTCTCCACAATCACGGCCAGCGCTATCCGCGGATGGTCGGCCGGGGCAAAGGCGGTGAATAGCGAGTGGTCGTGCAGGTTTTTGGCCATCTTCTTGGAATCGTATTTCTCGTTTTTCTTGATGCCGACCACCTGCGCGGTACCGGTCTTGCCCGCCGCAATATACTCGGCATTGGCGAACGCGCGATAACCGGTGCCGAAGGTTTCCTGGGTGACGCCGACCATCGCGTGCTTGATGATATCGATGTTTTCCTGCTTCAGCGGAATCCTGTAGCTTTCCTTGGGAACGGTCAGGGTGCGTTGCTTGGTCTTGGGGTCTTCCACGATCTTGACCAGGTGCGGCTTCATCACGACGCCGTCATTGGCCAAGGTAGCGATCGCATGCGCCATCTGCAGGGGCGTGAACGTGTTATATCCCTGGCCTATGCCCAGCGAGATCGTCTCGCCGGCATACCATTTTTGCTGGCCCGGCTTCTTATACGCGGCTCGCTTCCACGCGGTGGACGGCAATACGCCCTGCTTCTCATGCTCCAGGTCGATGCCGGTCTTTTGGCCGAAGCCGAAGGGTTGCATGAAGTCATGGATGGCATCGACACCCAGGTCGCTGGCCAGCATGTAGTAGTAGGTATCGCAGGATGCAACAATGGAGCGGTACATATCGACCAGACCGTGGCCGCCGGGCTTGTCATCGTTGAAACGGTGGCCGCCGAACATGAAAAAGCCCGTATCCGAGATGGCCTGCGCCGGCGTGCGTTTGCCCAGCTCCAGCGCAGCCAGGGCCATGAAGGGTTTGTAGGTGGAGCCGGGCGGATAGGAACCGGTCAGCGGCCGGTTCACCAGCGGCTTTTCTTCCGACGTGTTCAGCTCGTTCCAGCTCTGCTGATCGATGCCCTCAACGAACAAATTCGGGTCATAGGTCGGCTTGGAGACAAAAGCCAGCACGTCGCCGGTGGCAGGCTCGATGGCCACCAGCGCCCCGCGGCGGTCGCCAAAGGCTTCCTCTATCACTTTTTGCAGCTCGATATCGATAGACAGGATCAGGTTGGTGCCGGAAGTCGGTGCGCTGCGTGACAGGGTGCGCAAGGCCTTGCCGCCGGCCGAGACTTCCACTTCCTCAAAGCCGGTGTTGCCGTGCAAGAGTTTCTCGTAGCTTTTTTCCAGGCCTTCCTTGCCGATATAGTCGGTGCCGTTGTAATTGGAAGAGTCGTCCATATCGTCGATGATGTCCGCGTCCTTCTGGCTGATGCGGCCGATATAGCCGATCACATGCGACGCCACGTCGCCCAGCGGATACTGGCGGAACAGGCGCGCCTGGATATCCACGCCGGGGAAGCGGAAGCGCTGCGCAGTGAAGCGCGCCACCTCTTCATCCGTCAGCCGGGTGCGGATGGGCAGGCTTTCAAAGCTCTTGGAATCTTCCATCAGCTTGCGGAAACGCTTGCGATGCTTGGGCTGGATATCGACCAGCAAGGACAGCTCGTCGATCAGCACGTCGAGGTCGGTCGTGATTTTGGACGGCGTGATTTCCAGCGTGTAGGCAGAATAATTCTGCGCCAGCACCACGCCGTTCCTGTCCATGATCAGGCCGCGATTCGGCACCACCGGCACGATGGAGATGCGGTTTTCATCGGCCTGCAACGCGTATTGATTATGCTTGACGATCTGCAGCCAGACAAAGCGCGATATCAGCAGCGAGAAGCAAATGAACACGAAGCAGCCTATGAATAACAGGCGCATCCTGAATAAATGCAACTCGCGTTCAGTGTTCTTGAGTTCTGTCATGCCTTCGACAATTCATGTATCAGCCGATGGAGAGTCCATCGGCGCAAATCCGATCAGATGGGACGCGTATCGTCCCGGTCCACGGCACGTCTTTGCGGCGCCAGCAGCAGCCAGCTGGCTATCGGCCATAGAGCGGTTGTCACAAAACTTTCCACGAAGTACAGCCAGCCGGGAAATTGCGCATCCTGCGCAACCACCAGCCGGACGATGAGCTGCACCGTCTGCGCAAACAAAAACAGCGGCAGCACATACAGCGACTGCGTCAGCGGCTTGAACCACAATACCCGCCTGTGTATCGTGATGGCGAAATAGGACAACAGGGTGTAGGTCAGCGCATTTTCACCGAGATGGGTGGCGTCATGCACATCCATCAGCAAGCCCATCATGAAGGCCACGCCTATACCCACCTTGCGCGGCTGATGTATGCTCCAGAATACCAGCACCAGCGCCACAAAGTCGGGCACGCCGATCGCGTGGCCCCAGGGCAGGAAATTCAGGAAGAACGCAAGCGCCAGGCTGACCAGGATGAAAAAGGGGCTGGCCGGCAGCAAAATGTAATGCGGGCTATTCATTTCTGCGCCTCCTTGGGCTTGTCTTTTGCCGTGTCTTGCGCAACCGTCTCTTTGGTCACTGTCCTGGCGGGCTCTTTGTCTGCTTCCTTGCCGGGCTCTTTGGCCGGCTCCCTGGCGGAATCACGGGTGACCTTGCGATTGATCTTTTCTTTCTTGGTCCTGACCTCTTCCGAGTCCGGCAGCGGCAGCTCATTCGCCGACACCAGCAGAATCAGCAATTGCTTGTTGCTATCTATGCCGGCGGAAGGCGTACACAGGATGGTTTCGAAAGTCGCAACCGCCTTGCTCTCGACCTGCACCACCTTGGCAACCGCAAGACCGGCAGGATAGACGCCGTCAATCCCGGAAGTCACCAGCAGGTCACCAGCCTTCACGTCGGCGTTGGCCGTCATGCTCATATCCATGTAATTGGGCTGCCCGCGACCGCTGACGACGCTGCGCAAACCATTGCGCACGATTTGTACGGGGATAGCCTGATTCTTGTCCGTCAACAAGGTCACTTCTGAAGTCAGCGGAAATATCCGCGTCACCTGGCCGACGACACCGAGATCGTCGATGACCGGCTGTCCCAATTCCACGCCATGCTGCGAACCGCGATCGAGGATGACCTTGCGGGTATGCGGATCGCGCGCTTCGTACAGGATTTCGCCCAGGATGGATTTCACCGGCAGCTTTTCCCTGGCATCGAGCAGTTTGCGCAAGTGCGCATTTTCCGCGGCCAGCTGCCCATTCTGCTGCAGCTTGTCGGCATTCACGGTCTGTTGGCGTTTCAGCCTGACATTTTCTTTTTCCAGCGTATTGGCCGACGTGAAATAATCGGACAGGTTGATCACCGCATCGCGCGGCATCACGGCCACCATCTGCACCGGATACAGCACGGTACCCAGCACTTGCCTGACCAGCTTCAGGGATTTAAGGCGTGCATCAACCACCAGCAAGAAAATTGCCAATACGGCGAAGAACACCACTTTAGCCCGCGCAGAAGCGCCTTGCTTGAACAGTGGTGGTGGACTGTATTCCATGGATGTACCTGCTAACAATCCAACGCCGGTTCAGCGGGGCTGAGGGCGTTGGACATGGACTATGGATTACTCGTAGGAAAAAATGGAACCAAGCTTGTCCATGCGCTCCAGCGCCATGCCCGAGCCGCGCACGACGCAGGTCAATGGATCTTCCGCAACGATGACAGGCAGGCCGGTTTCTTCCATCAGCAAGCGGTCCAGATCGCGCAGCAAGGCACCGCCGCCGGTCAGCATCATGCCTTTTTCGGCAATGTCGGCACCCAGCTCAGGCGGCGTCTGTTCCAGCGCATTTTTCACCGCAGACACAATATTGTTTAGAGGATCGGTCAGCGCTTCCAGGATTTCATTGCTGGAAATGGTGAAGGAGCGCGGAATGCCTTCGGACAGGTTGCGGCCCTTGACTTCCATTTCCTTGACTTCGGAGCCGGGGAAAGCGGAACCGATTGCTTTCTTGATCGCTTCGGCAGTCTGTTCGCCGATCAGCATGCCGTAGTTGCGGCGGATATAGTTGACGATGGCTTCGTCAAACTTGTCGCCGCCCACGCGTACCGAACCCTTGTACACCATGCCGCCCAAAGAAATAATACCGACTTCGGTAGTACCGCCGCCGATATCCACCACCATCGAACCAGTCGCTTCGGATACCGGCAGGCCGGCACCGATCGCCGCCGCCATCGGCTCTTCGATCAGGTACACCTGGGAGGCGCCGGCGCCCAATGCGGATTCGCGAATCGCGCGGCGCTCTACCTGGGTGGAGCCGCAAGGCACACAAATGATGATGCGCGGGGACGGCTTGAAGAATTTGGTATCGTGCACCATGCGGATGAACTGTTTCAGCATCTGTTCGGTGACGGTGAAATCGGCAATCACGCCGTCCTTCATCGGGCGTATCGCCTCTATGTTACCGGGCACCTTGCCCAGCATCTGCTTCGCTTCCTTACCTACCGCTTGAATTGTCTTTTTGCCATTAGGACCGCCTTCCTGGCGTATCGCCACTACCGAGGGCTCGTCCAGAACGATGCCCAGGCCACGTACATAGATCAGTGTGTTAGCGGTACCCAGATCAATCGCCAGGTCGTTTGAAAAATAGCTGCGTAAAAAACCAAACATGTATTGAGTCCTGTATGTACTGACCCGCAGCCGATGCTGCGAGCCTTAATTTTTTAGAAATAGGGGTCTTGCGAACGCAAAGAAAGCACGCTCATCCGCTCATTTAAAGAAGGGGAAGAAGCATAGCGAGCTAGCCAAGGCCATGTCGAGAAGCGCCGCCGCACTAAAACACGGCGGGCATCACAGGCACGAGATTGGCTCGCGCAATAGCTTATTCACCCCTTTAAGGGCATTAACCCGACATTCTACCTTATAATCTAAGTAAATTTAGTTGATCGAAACACCTAAAATGTCGGACCAATCAGCGATTTTTCAGCAATTTTGCTCGCATTACCCGCTTTTTAGCATTTACTTACAAAAAGATCTCATCATGTCACTTGACCTTTCCGATGTGAAACGAATCGCCAACCTGGCGCGACTCGAACTTTCCGAGGCCCAAGCCGCCTCCACGCTGGACAAGCTAAATGGTATTTTTTCATTGGTTGAACAAATGAAGGCCGTGGACACCACCGGCATCGCGCCATTGAGCCATCCTATCGCCGCCGTTATGGAACACCTGTCGCTGCGCCTGCGCGAAGACGTGGTCAGCGAAAGCAATCGCCGCGAAGACTACCAGCAGCCCGCCCCCGCCACGCAGGACGGCTTGTATCTGGTACCGAAAGTGATTGAATAAATAGCAAATAAATTGCTGCGTGACCACAACACGGTAGAAAACCAGCGTCAGACAGAAAGACGCAAATCGCAAGGATACACCCCGGTATGCATACCAAGACCTTAAAAGAACTATCCATCCTGCTGCAAAGCAAGCAAATTTCCGCCACTGAATTGGCCAAGCACTTCCTGGCCCGCATCCAGGCCAGCGACTTGAATGCGTTTACCCATGTCGACGCAGCGCTGACGCTGCAACAGGCGGCGGCCGCCGACCAGCGCCTGGCCAATGGCGACGCGACGCCGCTGACCGGCATCCCGATTGCGCACAAGGACATTTTCGTGACCCGCGACTGGCGCTCCACCGCCGGCTCCAGGATGCTGGAGAACTACACCAGCCCATTTGATGCAACCGTGGTGGAGCATTTCAAGGCCGCGGGCATGGTCACGCTGGGCAAGCTGAACTGCGATGAATTCGCGATGGGCTCCAGCAATGAGAATTCCTATTTCGGCCCGGTAAAAAACCCCTGGGATTTGACGGCGGTGCCTGGCGGCTCGTCCGGCGGCTCCGCAGCGGCGATTGCCGCGCGCCTGGCGCCGGCGGCCACCGCGACCGATACCGGCGGCTCCATTCGCCAACCGGCCTCCTTCTGCGGCGTCACCGGCATCAAGCCTACCTACGGCAGCGTATCGCGCTACGGCATGATCGCCTTTGCATCGTCGCTGGACCAGGGCGGCCCCATCGCCAAGACCGCAGAAGATTGCGGCATGCTGCTGAATGCGATGACCAGCTTCGATCCCAAGGATTCCACCAGCCTGGAGCGCGCCAAGGAAGACTTCACGCGCGACCTGAACAAGGATTTAAAAGGCTTGCGCATAGGCGTGCCGCGCGAATTTTTCAGCGAAGGCCTGGCCAAGGACGTGGAGCAGGCCGTGCGCGCGGCGCTGGCCGAATATGAGAAACTGGGCGCGACGCTGGTCGATATCTCTTTGCCGAAGACCGAGCTGTCCATCCCGGTGTACTACGTGATTGCACCGGCCGAGGCTTCGTCCAACCTGAGCCGCTTTGACGGCGTGCGCTACGGCCACAGGGCGGCGGATTACAAAGACCTGAACGACATGTACAGCAAGTCGCGCGCAGAAGGCTTCGGCGACGAAGTCAAGCGCCGCATCCTGGTCGGCGCCTATGTGCTGTCGCACGGTTACTACGATGCCTACTATCTGCAGGCGCAAAAAATTCGCCGCTTGATCGCGCAAGACTTCCAGGCCGCATTCCAGCAATGCGACGTGATCATGGGACCGGTAGCCCCCACAGTGGCCTGGGACCTGGGTGACAAGACCGACGATCCGGTTGCCAACTACCTGGCAGACATTTTCACGCTGTCCACCAGCCTGGCGGGTTTGCCCGGTATGTCGATACCTTGCGGATTCGGCCAGGGCGAAAAAAATGCAAAGCGCCCGGTGGGTCTGCAGTTAATCGGCAATTATTTTGAAGAGGCCCGGCTGCTGAATGTCGCGCACCAGTTCCAGCAAGCGACCGACTGGCACATGAAATCGCCGCTATGAAATTCGTCCACCGCCTGATCCTGGCCTGCTGCACGGCGATGATCGTCGGACCGGCACTGGCGCAGACGCTGGAGACCAGCTTCGTCTGCAGCGAAATTCGCAAGGAAGACGGCGACGGCGAGCGTATAAATCTGGCGGACCAGGGGAAGTTCAAACTGGATGGAGAC
The DNA here is from genome assembly GCA_035487495.1 of Undibacterium sp. Lineage (GTDB taxonomy): Bacteria > Pseudomonadota > Gammaproteobacteria > Burkholderiales > Burkholderiaceae_D > Undibacterium. Next base: position 15,102 of record DATHMC010000419.1, read on the forward strand.
AAGATCAAATCCTTCCAGTGGGAATCCTCCCTGTTCCGCACCACACACGGCTACGATTGCAGCATCGACGAAGGCGACGGCGTCCAGGCCGAAGTGACCGAGAAAGGCTGGCGCATCACCTTGAAAAACGCGATGGCGGCGCGCGCTGCGCGCGGCTATGACAGCGAGCGCGGCAGCAACTGCAGCATCCGGCTGGAGCGCAACGGCGATGAATTGCAGATCAAGCCCACCTGCCCGGTGCTGTGCGGATCGAGAAACAATTTTACGGCGCTAACGGTGAATACGAAAACGGGCACTTGCCGTTACGACGAATAAAAGATGAGCACGCGTTACCCGCGCGTCCAATAGACAAGAAGGAAAAGCACTATGCAATGGGAAGTGGTTATCGGTTTCGAGACGCATGCGCAACTCTCGACCAAGTCAAAAATTTTCAGCGGCTCTTCCACCCAGTTTGGCGCAGAGCCGAATACCCAGGCCAGCCCGGTGGACTTGGCGCTGCCCGGCGTATTGCCGGTGATGAACAAGGGGGCGGTAGAGAAGGCAATCCAATTCGGCCTGGCTGTCG
>DATHMC010000420.1:0-4047 GCA_035487495.1 Undibacterium sp.
GAAACCGGGCACTGGATCTGCGCTCAGATTTTCCAGCGTAACGAGTGCGCTTCTGCGAAACGGCATTTCCCAGTAGCAATTGAATGCGCCGGCCGGGTTCACCGCCACCGGCAGCGAAGCGATATTGCAGCGCACACCCCAGCCGTTGCAGAAAAAATCCCCCAGCGGCACCTCGACAGACGGGGTTTCCTCTCCATCCCAGAAAAACCGGATGACAAACCTCCGCCACCTCTCAGGATGGACTGTTAGCCAAATATGTTGAATCGCTCCAGGGCCTTTGATCTCTGCCAAAGTCACTTTGCCATGGGCGGCAATATCTATGCTCGGCGACACCTTCCATCCCTGGCCTAGCTCACGCGCCGGAACTGATCCCGTCCCTTCCGTCGCCATCCCCGCTTTACCTTTGCTACCATCAAAATTTTCGGCGCTGATCGATCGAGTCTCTGCATGTGAGAGACGCGACAAATTGCCCAGTGACATACCAAGCCCATTAAATGTTATATCCATTGTTAGGTGAACGAATTCATTTTATACCGGAAGTCTTGATCGACTCAACGAGTTGCCGTTGAAAGAAGAAGAAAAGAATCAGCGTGGGCAGCGCCACGACGGCCGAGGCCGCCATGATATAATTCCAGGCCGCGGAATATTGGGAGTGAAAGCTGGCGATCGCCACCTGGACCACCCACAAGTCCTGGTTCGTTGTAATCGTCAACGGCCAGAGAAACGAGTTCCAATTGACCAGAAAAAAGAAAACCGCCAAAGCAGATAGAATCGGCCGGCTTAGCGGCAGCATGATATTCCAATAAATACTCCAGTAGCTCGCCCCATCGATGATTGCGGCTTCTTGCAATTCCCCTGGAATACCGAGGTAAAATTGACGTAACAGAAATATTCCAAAAGCATTAAATATCGCCGGAATAATCAGCCCGGCGTAGTTGTTAACCATTCCCAGTCGACGGACCAGAATGAAAAGAGGTACGATAATAACAGGCAGCGAAACAAGGAATGTCGCGAAGATAGACAAAAAGATAAGATCACGTCCCGGGAACTTCAGCCGGGCAAATGCGTAACCTGCCATGGAATGAAAGAAGAGCGCGACGACGGTAATGGTGCCGGCAACGAAAAAGGTATTTAATATATACCTTGTAAAAGGAAGCTGGGTAAAGACGTAGCTGAAGTTTTCCAGAGTAGGATGTTTAGGAATCAAGCTCAAGTTGAAGATTTCATCAGGCGGTTTGAAGGCCGCAGATAACATCCAGACTAATGGAGCCGCGGTGAGAATGGAGAGCACCGCAGTCGACAGATAAAGGGCGATTCGGCTCATCCTGAGCTCCGAAGAATTTGGTCCACGCATGATCTTAAATGAGCAGCTCTTTACGTGAGATGAAAACGCCCTCCGCGCGTGGCTATGAACAAGGCAATTGTAATTGCCATGAGGACAATGACAAGTGAGGAAGCCATCGCGGCCGCATAGCCGTAGTTATTAAATTGAAACGCTTGTTGGTAGATATAGAACACCGCGAGCGCGGTTGAATTAGCAGGCCCACCTTTCGTCATGACATAGACAAGATCGAATGCTTGAGAGCCGGATACCGCTGATACGGTCGAAACCAGCAGAACGAAAAAGCTGGTAGGCTGCAGTAACGGCAGCGTGATCTTGGTGAACATCGCCCACGCACTCGCTCCGTCAATCCTGGCCGCCTCGTAGTATTCTCTTGGGATTTCCTGCAATCCAGACAAAAAGATGATCATGTAATAACCCATCAAGAACCAGATCGTCACAAACAGGATTGCGCCAAGAGCCAGACTCGGATCGCCCAACCATGACCGGCTCGGAAGATGAACTAGTTCGAGCATTTCGTTGATAAAACCAATCCTGTCGATGAGCATGACTTGCCAGATCAAGCCAATGACGACCAGGCTCACCACATATGGCATAAAGAACAAGCTGCGCCAGACGCCGATAAACGGGATCTTTTGCCTAACCAGAAGTGCAAGACCTAAACCACTTACATAGAGACCAGGGACGAGGATCAAGACATAGAGGATGGTTACCCACAAGCTCTTAAGGAACAGCACATCGTGGAACATGCGGTTGTAGTTCGCCAGTCCAACGAATTTGTAGCCGCCAAAGCCGTCGACGCTGAAAAATCCAAGGCTCAAGGAGAGAAGCATCGGCACGGCAACGAATATCAGGAGTCCGATCGAGTCGGGCAGGATGAACAGGAAGGCGGCCATAGATTCCTTGCGCGAATGCGTCCAGAACGCCCGCGCCCGGCGTTCAGACAATGCCTTACGACGAGGGCCTCGAATGCCTTTCGATCCATCGGTATTTCGGACCGAGGTGCCGAGAGACGTTCGAGGCGGATCTGTCATCAGCGCCGGTTAGTCATTTTCGTCTCGCTATTTCCGGGCTCTGGAACTCAGCGCAGCGGGGCGCCCGTATAACCAGCCAGGAAACCGTCGATACGCTGGGAGGCTTCCTCAGCTGTCTGTTGAGGATCAGCGCCGCTCAACTGACACGCCTGGATCGCATCCGAAACCGCCTTGTACACCTCGGGTGGAACCCGCGGTTCACCGCGGCCTGTCGGTGCTATCACGTCCTTGAAGAGCTTCATTGGTCCGCTGTCGTACCCCCCTTGAGCGGCCGCTTTGTCCAAGGCCGATTTGCGAGGAGAAACGTCGCTCTTGGACTTGATGCACCAGTCAACGATTCGCTGGATCGAGTCTTCATGCATCGAACCGAGCGCCCACACACAAAACTTTGCAGATTCCTCCGGGTTTGGCCCTTTGGCATTGGCGACAAAAGCCCATCCTCCCAGAATGCTTTTCGGCACGCCGTTTGGCGGTATTGGAAGTGGAAAGACGCCGTATTGGAAATCCTTCGCATTCTGTCGCAATGCGCTGATGCCCCAGATGCCGCAATTTTGCATGGCACACAACCCTGAGCCTAGATTGGCCACGATATCGCCGCCGCCGCCGCCGAGAAAATTACGCGGCGCGAGATTCTGCTTAATCGTTTCCTGCCAGAACTTCAGAGCCTGGACCGTTCCGGCAGAGTTGAAGGCGCTTTTTTTCCCGTCCTGTGTGGCAATATCGCTGCCTCCCTGCCACATGAACGGGTACCACGTGAATGTCTGATAGTAGCCGGGTATGGTTTCGAACAAACAGCCGAACCGATTTCCTTTGGTCAGTTTTTTGGCTATTCCCAGATATTCGTCCCATGTTTTTGGGATATCTGCCTCGGAAAGACCTGCTTCCTGGAAAGCTTTGACGCTGTAGTACATCGCCATTGGTTCCACTTCCATCGGGAGCCCGTAGATCTTGTCGTCAACGATCCGGGTTTCCATCACGTTTGGAAAAAAATCCTTTTTTGCTTCCTCTTCCATATAGGGGGTGAGATCTACCAGCACACCGCCGTTGTAATATCGAAGAAAATCTCCAGGGCTAATAATGAATATGTCGGGTCCCTGACCTGAGGCAAAAGCGGTCTGGAGCTTGGAGCCGTTCATATACTCCTGATTCGGCACATACTGCAGCTGAACCTTGACATCGTGAGTGGCGTTCCAAGCGGCGACGCAGTCCACGAACCATTTGCTCTGCGTATCTCCTTCCCCGCTGCCCGGCGCATAGAATTGCCAGAACGAAAGGGTCTTTGTCGCCGCTCGCGCGGAGTGAATGAAAAATGGGGAAAATACTGACGACACCGCCGCAACAGCAGCGACCTTACCCCCTTTTTTGAGCAGTTCCCTGCGGGTAATTCTTCCTGCCGCATCAGACCATTGATCTGAGCTACCGTTTTCCGACTTAATCTCTGCCATAGTGGGTCTTTGTTTTGAAAGTTACCCCAACGAATCTTCCCAATCGCTCGTTCAACTGGTAGTAAGCGCTTCTAAACGGCACACCGCCAATCGCCGGTAAATGGGTGTCCATAGACTTTGCAGCTGATTTGCTGAGATCCTGGGGGCAGCAATCCAATTCTGGTTTGCAATCGATTGCAGCCTAAGATATCACCGTCTCAGGGTCAAGCTTTAGAACCCCTTTTAC
>DATHMC010000421.1:0-12227 GCA_035487495.1 Undibacterium sp.
GCTAATTTGCCGTATTGCTGCACTGCGGGCGCAAGCGGGCTTTGCTTGTGGGCCTCGCTATGCGGGGCGCTTGGGCGAGAGTCGGCGAGCCTCTTAATATGCTTTATTCAGCTTATTGAATGCGCCATGTCATGCGTGTTACGCTAGCGCCACATAAGCATTCAAGGCGATCATGAGCAACAAGACTATCCAGGTGTATGACCGTCCGGCCGGCGGCTGGGGCGCATTGAGAAGCGTTGCGCAGCAGATCTTTGAGCAGGGCATACCCGCAAAAGGCGCGCGCACGCTGTTGTCGGCCAACCAGCCGGACGGCTTTGATTGTCCCGGTTGCGCCTGGCCGGACCAAGACCACACGTCCACCTTTGAATTTTGCGAAAACGGCGCCAAGGCGGTGGCTGCGGAATCGACTGCAAGGCGTGCCACGCCAGAGCTGATTTCGCAGCACACGGTTAACTACCTTGCCGGGCAGCCCGATTATTGGCTGGAAAACCTGGGCCGGCTGACCCAGCCCATGCAATACGACCAAGCGACCGACCGCTACAAGACAGTGTCATGGGAGCAGGCTTTTGAACTGGTGGCAGAACAGCTGAATGCATTGCCGTCGCCGAATGACGCCATTTTTTATACATCGGGGCGGACCAGCAATGAAGCGGCCTTCCTGTACCAGTTGTTCGTGCGAGAATTCGGCACCAATAATTTTCCCGATTGCTCCAACATGTGCCATGAGCCTTCCGGCGTTGCAATGAAGGAATCGGTAGGCATAGGCAAGGGTACGGTATTGCTGTCGGATTTCCATATCGCCGAGGGCATTTTCATTTTCGGCCAGAACCCCGGCACCAACCACCCGCGCATGCTGGGCGAGTTGCGCGCCGCATCCAAGCGCGGCGCCGCCATCGTATCGTTTAATCCCCTGCGCGAACGCGGCCTGGAAAAGTTCCAGAATCCGCAGAATGCTATAGAAATGATCGCCGATACCGCGACACCTATCTCTTCCGACTATTACCAGGTAAAGATCGGTGGCGACCTGGCGACTGTCAAGGGCATCATCAAATGTACGCTGGAGGCGGATATCGCGGCGCAAGCTGCCGGCAAGCCGCGCGTAATCGACGTTGATTTCATCGCGCAGCACACGGCCAATTTTGATGTCTTTGCGGCCGACGTGCTGGCTGAATCCTGGGAAGTGATCATTGCCGAATCCGGCCTGAGCCGCGAACAGATCCAGCGCGCCGCCGACATCTACATGAAAGCCAAAAGCGTCATCGCCTGCTGGGGCATGGGCATCACGCAGCACAAGCATTCCGTAGCGACGATACAGATGATCGTCAACATGCTGCTCATGCGTGGCAATATCGGGCGCCCCGGTGCCGGACCTTGTCCGGTGCGTGGCCATAGCAATGTACAGGGCGACCGGACCATGGGCATCTATGAAAAACCCAGTCCGGCTTTTCTGGACAGGCTAGGGCAGGTCTTCGATTTTGCGCCGCCGCGCGACAACGGTTACGACACGGTGGGCGCCATCGAGGCGATGCTGGAGCAGCCGAATAAAGTATTTTTTGCGATGGGCGGCAATTTTGCCGCCGCCACGCCGGACACCGACGCCACCCACAGGGCCTTGCGCAATTGCGCTCTGACCGTCCACGTGGCCACCAAGCTCAATCGCAGCCATCTGGTGCATGGGCGCGAAGCGCTGATCCTGCCCTGCCTGGGTCGTACCGAGATCGACATGCAGGAAGCCGGACCGCAAGCCGTCAGCGTGGAAGATTCGATGAGCATGGTGCACCTGTCCTCGGGCATCAATGCACCTGCATCCAGGCATCTGCTATCTGAGCCTATGATCGTCGCGCGCCTGGCCGTGGCGACCTTGCAGCACCGCAGCAAGACGCCGTGGATGTGGCTGGTGGCGGACTATGACAGGATACGCGACAAGATCGCGGCGGTATTCGATGATTTTGCCGATTTCAACAACAGGGTAAAAGTGCCGGGCGGCTTCCACCTGCGCAATACTGCAGCGGAGCGCCTATGGAGCACCGCCAGCAAAAAAGCCAATTTCAATGTGCACCGGGTGCCGACGGATTTGCCTATCCATTTGGCGCGGCAGAAAAACAGCGGCCCGGTATTCAACCTGTCGACGATGCGCTCGCATGACCAGTACAACACCACCATCTACGGCATGAACGACCGCTATCGCGGCGTGTTCGGCGAGCGCCGGGTATTGTTCATCAATAAGGACGACATACGGCAGCTGGGACTGCAGGCGGGTAGCTGGGTGGACGTGGCTAGTCTCGGCGATGACGGCGTACATCGCGAGGCCAAGCATTTCATGCTGGTGGAATACAATATTCCGCAGGGCTGCCTGGCTTCCTACTTCCCTGAAACCAATGCGTTGGTGCCGCTGTCCAGTTTCGCCGATTTTGCGCGCACGCCTACGTCCAAGTCGGTACCGGTAGTGCTGACTCAGCACAGGCAGGAAGAATCGGCCGCGGCCAAGCATTCATGAGTGATAGTGTACAGTCTCTGTCTGAGGCCTTGCTGGCTGAGCTGGCTATGCATGCCGAGCCGGTATCCACCGCGCGGCTGACGAAAAAGCTGGGCGTGCGCATGAGCAGCTTGCTGCGCTGCGTGGCTTACCTGAGCGAGGACCTTATCGGCGAGCAGGCGGGGCCGGGTTGGGTCAGGTTGATCCAGGATGGCGAGCGGACCCTGTTGGCGCTGACCGATAAAGGGCGTGCGGCCCGCAAGGGACAAACTGAGGGCGAACATGATGCAAACAGATCCTGTTGAACTCCCCGGCTACTGTGAGGTGGCGGTCGTGCGGCATCAATTGCAAGGCACGGATGCCGTCGCCAACCAGGGCCGTCAAGCCACGACCGATCAGGTCGCAGAAGAAAGGCCGGTGGCGCTGGTCTTTAACGGCATTTCACATGCGGTGATGATGCTGACGCCGCAAAACCTGGAAGATTTTGCGATAGGTTTTAGCCTGTCGGAACGGATTATCGATAACCCGGCGCAGATTTATGACATGGAATGTATCGCCGCGCCGGAAGCCGGCGGCGTGGAGATACGGCTGACCATCGCATCGGAATGTTTCATCCGCCTCAAAGACAAACGGCGCCAGCTGGCCGGGCGTACCGGCTGCGGGGTCTGCGGGCTGGAGAGTCTGGCCGCGCTGGACTTGTCCATGCCTCGCCTGTCGGATGCCTTGTCGATTACACCACAATCATTGCAGAAGGCTTTTGCCGCGATGCAGGGCTTGCAAGAGATCAATGCCGTCACCGGCGCCACGCACGCGGCGGCTTGGGCCGATATCGACGGCAATCTGGTGTTGTTGCGCGAAGACGTGGGGCGCCACAATGCGCTGGATAAGCTGATCGGCGCGCTGGCCGCCGGCGAAAGTCCTAGGCCCCCGGGTTTTGCGATCATGAGCAGCCGCGCCAGTTACGAGCTGGTGCAAAAAGCGGCGAGGGCAAACATGAGCATGCTGGCAACTATTTCTGCGCCGACCAGTCTTGCGATCAGCATGGCAGAGCAAGCCGGCATCAGCCTGCTGGGCTTTGTCCGCCGCACCGGTTTTGTTGTCTACACCCATGCGCAGCGTGTCGCAGCAGAATAGAGCCGGCTAAGCGTGGAACGCGCGCCGGGTAAGCCTTACGTAAGCCTCTGAGCCGAGAGCGCCAAATAAATGCCCCAGTTTTCTTTGTAAAAACCCAATTTTTACAGAATTTTGGCGGGTGGGGCGATATATAATAAGGAAAATTCTTCCTTACTCCTCTTGTTACTATGCAATATGTCTCCACCCGCGGCCACGCCGCAGAGCAAACTTTTTCCGAAATCTTGTTAGGCGGTCTGGCACCTGATGGCGGCTTGTATTTGCCGGTGCATTATCCGCAAGTGAGCGATAGCGAACTGGATGCATGGCGCAAGCTGTCTTATGCCGACCTGGCTTTTGCCGTGCTGAGTAAATTCGCCACCGACATCCCGGCCTCGGATATCAAGGCGATTACGCAAAAAACCTATACCGCCGACGTCTACCGAAATGTGCGTGCCGGTGAGGATAGCGCGCAAATTACGCCCTTGCGCGTGCTGGAAGAGGGCAAGGGCGGCAAATTGATTTTGCAGGCGCTGTCGAACGGACCCACGCTGGCGTTCAAGGACATGGCGATGCAATTGCTGGGTAATTTGTTTGAATATACGCTGGCCAAGCGGCAGGCAGAACTGAATATTTTCGGCGCCACGTCGGGCGATACCGGCAGTGCGGCCGAATACGCAATGCGCGGCAAGAAGGGCATACGCGTGTTCATGCTGTCGCCGCATAAAAAGATGAGCGCCTTCCAGACTGCGCAGATGTTCAGCCTGCAAGACCCGAATATCTTCAATATTGCAGTAGACGGCGTGTTCGACGATTGCCAGGACATGGTCAAGGCAGTTTCCAATGACCTGGAATTCAAAGCCAGGCAAAAGATAGGCACGGTCAATTCCATCAACTGGGCGCGCGTCGTCGCGCAAGTGGTGTACTACTTCCGCGGTTACCTGAGCGCGACTGCCGGCAATGAACAGAAAGTATCGTTCACCGTGCCGTCCGGCAATTTCGGCAATATCTGTGCAGGCCATATCGCCCGCATGATGGGCTTGCCTATCGACAAGCTGGTGGTGGCGACCAATGAGAACGACGTGCTGGACGAGTTCTTTACTACCGGCGTCTATCGCGTGCGCAAGTCGGCCGAGACCTATCACACGACCAGCCCTTCGATGGACATCTCCAAGGCCTCCAATTTCGAGCGCTTTATCTATGACCTGCTGGATGGCGACGCGGCGCGTGTTGCGGCCTTGTTCAAGAAGGTTGAAACCGAGGGCGGATTTGACTTGTCCGGCCAGCCGGACAGCGATGGCGACGAATTCGCGAAGATCGCCCGGTTTGGTTTCGTGTCAGGCAAGTCTGTGCATGCCGACCGCTTGAACACGATACGCCAGGTCAAGGCCAAATACGGCATCACGATAGATACGCACACCGCTGACGGCATCAAGGTGGCGCAGGAGCATCTGACGCCAGGCGTGCCCATGATCGTGCTGGAAACCGCGTTGCCGGCCAAGTTCAATGAAACCATACGCGAAGCGCTGGGCCACGACGCCGAGCGGCCGGCCGGCTTTGAAAACATCGAAGCCTTGCCGCAGCGTTTTGAAGTGATGACGGCGGATATCAATAAGATGAAGGCTTACATCAGTCAGCATACCGGCTTATAAGGCGCTTGCTGTCAGGGGGATATGTCAGCAGAGCCCGTAACAGGCGTGGATAGACTGATTGAAGGCAAGCCGCTGTCCACGAAAATAAAGTAATGCCTGTTAAGTAATCTCTACTATTCCTTGTCGCTCAGGACTTTTTCAGCCAGGGGGCGAGCGACTGGCTCAGTGCGTCTTTGCTGTAGCCGTGCAGCACCTGGTCGCCGATCACGATCACCGGCACACCGCCGCCGCCCAGCTTTTTATGGCCGGTATAGCCTTCCGTGGTTTTTTCCACGTCCAGTTCGGTATAGCGGATGCCGTTTTCTTCAAAGAATTTCCTGGCAGCAGCGCAGTAGCCGCACCAGCTCGTTCCATACAGGACAACTTGCGGCTGGGTCGTGCTGGCCGTTGCGATATCCGATGCGTGGTGCGGCGTCCTGGCTTTCAGCATCGGCCTGGCGGCCATGATGGCCGCCGCCAACGCCACAAGCAATAGCAATAATTTTAATTTCCCGGAAGAGGAGGGGCTCCGCGTCGCAACAGGGCTGCCGTATTTGCCATAGCTGGCGTCCGCTGTGCCGCCGGCTTTGCTATACGCTACCTGGCAGGACGGACACTGCCAGTCCGGGCAGTTGTCGGTCGCTTTGCGGATGTAGCTGCATTTGGGGCAAATCTGTGGCATAGGCGCTCGTGCGGGAAAGGAGTGGCAGGCGGTCCATGATAGCTTAATTTATTGAGGAATATTGCTCGTTGGAACTTCTTGCACATGACAGCGACAGGGCTAGTGTGGTATTCGTTCCTGCGGCACCCGGTAGGCTTTGGGGGATGCATCGTGAAAATGGCTCCATATCCGGCGGAACTGTCTGACTGAGCCGAAGCCGGCCGCCTCGGCTACCCGGTCCATCGACCAGCCGGTCTGGGCCAGTAGTTTGCCGGCCAAGGACAGCCGCAAGCTGGTCAGGTATTCCTGCACCGAGACTCCGGCGTGGGTCTTGAACAGGCGCGTCAGGTGGCGCGAGCTGGTGCAGGCGATGCCGGCCAGCTCCGGCAGGCTCCACGGATGGGTAGGATTTCTTGTCACTGCGTCCTGTACCTTATGCACGACCGGATGGATATGGTTCCTGTGCATGACCCACGGCGAGAGTTGCGGATCTGTGCCTGCGCGCCGCATATATACCACCATATTGCGGGCGACGGCCGCGGCCGTCAAAGGGCCGGCCAACTGGCTGATCAGGTGCAGCGCCAGGTCTATGCCGGCGGTCACACCGGCGCTGGTGCTGATCATGCCTTGCTCGACAAAAATACGGTTCTCTTCCACCCGGATGGAGCTGTCGATTTGCGCCAGGTCCTTGCAGTGGTCATGGTGCGTGGTCGCCGCGTGGTTGGACAGCAATCCCGCGTGCGCCGCCAACAACGCGCCGGAACAGATGCAGATCAGCCGGTTGCCTGGCGTTACTTGCCGACGCAGCCATTGTATGGTGGCCTGTTCTTCCGGCGTGTCGTAGCGAAACTCCATACCCACCAGTCCCGGCAAGATCAGGATGGCATCGGCTTCCAGTTGCTGCGGCAGAGGCGCCAGCTCTCCCAGTTGCAGGCCGACCGACGTGCGGATTTGCGGGAAAGGGCTGATGAACTTCAGGTCGAAATGAACCTCCTGCTGATAGCGATTGGCAAACAGCAAGGCATCTGCCGGCCCCGCCATATCGATCAGCAGGGTGTCCGGCAATAGTAGGAAATAGACGGAGTGTCGCTTCGCGTTTTGCATGTCGGTGTATCGGTTCTGACCGCTTCAGGCCGGCGCGCCGCGCAATTGCGCGAGCAGTTTGGCGCCGAAGACATTGATCAGCAGGCCGCACATGACGACGGCCGCCCCCAGCAATTGCAGCGGCTGCAGCGCTTCGCCCAGCAAGATCCAGGCGGCGCTGAGGCCGACCACCGGCACCAGCAGGGTCAACGGTGCGACCATATGGGTCGGCAGGCTGGACAGCAGGCTGCCCCATAAGGTGTAGCCCGTCAGCGTGGCGGCAAACGCCAGGTAGGCTATCGCCAGCACTGACGGCAGGCTGATATGGACGATGCTGGAACTGATCGTGGCAGCCCCTTCAAAGCATAGCGACAATAGCAGGAAGGGAATGACGGGAATCAAGGCGCTCCACGCCACCAGGCTCAGCAAAGACGTGGAGCCGATTTTCTTGTTGACGACATTGCCGCATGCCCAGGAAGCCGCTGCCAGCAAGGTCAGGATAAAACCGGGCAGGGTGACCTGGCTGGCGGAACCGCCGATGCTGGCGCTGCCCAGCAAGACCAGTCCGATGCTGGCAACCAGCATGCCCAGCAAGTTGAATGTCTTCAACTTGTCGCCGAATACCGTCGCCGAGAACCCTACCGTAAAAAAGGCTTGCGCCTGCAATACCAGCGATGCCAGGCCAGCCGGCATGCCGACGGCCATCGCGGTAAACAGGAACGCGAATTGCCCCAGGCTGATAGTCAGCGCGTAAGCCAGCAGCCATTTCAATGGCACCTTGGGCCGCGGCAAGAACAGGATGGCGGGAAATGCCACCAGCGCAAACCGCAAAGCGCCCAGCAAAAAAGGAGGAATACCCTTCAAGCCTATCTTGATCACGACAAAATTCATGCCCCATAGAAAAATGACGATGAATGCGGTAGCCAACTGGCGCGTGGAAAGGACGTTTTTAGACATGGGGTTTCAGCCTTGATGGCGGTTGATACGTGGTGCCGCTTAGATTTTTCGGCAATCCGGATTGAACACTCTTTTTTGCGATGGCGGAGATTTGCCGAGCTTGGCGGCGGGGCGTATCGGTCGCGGCACCAGGTTGCCGCCGCAGTTGGGGCAAGTGCCGCGCAACACTGTTTCTACGCATTCGATGCAGAAAGTGCATTCAAAACTGCAAATGCGCGCGTCGGCGGAATCCGGCGGCAGGTCGCGGTCGCAACATTCACAATTAGGGCGAAGTTCCAGCATGGCCATATCCTTGAGGTGAAATACATCAAATTTGTCTGCAAGGATAACAGTTTAAGGCAGAATGGGAAGTCGGGTGTCAGACACAATGCGGACATTTTGGGACATCATGAATGCATCTGCAGCGACATCGTCGCCACCGTCCAATATACATTGGATATCATTTCTTTATTGTTACCTGGCTATTCCTGATGAAAACCTATTCCTTTCGCTTGTTAAACGTATTTGCCGAGTCCACCTTTGGCGGCAATCCGCTGTGCGTATTTGAACATGCCGAAGGCTTGCGGGATGAGCAGATGCAGGCGCTGGCCTTACAGTTCAACCTGTCGGAAACCGTGTTCATTTTGCCGTCGCGCCAGGCTAGCGCCAGGATGCGCATTTTCGCCACCGGCTATGAAATGCCGTTTGCCGGTCATCCTACGCTGGGTGCCGCGCAGGTAGTGCGCGATTTGCTGAACGCCGGCGACCGGCTCAGCCTGGAATGCAAGGCGGGCGTGGTACAGGTAAGCGGAGACAAGGATCACTGGACCTTCACTGCGCCCAGCCACGGAGCCCCCAGGACAATGGCGCCGGCCTTGCCTGCCGCAGAAATCGCGGCGATGCTGGGCCTGACTGGCGATGACTTATTGACTGACCCTATATGGGTGGATACCGGCACCGATCAGTTGCTGGTCGCGCTGAAGAGTCACGACGCGGTAAAGCGTGCGCAACCGGACAGCACCCGCCTGGCGCAGTGGCCGCAGAGCCGCATAGGGCGCAAGACCGCGTATGTATTTGCCTTTGAGAATGAGGCGCCTGAACCCGGACAGGAGATCAAGGTAGTGTCCAGGTATTTCTTCGCCAAACAGGGCGGCGGCATTGCCGAAGATCCGGGCACAGGCTCTGCCTGCGCCAACCTCGGCGGCTGGTGGATAGCGGCGGAACGCGGGTTGCCGGCCTGTTTCAGCATTTCACAAGGTGAACAGGTGCAGCGCCCCAGCCGGCTCAGCCTGGACCTGACGGCGGATAAACAGATCAGGGTCGGCGGCCGTGTAATCGAAATAGGGCGCGGCACGATTACTTTATAGTCCTTATCATGGCGGGCGCCGGTGCGCTTTGTTACTGTCGATATACAATAGGGCATGTATAGTTAAATAAGAACCTGATATGAGCGAAAAGAAGCCCATGCTAAGCGTTGCCGAAGCGCTTGATACTCTGCTTGCGGCGGTGCGGCCCGTTGTCGATACAGAAACCGTCCCGACGATCTCGGCCTTTGGCCGTGTCCTCGCGCAAGCCCAGGTATCGCAACTGCACGTGCCTCCAATGGACAACACGCAGATGGATGGCTATGCGGTGCGCGCGGCGGACTGCGCCGGCGGCCAGGCGCGTTTGCGCGTATCGCAGCGCATTCCGGCCGGCCATGTCGGGCAAGCGCTGGAAGCGGGCAGCGCGGCGCGCATCTTTACCGGCGCGATGATACCGGCCGGTGCCGATGCGGTCGTGATGCAGGAACAATGCTCACTGGAAAAGGGCGACGGCGTGGACACCGTGGTCGTCAATCATGTGCCGGCATCCGGCGAATGGATACGCCGCCAGGGCGAGGATATTCGCGCGGGCGCGACGATCTTGGCCGCCGGCACCCGCTTGCGCGGCCAGGAATTGGGATTGGCGGCATCGGTTGGCCTGGCGAATCTGCCTGTGATCCGCAAATTGCGTGTGGCCGTGTTTTTTACCGGCGACGAGCTGGCCATGCCGGGCGAGCCTCTCAAGCCGGGTGCGATTTACAATTCCAACCGGTTTACCTTGACCGGGCTGTTGCAAGGCATGGGCTGCGATATCACCGACTACGGCATTGTGCCGGACAGCCTGCAGGCTACGCGCGACACGCTGCGGCGCGCGGCGCAGCAGCATGACCTGATCATTACTTCCGGCGGTGTATCGGTCGGTGAGGAGGACCATATCAAACCGGCGGTGGAGGCCGAGGGGCGCTTGAATATGTGGCAGATTGCGGTCAAGCCCGGCAAGCCGCTGGCCTTCGGCGAAGTGGGCTCCGCATTTTTCCTGGGTTTGCCCGGCAACCCGGTGGCCAGCTTTGTCACCTTCCTGCTGTTTGTGCGCCCCTTTATGCTGCGCATGCAGGGTGTCGACGATGTGACGCCGCTCTCTTATACTGTAAGGGCGGATTTTGCCTGGACCAAACCGGATCGCCGCAATGAATTCCTGCGCGCCAGGATGAACCGGGATGGCGGCCTCGATTTGTTCCCGAACCAGAGTTCCGGTGTGTTGACGTCTACCGTCTGGGGCGACGGCTTGGTTGACATTGCGCCGGGACAAACCATCGCCGCCGGCGAGCCGGTGCGTTTTATTCCATTTGCCGACCTGCTGTCGTAATGTGATATTGTAAAAATACCGAGATTTCGATGAAGATAGAATTACTTTTTTTTGCCAGCGTCCGCGAAAAGCTAGGCAAGTCGGCAGAGCAGGCCAGCTTGCCCGCCGAGATAAAGACAGTCGGCGACGTCAGGTCGTGGTTGATCGCGCGCGGCGGCGCCTGGGCTGAGGTATTGGCGGAAGGCCGCGCGTTGCGCATGGCGTATGATCAAGAAATGTGCAGCGCAGACACCGTTGTCGCCGATGGCGGCGAACTTGCCTTTTTCCCGCCCGTGACCGGCGGCTAGGCATACAGCGCATTCCTTTTACACTACTTTTACACTCTTCAGACAGGGGCAGCAGATGGACTTTAAATTATGGTTGCTGTATGTGGCGGCGGTCTTTGTACTCACCGTCACTCCCGGGCCCAGCGTCCTGTTGTGCGTCACCAACGGCATCCATTTCGGCGCGCGCCGCACCTTTGCCAGTGCCTTGGGCAGCATCACCGCCGTATGCATCATCATGCTGGTATCTGCGGCAGGTTTGGGCGCAGTGCTGGCCGCCTCTGAAAAGATTTTCGTGGTGATCAAATGGGTAGGCGCGGCCTACCTGGTGTATATAGGGGTCAAGACCTTCTTTTCCAAACAGTCCAGCATTGCGGTCGATCAGTCGACGGCTTCTGGCCGGCCGAAGTCGCTGCCGGCGCTCTATCTGCAGGGTTTCCTGGTCGGCGCCAGCAATCCCAAGGCCTTGCTGTTTTTCTCGGCGTTTTTCCCTCAATTCCTCAAACCTGAATTGCCGCAACTGCCGCAGTTCATGGTGTTGGGCGCTACTTTCGTCTGTTTTGAGTGCTTCTGGCTGATGTTTTATGCCAACTTCGCCGCGCGCGTGGCGCCGTGGTTGCAAACAGCGGGCCGCGCGCGCATGTTCAACCGTGTTTCCGGCCTTACCTTTATCAGTGCCGGTGCCTTGCTGGCTTCGGTGCGGCGCAATTGATGTGGCGCAGACCTTTTACAACGCCAGCTTAACTATTTAGTTTTTATGCCGATTTACGTTCAAACCGAAGATTTCGACCTTAGCACCGAGGTCGCACGGCTGCGCGCCGGCAAGCCGGCGATAGGAGCGGTCGTCAGCTTCGTCGGCTTAGTGCGCGATATAAATGACGGCCAGGATATCCAGGCGATGGAGCTGGAGCATTATCCGGGCATGACGGAAAAAGCGCTGGAAGATATCGTGCGACAGGCACATCAACGCTGGCGTTTGCAGGATTGCCTGATCATCCACAGGGTCGGTTCCTTGCTGCCGCTGGACCAGATTGTATTGGTGGCCGTGGCCTCTGCCCACCGTGGCGAAGCATTTGCCGCGTGCGAATTCATTATGGATTACCTGAAGACGCAGGCGCCGTTCTGGAAAAAAGAACAAACCCCGCAAGGTGCGCGCTGGGTGGATGCCAGGGAGCACGATGACCGGGCGCTCAATAAATGGGGGGTCGCGTCCGCCAATTCCGCTGCTGATTCCGCCGCGAATGAAAAGGATGCTTCATGAGTTGGCTGGCGGTGGGGCTGGGCGCCGCGATCGGCGCCTGGCTGCGCTGGGGGCTGAGCCTATGGCTTAATCCGATCAATGCCGGATTGCCGCTGGGCACCCTGGCGGCGAATCTCGGCGGCGGCTATCTCGTGGG
>DATHMC010000422.1:0-12267 GCA_035487495.1 Undibacterium sp.
CGGCCTTCAGCGGCGCCTTCAGCCCGGTCATCATCAGGTGATAGCCGTTGGGCTTGAACTCCACCGGCTGGCCGGCGGGCAGCGGCAGCGAGTCGACCATGCGCATCTTCATCAGGTCGCCTTCCATCTTCATCTCGTGCACGTCCACGGCCGCGGCGACGGGCGAGCTGGCCGAGACCAGCCTGCCGCCCTGGGCCGAGGTGATGGTCAGGTAGGCGGCGGTCGTCGACTGCTGGGCAACGGTGGTACGCACCCAGGGCGTTGCGACGGTGACCTGGGCCTGGGCGGCGGACGCCAGCAGCGACGCGGCGAGGAAAAGGGCGAGTCTGTTCATGGCGCGGATCGTACGTGAGCCGGGTTCGAGGCGCGGCGCGGCCGAATGTTCCCGCCGTCGACGGTCGGCCGGCGTCATAATCACTGCATGTCCATACAGACCGACGATTTCAGCGGCTCTGGCGCTGGCGATCCGCGTCCCACGCGCGTCGTCGGCGCCAACCCGGCGTCGCCCAACGAGGAGGCGATGGAGCGCGCGCTGCGCCCCAAGCGGCTCGACGACTACGTCGGCCAGGTGAAGGCGCGCGAGCAGCTCGACATCTTCATCGGCGCCGCCCGCAAGCGCTCCGAATCGCTGGACCACGTGCTGCTGTTCGGCCCGCCGGGCCTGGGCAAGACCACGCTGAGCCACATCATCGCGGCCGAACTGGGCGTCAACCTGCGCCAGACCTCCGGCCCGGTACTGGAACGCGCCGGCGACCTGGCCGCATTGCTGACCAACCTGGAAGCCAATGACGTGTTGTTCATCGACGAGATACACAGGCTGTCGCCGGTCGTCGAAGAGATACTGTATCCGGCGCTGGAAGACTATCAGATCGACATCATGATAGGCGAAGGCCCGGCGGCACGTTCGGTCAAGCTGGATTTGCAGCCATTTACGCTGGTGGGCGCCACCACGCGCGCCGGCATGCTGACCAATCCGTTGCGCGACCGCTTCGGCATCGTCGCCCGGCTGGAATTCTATACGGCCGCAGAACTGACCAAGATCGTGACCCGCTCCGCATCGCTATTGCACGCACCGATACAAGCGGACGGCGCGCGCGAAATCGCCCAAAGGGCACGCGGCACGCCGCGTATTGCGAACCGCCTGTTGCGCCGCGTGAGAGACTATGCCGAAGTCAAAGGCAACGGTGAGATCACCAAGGCGATGGCCGATGCGGCGCTGATCATGCTGGACGTGGACCCGGTGGGCTTTGACCTGATGGACAGGAAATTGCTGGAAGCCGTGCTGTTCAAATTCGGCGGCGGCCCGGTCGGCCTGGATAACCTGGCGGCGGCGATAGGCGAAGAACGCGACACGATAGAGGACGTGCTGGAACCCTACCTGATCCAGCAGGGCTATCTGCAGCGTACTCCGCGCGGACGCATCGCAACACCGAGCGCCTACCAGCATTTCGGCGTCACGGCGCCGAAGACCGGCGCGAATGGCGAACTATGGAGTGGCAGTTAACGTACGCAGCATCAATGGCCGCGCCAGCACAACATGAAGGAGCCCGACATGGAAAGCAATAATAGTTTCCTGCAACAAGTAAGGCGCAATCACTTGGCATTGCTGAGTTTGCTGGTCGCGCTATCCGCCTTGTTTTATAACACCTGGCGCAACGAATCGTCTGAAGCCAATCGCAATGTGCGCGCCGCCGAATTTGAAATGCTGAAGAGCCTGGCCGAACTGCAGCAAGTCATAGACTATGCGCATTTTCGCATGGACAAGCAGCGCGGCGATCCCACCCGCGCGCTGACCTTGGTACTGCAGATCAACGACCTCGGCACGTTGACGCCGCCCGCGGTAAAAAGCGCCAGTGAAAACCTGCTGGCTGCGTGGCGCAAATATGGCGACAACCTGGCGGATAAGCTGGATGCGGCCAGCGCGCTGTCGGAAGAAGTGCTGAATACCCGTCGCGCGGTCCTGGAGTCCTTGCGCAGTCTCAAGTAACGATAGCGATGGCAATCGATAATTTCACACGGATGTTGCCGCTCCATTGACGCTTTCTATCGGCAGCCCACAAAGGCCAGCCCCCAGATTTGTATCGGATTGTGAAAATTTCCGCATTGCCGGCCTTATTTTTTGCGAACCGCGATAGCCTGTAGATAAATACATTGAGAGCAGAAGGCACACATAGAAAATACTATGGCTATAGATCCCGCAGCAATAAAGCCAGGCGCCATGCAAATCTGGGTGGACGCCGATGCCTGCCCTAATGTCATCAAACAAATCCTGTTCCACGCGGCGGAACGCTGGCAAGTCAACCTGACACTGGTGGCAAACCGTCTGTTAACCGTGCCTCCTTCGCGCCATATCAAAGCGGTGCAGGTAGCGGCGGGCTTCGATGTTGCAGACAATGAAATAGTGCGCCGGATGCGGGCCGGCGACCTGGTCATTACCGGCGATATACCGTTGGCGTCGGATGTATTGCAGGCGGGAGGGCATGCGCTGAATCCACGCGGCTCTTTTTATACCGACGACAACATCAGAGAGTATCTGAGCATGCGGCAATTCATGGATGAGTTGCGCAGCAGCGGCATAGAAACTGGCGGACCGGCAGCTTTCAGCCATGCCGACAGGCAGGCGTTCGCCAATCAGCTTGATAAATTTCTAACTAAATCCTTATGAAAACAATCCTTATCGGAAAATGGTTTTTTACGTATGGGCTTGCACATTATGCATGCGTCGCAGACAATGACGATTCACTTAAAATCCTAAGCTAAGCGTTTCGCCATGCTCATGTCCACCCTTGCAGACCGCTATGCCTACCAGCTTCTGGAGGCAAGAGCGCATTCGCGGTCGCTCAATCCCATCACTTCTGAAACCAATCTCAGCATTGCCGATGCTTATGATATTGCCAAAAGCCTGGACACTATCCGCATCGCCGAAGGCGAAATTCCGATAGGCCGTAAACTGGCCTTTACCAACCATACCTTGTGGTCCAAATATGGCGAGAAAGAGCCGATCAGGACGCCCATCTGGTCCACGCTGTTCGACAGCACGGTGCGTTACCTGGATCAGGCTTTTACCGTGCAAAGCCTGACCGGCGCCATGCGTCCGAGAATAGAACCCGAGGTAGTGGTGAAACTGGGCCGCACCCCGCATGCCGATGCCAGCTTTGAAGAACTGGCGGAATGCCTCGAATGGATGGCACATGGCATAGAGATTGTTGTCTGCCCTTATCCGGACTGGAAATTCGAGGCGGCCGATGCGATCGCCGCACTCGGCCTGCACGGTACGCTGCTGATCGGCGAACCCCGCATGCTGTCCAGCGCCACACGCCAACACTTGGCGGACGTCATCGCCGATGCCAGCGTGTCACTGTCCTGCGACGGCCAACTATTGGGCGCCGGCTATGGCAGCAATGTAATGGATAGCCCGCTGCATGCGGTCTGGCACCTGCATCAATTGCTGAAAACCCAACCGCAGTTTCCGGGATTGCAGGCCGGGGAAATCATCACCACGGGCAGTTGGACCGATGCCTATCCGGTAGCAGCGGGACAAACCTGGTCCACTGCTTTTTCCGGCGTGACACTGCCCGGCCTGAACATCTCTTTCGTCTAACTGGAATCCATTCGCATGATCATCGTCCATCACCTGAATAACTCCCGCTCGCAACGCGTGCTGTGGCTGCTGGAAGAATTGGGCGTCGAGTATCAAATCAAGTTTTATGAGCGCGACCCAAAAACCATGCTGGCGCCCGCCTCGCTCAAAGAAGTACACCCATTGGGAAAGTCACCGGTGATCACGGACGGCGAGCTGACCGTGGCCGAATCCGGCGCGATTATCGAGTACCTGCTGGAACGCTATGGCCAAGGGCGCCTGATACCGGCCGCCGGCACTGCGGAGCGGCTGAAGTATACCTACTGGTTGCACTTTGCCGAAGGTTCCGCGATGTCGCCGCTATTGCTGAAGCTGATATTCGGTCGCATAGAGTCGGGCCCCATGCCTTTCTTCGTGCGCCCGGTCGCGCGCGGTATCGCGCAAAAAGTGAAGGGGGCATTTATCCAACCCCAGATCACGCGCCATCTGGATTATATGGAAGCCGAGATTGCGAAGACCGGCTGGTTCGCCGGCAGCCAGTTCTCTGCGGCAGACATACAGATGAGTTTTCCGCTGGAAGCGTCTGCGGCACGCGGCGGACTCGATGCCAGCCGGCCGCATCTGATGGACTGGCTGAAACGCATTCATGCCTTGCCCGCCTACCAGCGCGCGCTGGAAAAGGGCGGCGCCTACGAACTGCTGAGTTAACTGCCCTAAACGCTCACAGAATTAAGGCACGCTCGTTCGCAAGGAACGACAGGCAAAAAAAAAGCACCCGAAGGTGCTTTTTTCATGTCCAGTACCAACAGGCCTAGGCCTGCCGATGATTAGAACTTGTGACGGATACCGAAGTTGACCAGACGGTCAGTTGCGCCGTTGGAGAACGCGATGCCGCCTGCGTTGGAGTTTGCATCGTTGCTGGTGCGAGCAAAGTTACCGTAGAAGTTAGTACGCTTGGACAGTGCATATGTACCGCCGATTGCATACTGCTGACCTTTACCGGCAGCTACCAGGTTGTTGGTAACGCGTGTGTATGTTGCGATCAGAGCAGCTGCGCCGAAAGGAACAGTCGTACCAACCATCCACTCTTTAGTATCAACAGTGTTCAGGTCGCTAGTAGTTTTGCCGTATGCTGCATGCAATTTCGCTACTGTGAAATCATAGATACCACCCAGGAAAACCAGCTTAGTGGCGTTACCGGCCACGTCATTTACTTTATGGTAAGCCAGAGTACCTGTCACTGGGCCGCCAGCGTAAGTGCCGGACAAGCCGATTTGACGGGATGCTGAGCTGTCACCGGCAACTTCACCGAATGTGTAGGCTACAGAACCTGTAAAGCCGCCCAGGTTGTTAGTGGAGTAGTTAACTGTGTTGTTTGTACGGAATGGTGTGCCGAACAGACCCAGAGTACCTGCAGTAGAAGTGCCTACGCCAGCTTGTGGGCCGCCGCCGGTGCTATTGAAACCTGCATCCCATGGATCGATAGTATCTGTAGCGATGAAGATAGGAGTGTATTGACGGCCCATGGTAACAGAACCGAAATCACCAGCCAAACCAACCCAGGCTTGACGGCCGAATGGCAGACCGCCTTGGGAAGATGTACCGGTGTCAGCATTGACGCCCATTTCCAAGTCGAAGATGGCTTTCAAACCGCCGCCCAGATCTTCAGTACCTTTAAAGCCGAGGCGGGAGCCTGACTGCTCACCACTGTCCAGTGCCGTTACAGAACCTGGGCTGTTGCCGCCGCGATTTTCATTCTGAATAGCCATATCCACAACACCGTAGATAGTGATGGACGATTGTGCATGAGCGACGCCTGCAAATGCAGCCAGTACTGACAGAGCTAGTAGTGATTTTTTCATTGATATTTCTCCAAAGGTTTTCATGGTGACATGAACTACAGTAAGCGAGGGCGCTGCGAGAAGCTTGTTGTTGAATACCTTGCAGAACCCGGCCCATACTTCAAAACGAACAAGACTGCTGAATAAGAAGTTAACGTATTTGACCAAAGATACGGTTTGGCGGCAAAGCTAATTTGGCTTTTGCAGGGTTTGGAGGGCGGGGATGTCTCTAAATTGCAACGAATAATTATTAAAAAGATAATTATCAAGTTGATCTATTGCTGCGCCGCAATAGAGCAATCGCCGCAAAATTTGCAGCATTTAGGTGCGATTTGGGGAATTACGTAGTTTTTTTGATAGCACTTAAAGGCAAGCGCTGACGGCAAGCCGCAAGCACCACAAACTTTCGTTGATTTAACTCATGCCGACAGCAAAGAAGCCCCGCTCCGCGAGGCTTCTGCATTGCGACCACTCGCCTGCCCCGGAACGGAACAGGCGAAAGCTCTGCTTAGAACAAATGAGTGATGCCGAAAGAAAAGCCGTTTTGCGTACCGTTATTAATAGGTCCCAACAACGCGGTGGTTCCGACGAAGGCATTGGTCAGCTTCTTGTTATCCGCTTCTACGTAGAAATTAGTACGCTTGGACAATGCATAGGTACCTGCGAATACAAAGTTCTTACGTTTACCGTTGATGATCGCGGCAGGATTAGTAAAAGCATTGGAATCCGTTACATAGTAAGCGCCGGTCAGTTCGATCTGCGGAGTAATGACGTAGCTGACGCCAGCCCAGTAGGATTTTTGTTCAAAGTCTACATTGGCTGCCGTTTCCAGTTTCTCTTTCACGTAGCCGGCGGAGATACGCAGGGCATCCATCTTATACGCGCCGCCGACCGTGTAGTACTTGTCCTTGAAGCCACCGATATCGGTGGACATGTAAGTGCCGCCGAAATTCACGGGGCCGGTTGTATAAGTAGCCGCGATCGCTTTGACCGTGTTGCGGGTATTGTCGCCAGGAACTTCACCAAAGGCGTATTCCAGGCTGGCCCTCAAGCCGCCAAACACTGCCGTGTACTGGGCGTCATTGTTGAAACGGGTCGCGCCGCCGCCGCCGAAAGTCGCAGGGAAAAACAGGGCTACGCCGGCAACTGGAGAAGTGATTGCCGGGAATTTGTAATTGAATGGCTCGTAGGTACCGATAGTTTTAAAAGCCAGGGAATATTGACGACCCAGATCAATGTTGCCGAAATCGCCAGTCAAGCCAACAAACGCGGAACGGTTAAATGCTACTGCAGGATTGTCGTAGGAACCGGTAGCGGTGTTAAAACCAGATTCCAGAACAAAGTGAGCATTCATGCCGCTGCCCAGGTCTTCCACACCTTTGAAACCGATACGGTTGGAGTTATAGGTACCGTTGGAACCCATGGACAATTTGCTGTTGCCAGCCGCGTCGACATTAGTCTGGTTGCGCAGGCCGGCGTCGATAGAGCCATAGATGGTGACTGAGGATTGTGCGGATGCTGTAGCTGCGAATGCACTAAGAACTGCAAATGCCAGTAGCGATTTCTTCATTGAACTTGTCTCCAAAATTATAATGTTGTTAATTGATTGCATCACAAACTAGTGGCTATTAACCAATACATCAATTTATTTATGTAGCATTCAGTCTTGCCTGGACTTTGGTGCCGGCTGATAAAGAAGCTGATTCTATTGAAACAAATTAAGTGCAATTCGGCAAAGAGAATTTGTCCTCATTCAGGATGAGGCGAATTTTATGTGGTGTTACCGCAACAAATACCGCTTTTTCCATTGTCATAAATATATTTTTTTGTACGAAAATCGGCTTTTTTTATTATTGCGCAGGCAATTTAAAGCACATTAGTTCGATTTTTTACGTCGATCCCGAAAGATGGTTTTTTATTTCACATAATGAAACGAAGAGGCCTGGGCAGCGCATGGCGGCCGGCTTAATTTACAATACGGGTTTTGCAATAAGGCTTTATCTCAACATGCTTTTATTCAAGCTAGATCACCTGATACTGGGATTGGACCGTGCGCTACGCGTAGTCTCTGGCCAAGCCAGAGCCAGCCGGCCAAATCCGGCCGACGATGCCGGCCATGAAGCGCTGTCCGATCAGGAAAAACGGCATAGCGCCGGACTGATGCGGGTAAACCATGTCGGTGAGGTGTGCGCGCAGGCTTTGTATGATGCGCAGGGCATGTTTTCCGGCTCGGAGGAAGTCAAGCGGCAATTTGCGCATTCGGGCATTGAAGAGGAAGACCACCTGGCCTGGACCGCGCAGCGCCTGCAGGAACTGGGCTCCCGCCCCAGTTTGCTGAACCCTTTATGGTACGCCGGCGCCTTTGCCTGCGGCGTCGTTGCAGCCCGCTGCGGAGACCAGGCCAGCCTCGGCTTTGTAGTGGAAACCGAACGTCAGGTGGAGGCGCATCTGGAAAGCCATCTGGAGCAGTTGCCGGCGCATGACGCCAGGTCTCGCGCCATAGTGGAAAAGATGCGCACCGACGAGATCGCCCACGGCGCGGCGGCGGCGGCGCTGGGGGCCGGCAGCTTGCCGGTGCCGGTGCAGTCCGCCATGAAGGCGATGTCCAAGGTGATGACCACGACCGCCTACTACCTCTAGCAGAGGTCTACAGCAACAAGAAGCACAAGGCCGCCACCGCGCTGGGCAATAAGGCCGCCAGGAACAGGCCCAGCGGACTGATGCCTTGTTCATCGAAGTAGTCTTTCAGGATTGCGAAGCCGGCGGGATTGGGCGCATTCGCAATCACGGTCAGGCCGCCGCCGGTCACTGCGCCGGCCACCAGCGCATATTTGGCGGTATCGGACATGCCCTCGACCAGCGAACCGAGATAGGTCAGCGCGGCATTATCGGTAATCGCCGTCAAGCCCATGGAGCCGAAGAAGAGCAGCGTCGAATCCATGCCGGCCAGGATAGGCTGCAGCCACCACTGCTGCTTGCCGCCCAACACCACCAGGCCGGCCAGAAAGAAGGCGACCAGCAAACCCTCGCGCAGCATCAGCTTGTCCTGGTAGCGTTTATAGGCATCGGTAAAGCCCAGGAAAAACAGGAACAAGCCCATGAACACGACGGGGTAATGCGCGAACACGACGGTCGCCGCCAGGAACAGGTAGTGGATGGCCACCACGGACAGCGGCATGGGCTCGCTTTGCTGCTTGGGCTCTGCAGCGACAATTCCTGTCAGTTCCTTGTAAAACAGCAGCGTTGCCGCCAAGGCGTTGACCACTACCGCACAAGCGGCTTTCCAGCCGAACATGCTGGACATAAAGGCGATATCCCATCCCCACTTTTCCGCCACCATCAACACCGGCGGCGCGGCAAACGGCGTCAGGACGCCGCCTATGGAAATATTCACAAACAGCACGCCCAGCGTCGCATACTTGAGCTGCTGCGAAATGCCTTGCGTATAAAAACGATCGCGCAGCATCAATGCCGCCAGCGTCATCGCCGCCGGCTCGGTAATAAAAGATCCCAGCAAAGGCACCAGCGACAAGCACAGGAAGTAAGAGCCGACCGTCTGATTCAGCGGCAGCATGGCCCCTATGCGGCTGACCAGCGATTGCACCGAATGCAGGATGGGCCGTGTGCCGGCAATGGTCAGGATCACAAATACGAACAGAGGCTCGGTAAAATTCTGCGCTTCCAGATAAGTGATTGCCGTCTTCGGGGTCGCAACCAAGGCCATGAAACCGACCAGGATAAGCGCCCAGAAACCGAACACCACCTCGACCTCGCCCAGCAAATGCCACAAACCGGCATGATGCTGGCTAGTATGCGCAAGGTGCAGGAATTTCTTGGTTGAAAACGTGTGCAGCACGGCCAGCGCAAAAATCGCGGCGCCTGCATATTCGATGATTTGGGCACTATTCATTTTTCTCCTTGAGATCAATCAACCACCGCAGACGGCCGCGCGCCGCAAGAACCCCGGTGCAAATGAGGCTTAGCCTAGTTCGGAATCTTATCCAGCTTCGCAATGCTCAAATCCAGCAGCTTCATGCCATGCCGCCCGAAATTGATATGCGCCCGTGAATTGGCACCGCTGCCCTCGATATTCACAATCACGCCTTCGCCGAATTTGGCATGAAAGACCGACTCGCCTATATGCCAGGCATTCTTGTTGAAGCTTTGCGCTATCGTGTTGGCGCCGCTGCTGGGCGACTCGTCCCACGCGGACTTGGGATTGGCAAACCAGTGCGGCTGTATCTTCGGCGACAGCCACTTCATCGTCTCTTCCGGCAATTCGTCAAAGAAGCGCGAACGCATGTTGTAGCGGGTTTGGCCGTGCAGCATGCGGGTTTGCGAAAAGCTCATATACAGGCGCTTCCTGGCCCGGGTGATCGCCACGTACATCAGGCGGCGCTCCTCTTCCGCCCCGCCCTCTTCCTTGGCGCTGTTCTCATGCGGGAACAGGCCTTCTTCCAGACCGCTGATGAACACCGCATCAAACTCCAGCCCTTTGGCGGAGTGCACCGTCATCAATTGCAATGCGTCCTGCCCGGCCTGCGCCTGGTTGTCGCCGGCTTCCAGCGATGCATGCGACAGGAAGGCCGATAAAGGCGACATCACGGTAGGCAGCGCCGCATCGGCGTCGATGATCTCGACGCCGCCGGCGATGGTCGTCATGTTCGGCGCGGCCTGCGAAGCCGGTCCCGCCAATGCCGGCGCGTCCAGGCCGAAGCCCTCTTCCGACACAAACAGGGTCGCGGCACTGATCAGCTGCTCCAGATTCTCTATCCGGTCTGCGCCCTCTTTTTCGTTTTGATAGTGTTCGATCAGGCTGCTGACTTCCAGCACGATCTGCACCATCTCCGGCAAAGGCAATTGCTGCGTCTCAAAACGCGCGCCCTCTATCAGTTTGACGAAAGAAGACAACGAGGACCCGGCCTTGCCCGCCACATACGGCACGGCCGCATACAGCGAGATGCCGTACTGTTTGGCGGCATCCTGCAATTGCTCCAGCGAACGGGCGCCTATGCCGCGCGTCGGGAAGTTGACTACCCGCAGGAAGGCCGAATCGTTATGCGGGTTGTCCATCAACTGCAGATAAGCGATCGCATGCTTGATCTCGGCACGCTCGAAATAGCGCTGGCCGCCGTATACGCGATAGGGAATGCCTGAGGTGAACAGCGAATGCTCGATCACCCGCGACTGTGCGTTGGAGCGGTACAGGATGGCGATTTCGCTGCGCAAGGAACCTTCGCGTATCAGGTTCTTGGCTTCCTCGACTATCCACTGGGCCTCCTGGATATCGCTGGTAGCCTCATAAATCCTGACTTGTTCGCCGTGACCGGCGTCGGTGCGCAGATTCTTGCCGAGGCGTTTGCTGTTATTGGCGATCAGCGTATTCGCTGCATCCAGGATATGGCCGTGCGAGCGGTAGTTCTGCTCCAGCTTGATCAGGTTTTGTACGCGGAATTCGCGCTCGAAGGCCGACATATTGCCGACATTCGCGCCGCGAAAGGCATAAATGCTCTGGTCGTCGTCACCCACCGCGAAGACTGCGCCATGCTCGCCCGCCAGCAATTTCAGCCATTTGTATTGCAGATCATTGGTATCCTGGAACTCGTCCACCAGGATATGCCGGAAACGCGACTGATAATGCTCGCGCAGCGGCTGGTTGCGGCTCAGCAGTTCATAGCTGCGCAGCAGCAGTTCGGCAAAGTCAACCACGCCTTCGCGCTGGCATTGCTGGTCATACAGATCGTACAGCGCCACCATCTTGCGCTCGATCTCGTCATAGGCCTCCACTTCACCGGCCCGCAGCCCGCGGTCTTTAGCGCCATTGATGAAGTACATCAACGTGCGCGGCGGATATTTTTCATCGTCGACATTATTGGCCTTCAGCAAACGCTTGATGAAGGACAATTGGTCGGCCGAATCGAGGATCTGGAAGGTCTGCGGCAAACCGGCGTCGCGGTGATGCGCGCGCAGCAGGCGGTTGCACAGGCCGTGAAAGGTGCCTATCCACAAACCCCGGGTATTAATCGGCAGCATGGCGGACAGGCGCATCAGCATTTCCTTGGCGGCCTTGTTGGTAAAGGTTACCGCCAGGATGCCGTTGGCCGATATCTGCCCGGTCTGGATCAGCCAGGCGATGCGCGTGGTCAGGACGCGGGTCTTGCCGGAGCCGGCGCCGGCCAGGATCAGCGCAGACTGCGCGGGCAGGGTAACAGCGGCGAGCTGTTCCGGATTCAGGTTATGGAGAAGATTTTGCATTCCAAGATTATACGGGAGTGCGGCATGGACGACAGCTTATGTCGCCGCTCCACCGGCAAACGTCAGTCGCGGGCAAGCTGTAAGCAATTAAACCACGATACAGCTTTATACTGTATTGCAATTTGATTCTCAATAGCCCCGCCATGCTTTCCAGCCGCCAACAAACCAGATCCATACTGTCCGTCCTGCTCACCCTTGCCCTCTTGTTGCTCGGCGCATGCCAGACAGCGTCCCCGCTGCACGGCAACAACCCGGATGAAATCGCTGTCAGGCGCTTACTGGCACTGATGGACGAAAGGCTGTCCATGGCGCCCCTGGTAGCAAAAAGCAAATGGAATTCCGGCGCCGCCATCGATGACCCGGCGCGCGAGCAGCAAATACTCGACGGTATTGCACTACGCGCGCAACGGGAAGAACTGGACGCCGCCTGGGCGAAGGACTTTTTTCAATCCCAATTCGACGCCGGCAAAATCGTGCAAACCCAGTTGCATGCCCGATGGCGGCAGCAAAAGCTGGGGCCGTTCGAGGATGCGCCGGACCTGGCACGCGATGTACGTCCAGTGCTGGACAGGTTGACGCCGGAGCTGATCG
>DATHMC010000423.1:0-14193 GCA_035487495.1 Undibacterium sp.
GGAAGAGTTAGCCTGCAGCCTTGCTCTGCAAGCCCTCCCAGATCGGCACAAACTCCGCCATCACCTTGGCATAGCTCGGGCGCTGTTTGGCGCGCTCGTAGTAGCTGACGATATTGGCGTAGTCGCTGAACGGGGCGATAAACTGGCAATAGAACAGCGCGGGGATTACCGCGCAGTCTGCCATCGAGAATGTGCCGCACACCCATTCCTGGCCGGCCAGCTTCTTGTCCAACTGCTCGAAGCTGATGCGCAGGTATTTGGTGGCCTTGGCCAGTTGTTCCTCGGTGTGCTTGCTGAAGCCGAATTTCTCAAACAGCAGGGTGGCGGACGAATCGGTCAGGTACAGGTCGGCCATGCGGTCTATGAAGCGCACCTGCCGCGCCTCATCCACGCCATCCGGTATCAGGCGGGTGCCGGTGGAGTAGTGGCCCTCCAGGTATTCGATGATGATCGTCGATTCCGGGATCTGGTGGTCTTCGCTGGGTTTCAGCAGCGGCACTTTGCCTATCGGGTAAATCTTTTCATACTCGGCCTTGCCCTCCGGCGTCATCAGGCTGACCAGCACGGGTTCAAACGCCACCTGTTTTTCATACAGCGCGATCAGGGCTTTTTGTGAATAGGTCGACAGCGGGTTGTAATAGAGTTTCATGACGTGCTCCGAAAAAAATTGTTGAATGCAAGAATTTGCTTAAGCCAGCGCTACCAGTTTGACAAAACATCCTTCCCATCCCTCCCTGTGCTTGTCGCGCATTTCCGCATCGGGGAACTGGCGATGGGTCAGCGTGCAATCGGTCTGGTCGCCGGCCGGGCGGAAGCTGATGTCCACTTCGGTGGTGACCTCGCTGCCTTCCCAGCGCCAGCTGAAGCGCAGCCGCTGGTTCGGCACGATCTCATGATAGGTGCCGGCCACGATATGCTGCTGGCCGTCATGGCGCTGCATCACGACGCGGTAGTGGCCGCCGACCTTAAAATCGACCTCCGCCTGCGGCACGTCCATTTCCCCCGGCCCAAACCAGCGCTTGAGCTGTTCGGCGCTGCTCCATGCGGCAAAGACACGCTCCACCGGGGCCTTGCAGCGTTTGTTCAATGTCAATTCAAACATACTTAGTCTCCTTCAGTCTTCATGGGGTGGCCGATCCTCGACCGTGGTAAATAGCGCGTCCAGCGAATCCAGCCGGCGTTGCCAAAAATTGCGGTAAATCGAAATCCAGTCCAGCGCACCCGTCAGCGCCTCCGGGCGCAGCGCCAGCGTATGCACGCGCCCATCGACCCGGCGCGCCACGATGCCGGCAGCTTCCAGCACCTTGATATGCTTGCTGACGGCCGCCAGCGACATGTCGAAAGGTTCCGCCAGTTCGCTTACGCTGCGGTCCTGCTCGGCCAGCATGCGCACCAGTTGGCGGCGGGTCTGGTCGGCCAGCGCCGTGAAGACCTGGTCCAGGTCCATGGCGGGGTCATGCGGTTCAATGTTATTCATAAGGAAATATTCAACTAATTGGTTGAATTATAGGCGATGGATATTGATTATCAACCGATTGGTTGAATATTTATTCGACTTTGTTTTTAGGCGGGGGTGGTGGCGGGAAGGGGAGCAATGGCCGGCTGACAGAGCGGCTCAGCAGCAGCCGGGCTTGGGGAGCATTGCCGGTAAGGTCATATCGCAGAAGTTGAGACGGGGAATAATGCCTGCGCGTATTTGTTCATGGGGCGCAATCTGCTTTGACCGCGCCCCACGGATAGGTTTCTTCCAGCACTTAACGTACGGGCACAATCACAACGGTCTCACCAGGTTTGACGACAGTAGGGCCGGTGTTTCCTTTGGCGCCTGTGCTGCCGGTCGCACCTGTGTTGCCGGTTGCGCCCATGCTGCCGGTCGCGCCCGTATCTCCGGTTGCACCCATGCCGCCGGTTGCGCCTGTGCCTCCGGTCGCCCCTGTGCCTCCGGTTGCACCCACGCTACCGGTTGCACCGGTATATCCAGTCGCGCCGGTGTATCCCGTTGCGCCGGTATTGCCGGTTGCTCCTTGTGGTCCGGCGGGGCCGGTCGGCATTGTAAAACATCCACTAAATGCCAGCGTCGCCAATGATGCGACGAACAGTTTCGAATACCTCATGATGATTCCTTTATTTGGCTTGCGAGAACTACGCACCGTATTGTGAGCAGCTACCCAGAGTTGATCAGTTTCTGACAACATTGATCCGCGTCGGCAGATCAGGCCATCGCTACTGCAAGATCGCATCGGCAGCCGCGCCCTGATATCCGGGCGCATCTCCTGTTGACGCGTGATGTTTGCAGACGAGGTTACGCGCACCGCCGGGGTAACACGGTACGCTGGCGTACATAGTCGTCGCTTGGGCCTATGCCTGATTCGCAGGATTTCTGCAGATGGCTCCCCATCGGCGTCGCAGGCCGGACGGGCGCGGCCGTGCTGTTTTGCCGTGCGATGGAGTGCCGGACAGGCGTCGTCGCGGCCGCCGTCAGCGGACTATCCTGCGGGGCGAATGAAATATCGCCTAAGAGTGTGGCCTCAAAGTGCGGCCTGAAAGTACGGCTTTAAAGTACGGCTTTAATCAGCGATCTTTTTCACCTCTATCGACTGCAGCCACTTCACGTGCCGCGGCCCGGTGCGCAAGTCCTTGGCCGATATCATCGCGATGCGGCCTTCGTCATCGGCCAGCGGCGCGCCGTCTTTCTCAAAATACACCAGCACGCCGTCGCCCAGCGACGAGTTGAACACCTCGCTCCACGAATACACCACCTTGTAGCCGTCGCTGGCGCCGGCGATGATGACGGTCTTTTTCACGTCGTTATGGTCGCGCGCAATAATCACCGCCTTTTCCAGGATGTCGCGCAAGCGCACGCCTTTGACATGGATTAATTTGCCGACATTGGCGCCGGCACGTCCCTGCAACGGCACCTCGCTGATCTGCTGCGGCGGAAAATTGCGCAAATCCTCCACGCGTAAAGTGAGCGGGTTCTCCACCGCGCCGCTGACGGTGATGCTGTCGGTGACGAATGTGGACGGTGGCGCGCCGTTGCCGGCTGCCAGGGTTGGCCCGCACAAGGCGAAGGAAGAAGCCAGCAGCAGGGCGCGGATAAGTTTGTTCATCGTGTTTCTCCAGAATCCAAGGATATCGGCAAGCGCTTGCCATGCGGGCCATTGGCGCATGCGTGGGCAGCCAAGATCGCAATATACGATGGGATATAGCGAAAGTAAAAAACTTTCCACAGCATTAATCTTGCAAAAGTAATAAAAAATACGTGACGCTTACTATTGTGGAAGATACAATGTTTCCCTGATGGCTACAAAAGATGGCCTGTTCAACGAAACGTGATTGGGGAAAAAATGCTTCTAGGGAAAGCCTTGGCTTGTTGCATCCGTCGTTCCGCAGTATCGGCTGGATTTGTTGTGTGCACCGCTGCGCTGAGCCACACAGGGTTTGCCCATGCAGAGTCCCTCAATCTGGCGCCCGGGTTTGAGACTTTGCCCAAAGGGGCAAAAGTCGTCATCATGCCGACCGATATTGAACTGTTTTCCCTCACCGCCGGCGGCGTGCAGGAGCCCAAGGCCGACTGGACAGAGGCAGCCTCCCGCTATTTCAGGGCCGCCCTGATCGCCAGGGAAAAGGCGCTAGGGCTTACCGCCACCGAGCTCAACAAAGACGACGCCGATGAACTGAGCGACGTGAACTTCCTGCACGCTGCGGTCGCCCAGTCCATCGCGCTGCATCATTTCGGCCCAAGTAATTTGCGCCTGCCCACCAAGGACGGCAAGCTGGATTGGTCCTTGGGCGAATCGGTCGCATCCATCAAGCAAAAAACCGGCGCCGACTATGCGGTCTTCAGCTGGGTGCGCGATAGCTACACCAGCAGCGAGCGGGCGGTGGCGATGTTTGCGTTGGCGCTGGTCGGCGTGGGCGTGCACGGCGGTTCCCAGGTCGGCTATGCGTCGCTGGTTGATCTGAATTCCGGCAGGATACTCTGGTTTAACAAACTCGCGCGCGCCAGCGGCGATCTGCGCGAGCCGGAAAAGGCTAAAGAAACCGTCAAGGCCCTGCTCGAAAAATTCCCCGTCGCCAAATGAGGCGGCGCCAATTTCTGGCGGCAGCGTGTGCCGCCAGCGCCGGTCTTGCGCCGGGGCCGGGTCGCGCCGAGGATGCGTGGGTGATGCCCCCGCGCATGGAAAGGCCCGACGTCGCGACCGATGAGGGCGGCTTGTGGGCACTGATGGACCGCGAGGAGGCAAAGCTGCGCCGCAGCCCGTTTGCGATCCGCGATGCGGAGCTGCGCAGCTACGTGCAGGAAATCATCTGCCGCCTGGCGGGCGACCATTGCCCCGATGTACGGGTCTATCTGGTGCGCAACCGCTACTTCAATGCCAACATGGCCCCCAACGGCATGATGCAGGTCTGGAGCGGGCTGATGCTGCGCGTGGATAACGAGGCGCAGCTGGCGGCGGTGCTGGGGCACGAAATCGGCCACTATCTGCAGCGCCATTCCATCGATACATTCCGCGACGCCAGGTCGCGCAGCGCATTCGGGGTCTTCCTCGGCATGTTCGGCGTGATCGGCCTGGTGGGCCAGCTGGCCAGCGTGGCCGGCGCCTTTGCCAATTCGCGCGGCAATGAATTGCAGGCAGACCGCATCGGCCTGAGCCTGATGAGCAAGGCTGGCTACGATCCGGCGGAAGCCGCCAAGGTATGGGAAAACCTGCTGCTGGAAGCCAAGGCAAACCCCGCCGGCGACCCTACCAAGAACAGCCCTATGTTTGCGACCCACCCGCCGATGGCGGACCGCAAGGACACCCTGGCGCAGCTGGCGGCGGCATTGCCCCGCGGCGTCACCAACGAAAAAACCTGGCAAGAAAAAACCGCCCCCTACCGCCGCGAATGGCTCAATGAGGAAGTCAAGCGCGGCCAGTTTGAGGAGAGCATCGCCTTGCTGAGCCGCCTGATGCAGCGTTCGCCCGAGCAACCCGATTTTGTCTGCGCGCGGGCCGACGTGTATCGCATGCGGTCCTCAGACACCGACCTGAATGCGGCGCTTGCCGACTATCAGGCCGCGATAGCGCTGGGCGGCGAGCCGCCGGAAGCGCACCGCGGCATGGGCATGATTTACCGCCAGCGCGACCAGCCGGCAGAAACAAAGAAAAGTTTTACGCGGTATTTGCAACTGGCGCCGGAGGCGCCGGATTCGGCAATGATTAAAAATTACCTGGAGGAGTTGGGAGCATGATCACCATAACAAATTTGAAGCGTATCGCCATTGCCGCTATCCTGATCGCGCTGACCGGCTGCGTGTCCGTGACCAAGGTGGATTCCGGCGACCGCGCCGTCGGCGAGCGCCTGCAGCTGCACCTGGACGGCGCCTGGAACCAGATCAATGCACCCTCCGTCGTCGGCCCGAACTGCCAGTCCTGGACCATGGAAGGCTTGACGGTGGATCAGATCCTCGTCTATTCCGGCCTGAAAAACGACGAACCCATCCACTACCAGGCCGGCGGTTCATCCGAGAAGAAAGTCTTCAAGTTCCATTCCAACATGCAGCCCGAACAAATCGTTGCCCTGTATGAAGGCATGCTGACGCGCGACGGCTCCACCTTCACGCTGAAAAAACTGGAGCCCGCCATGTTCGGCGGCGTGAAGGGTTTCCATTTCGAATATACGCTGGTCCGCAAAACCGACAACGTCCAGATTTCCGGCACGGGCAGCGGCGCCGTCAGCAAGGGAGAGCTGTTTGCCATTGTGTACCAGGCGCCGCAGCTGGTTTTTTACCCGCGCCATCAGGCACGGGTCGCCCACATTATCCAAAGCGCCAGGCTGAAAGCGTAAGCGCCTTGCCCGGCGGCAGGATTGCCGGACTGAGATACTCATGAACCGGCGGTATTCCTTGCCAATCCTCCGACCGGGAATGTGGGAGCAACTGTTTGCTGCCAATCCGTTGCGGTCCGATTTGCACGAGATTATTTGATCATGTAATATCCGTGGCAGGTGATCGGTTACGTAAGCCGATTCTTTTTTCGATAGATGTCTCCAAGGAGGCGATATGAAACGTGTTGTTGGCATCGGCGGCGTGTTTTTCAAAGCGAAGAATCCTGAAAAACTTCGCGAATGGTACCGGGATCATCTTGGTTTCAGTTTGGAAAAATGGGGTAGTGCGATATTTCAACCGAATGGCGCCAATGGCCTCAT
Source organism: Undibacterium sp. (assembly GCA_035487495.1). Classification (GTDB taxonomy): domain Bacteria; phylum Pseudomonadota; class Gammaproteobacteria; order Burkholderiales; family Burkholderiaceae_D; genus Undibacterium. The sequence goes on from DATHMC010000423.1 coordinate 6,193, forward strand.
CGAAAATGAAAAAACTGTCTGGTCATTATTTCCAAACGACTCGGACTATTTTGCGCCGAGCACCCAATCTTTCATGATCAATTATCGAGTCGATGATTTACATGCTTTGCTCGCTCAGTTGCGCTTGGAGGGTTGCGCTGTTGATGCCAAGGTTGACGAGTCAGAATTTGGCAAATTTGGATGGGTGATGGATCCCGAGGGTAACCGGGTCGAGCTATGGGAACCTCCAAGAACTTAATGAGTGTGTTGCATTCACCGGCTGAATCCGCAACCGATTTCTGTCTACTGCTGCAGCAGCAAGCAAGCGCGCATGCCGCTCAATGCTGGTTCTGCGGCAGACCGTCAGCAATCTCATAGTAGTCACCCTTCTCTGCGACGAAGATGTGCATCTCCAGGTGAGTGGAAGTGGGCGTGTCGAATGCGCCCATCGCGATGCCGATCCACTCTCGCGCCAGTGGTTCAAAGAACAAGGAAGATCCACATGTGGAGCAGAACCCGCGTCGTACCTTGGCGGATGACTGGTACCAGGTCAGGTTCTCCTGACCCGTGATTGTGACCGCTGCCTTGGGCATGTCCGTCGAAGCAAAGTAATGGCCGGAGTGTTTCCTGCACTGGACGCAGTGGCACGCGTCGGGAGGTTTCACCTCTCCCGTCACGACAAACGAAACCCGGCCGCAGAGGCATGAACCTTTGTTAATAGTCGCCATGATTCGCTTCCTATACGTCGAAGGGCGGCGGGCGCACTCTGTGAGTGCCTAATGTTGAACTGAATGCCTGGCCGCCCAGAAATTAAATGTCAACTGTTGCTTGTCCTGTCAGTCCGGTTCGAGTGCCATGTTAATCCGCCGCCGATTCGCGCCGGACTCCGCGAAAAAATCAACGCTTCACTTCTACACGCATCTCCAATGAGTTTGGTCTACGCCGACGCCACTGCATTGAATGATGCACTTTCAAAACGTTCAGTAGCATGGCTCATGGTCTTGTCTCCATAAGTACGAACGACATGAGAGATGATTACTTGGTAGCCCGCCAGCCATTCGGAATAACGCCGCTTTGCCTCGATATGATTTGGATGTTCGATGAGTTGTTTCAGACCTGACTCTGACACCCAGTAGTATACGTTAGCGACACGCCCGGTTTTGGGGTCTTCCCATGCTTCCTCTCCCAGATAGCCTTCAGTTTTCCTGGCGGCCTCCGCGATGAGAGCGTCCAATCGGTGAAACTCTGCGTCAAATTGTTTGGCGTCAAAGATGAAAGTGGCTGAGTACATTGAATCCTTTTTAAAAAATATTGGCGGTTCAGAGAGGAATATTTTTCAGTGTCTGCTTCAGGTTTGCGTCCGTCAATATTTACTGAGGCATCCTGACGTTGCTCTTCAAAGACTTGAATTTGCTCTAGTAAGTATTGGGGCATACTCATTGCAAGTAGCTTTTCCCGCGCGGCATTTCTTATAGTTGGCATCCTGTTCCCAATACTATTATTGTTTAAGGAAAAAACCGCAGTGAGCGAGCAAGTTGAATGACTTCTTTTGGCTACGACGGTGGATGTTGTAATGTCATACTTCAGTGGGCTGTCGCAAGTTGCGATTTACAAAGCTGCGACCGCTCCGCAGCCCACGTACTCGCACGTTGCGTCAGCCCTTCCAGGCTCTCACCTGGGGCAGCAGGCTCCATCGGGGTGATCCCACCGCGCACAGCCGCTTGGTCACCAAGGGCATAGCGGGATACGCTGAGCACGAGTAGGGCGCCGTCCGGCATTGTGAATGTTCTGTTCGCAGTCATAAAACCCTTGGTTTTCCATCCAAAACTACGCACTCTGGCTCCCTCGCCAAGCAGCGCCATTGTCAGCATTTCGCCGGCGCTAGAAGTGTCCGGCCCCGTAATGATGGCAATATCCTGCACCGCAAAACGTTGTAGCGGGTTCGACTGCCCAGAGCCATTTTGTTCTGCCAGCTCACGCAAAATAGTTGTTGAAAAAATGGGCAAGCGCAAGTTGTCGCGTTTGACGAAGCGCGACATATTTCCATCTGAGAACAGAGGTTGCATCAGGATTAACGGCGGCCAAGCATTGCCACCTTTCTGCTCTGTCAAGTCAACCACCAGTGCACATGCCGACGCTGCGTCCGCGTCGCTGGACAAATTCTTCAATATTCCACTAACGTATTCCTGTCGTCCTTTTTCTGTAATGTCGGTCACTTGGGGAGGAGTCAGGCGAAGAACCATGCCATGTTCGGTTCTCACATTTTGGACAAGTGGCTTGGACAGCGCGGCCTGTGTCGACGCTATGCCGCCTATCATGTTGGTCTGTGGGGCTGTAAAAATATTTGAATGGCCATCCGCATCCAGAGTGCCCAGCAGATTTTTCAAATCAGCATAGACTGTGTTTCTTTCAAGGACTGGCGCATCGCTATCAAATTCCGATAAGAGCAAACGTTTTGCTTCTGCATAGCTCGCGGCACTTGACGGAGGCAAACCATCTTTTTCCACAAGAGCGATTGTCTGATTCACCAAGTCGCGTGCTACTGCCCGGGGTATCGAGTTTTCTACGGCTGGTGCAGAAAGTGCGGGTGTTGCGAGAACGAGAGCGGTGAGAGCAGCGGCCACCAATTTATATCGAACCGACGTAATTAACATCAATCGGTTCCGCAATATCAGATGTCTGTTATTACCCATATAGGAATTCATATACTCAATATGTTTTAGTGAGTGATGCCCTGATTCTATTGTTCGACATCGACTACTGCCCAAAGAAAATCAACATTGCGACATTAGACTGGTGCCGTTCTTCCATGGCCGGTTTTGATCGCTTGTAGGCTATCGTTTCGGCTATCAAAGCCTATTCCACCGTAGGCACTATCGGCGGTCGAGTTGTTTTGTCAAAGCATAGCGGGCGCCGCCAGGCGGTAAATCGGCGAGCCGGCTGAAAACCACATACCCGCGCTTTTCGTAAAACGGCAGGGCCTGAAAGCTTAGGGTCTCGAGAAAGACGCGCGGGCAGCCACGGCGAATGGCTTCATTTTCCGCCTCTTGCATGAGTGCCGTTCCATAACCAAGGCCACGTAGTGCATCGGAAATCCAGACAGCCTGCACTTGCAGCCACCCCAAGTAGGTTGCGCCGACCAGGCCACCCTCGATGCTTCCATCTTCACCACGTACGGTGATGAAGAGATAGTTTGGCATTTCGCCGTCGGCTTTCGACGCGTTGTAAGCGCCGAGTCCCTTAATGACCATACCCATCTCGGCCGGCTTGGGTTCGGACTCAACGATTACTTGGTAAGTCTGTGGCATTGTAGCTCCATATTTGTAGCTTAAATCGCGCTTGTCCAACGTCACGAACAAAGACCAAATAATGACATCGACTTAAAAAACTGGCAACCAGTGAGCGCAGTAATGAACGGCTGTTGCGTCGGCCGGTTGACTCCGCAGCCGATTTACGCCTTTCCATTTTTTATATAACAGCAACACAGTCTATCTCTATGTCAAAAATTCCTGGCCACGCGGGAACGCACACGAATATACGCGCTGGCGGGTCATTGGGGAAATAGCGTGCGTAGATTTCATTGACGGCAGAAAATTTTTCGACAGACGTGCAGTAGACGTTACATTTAAGGACGTTTTTCAACGAAGAGCCAGCTGTTTCAAGACAGAGCTTCATCTGCTCCAATACCAATTCGGTCTGCCGTTCGATTGATGCATTACGAACGACTTCCCCCGTGACCGGGTCAAAAGGAGGCAGCCCGGAGACGTAGACGGTATCTCCGCTTCTAATGACCACAGAAGTTGGCGCCTTCCACCTTTCTAGATAGGTGGATAGTGGTTCAACCCGAACTACTTCCTTGCTCATAATTTCCTCTGCTGATGACATTCAGAAAATGATACTGCTCCGGTTCACAGCAATCCGTATTGAAAGTGCCGATGGCTACTTCTGGCCGAACACTGTCGCTTGCTTTATGCGCCAGCGCGCGAAGCTTCGCGCCGCCGCGTATGCCATTTCTATTAGTCGTGGATGACCAGTTCAAACCTTTGCCCAGAACTCTCCTGATTTATCCGCAGTTCTAACCGGCTAAAATCCCGAATAAGAAAATCCAATCCGGTCAATTCGTTGGCGCTATGCGTCGTGGTCAATGCAATGACGGTTGCCCCTGACGCAACGCCTGATTTAATCCCGGCCATTGAGTCTTCAAATACGATGCAGTTTTCGGGCTTTACGCCTAGCAGGTTTGCCGCATTGATGTACGCTTCCGGGTCGGGTTTGCTGCGAATAACATCCTCAGCTGCCACAACAACGCCAGGAATAGGTAATCCGGCATTCCTCATGCTTGATATGGAAACGTGTCGCGCTCCAGAAGTGGCGATAGCCCAACTTTCGAGAGGCAATTTCGACAAGAACTTTTTAGCGCCTTTCACTGCCATCACATTTTTGAACTCGTTGAGAGCTATATTCTGGACCTCAACAACGAATTTTTCGGCAGCCATGTCCGGAGCAACCATCCTCAATGTTTCCGAAATTGTGCGTCCGTGAACCGCCTTGAGAACTTGCTCAAGCTCAAACCCATATCTCTCCGACCATATTCGCCATATCGACTTTATACAGTCCGAAGAATCCACCAGAGTAGAGTCAACATCAAATAAAAAGGCGTCACATTTCAAAGTTTGCATACTTCCCTTGATGTCTGCTCGATGTTTATGCAACCGGAATATTGTGAATGACCGCAGCCGCATATAAGCATTCGCAAACAGCCGGTATCGGCCCGTCGCCTAAGGTTCTGCATCGTCACTGGCAGCTTTGAACAGGTCGTCAAGCGGATTCGGTTTCTTTTGGGGGCGCGCGATACTACTGCGACGGCCTGGGAATTCCTCTTCTATGTTGTCGCGGTAATAGCTCCACGCTGAACCTGAGGTCGACAGCCGGCGCCAGACCTCCTGCCCGACACCCGAATACTCTATCGCGCTTCCATCGTCGAGTTCGACCCGCAGCGTACGCTCGCGCGGGTCATATCCGATAGCACGCAGTTTCCCGGCATTGATGCGCTTCATCTCCATGATTGTCTCCTGTTTATAAGTACTCTAGGGGTTTCCGTGACAATAGAAATGGCCGCTATTACCTCTCGGTCTCCAATAGGCCGAACTTCAGATCATCGTACCAACTCCCCCCAAGCATGAAATTATCACGCAAGCGTCCTTCCTGCACGAAGCCGGCATTTTCGAGCAGCTTTACCGCCGTTACTTAATAAAGTAACCGGAAACCTTCCAGGTTCCGTCCTTCTCTCGCATCGGTGTCACGGTCTCAATGGTGTGTGCGTTCTTTGTGAATTGGCTGTCGTACTGAATCACCACATATTCACCTTCCGGTGCTCCGGGAAGTGTTTGCATATAGACCGCCGACATGAGCGTACGTGCCTTCATCGTGCCGAAAGGTGATCGCGCTGATTGAATGGTGGACTCCCACTTTGTCTTGGAAACAGCCGCTTGAAAGAGCTTCGCACTCTGTTCCCAGCTTTGCGCATATTCGCCGGAATCAACAAGCGCCAACCATATCTTTGCAGCATCCTGGGCTTTGCCAATGGCTTCAGATTCCTGCGCGAAGGCAGTTGTGCCGAGGAATACGCTTGCAGCAATGGTGATCTTGGCGATGAGCTTCAAAATGAATCCTTTCGTTTGCGCGTGTGACTGCGGAGGAGCACCCAAGACTATGTTGCCACGAAATTATTTAAAAAACAACATCGAATGCGTCGGGTGCGTCAATGGCCGCACCCCCTTTGCCGCCGTTGGACGACCGGAGCACCCCTTTACTGAGCACTGATTTTGCGTATCAAGTGGCTTCCAGAATCGGACACGTAGAGGTTACCCGAGGAGTCCACCGCCACGCCTACAGGATTGCGAAAACCGGCGGCGGTTCCGGTGCCATTTATGCTGGTGTCGCTAGCGTTGCCGGCAATCGTCGTAACCACCCCTGCTGCGGTGATCTTGCGAATCAAGTTGTTTCCGGAATCCGACACATAGACGTTGCCCGAGGCGTCCACGGCAACGCCGGTAGGCGCGGAAAAAGTAGCTGCGGTTCCAGTGCCATTTGCGCTGCCACTGTTGGCGTAGAGGTCGCCTGCAAGCGAACTGACCATCCCGGCTGCCGTGATCTTGCGAATCGAGTTGTTTCCGGTGTCAGCCACATAAACGTTACCCAAGGCGTCCACGGCCACACTGTCGGGAAGGGCGAAGGAGGCGGTATTCGCAGGGCCGTTGCCGTATAAAGGGAGGGCCGGGCTGCCGATGCCGGCATAGGTCGTTACCAACCCTGCCGGGGTGATCTTGCGGATCATGTAGTTGGATACGTCAGCGACATAGACATTGCCCGCAGCGTCCACTGTGACGTCGCCAGGAAAAGCAAAGCTGGCGGCGGTTCCGATTCCGTTTGCGCTGTTATGGCTGCCATCGCCGGCCAGCGTCGTGACCATTCCGGCCGGCGTGATCTTGCGGATCAGGTTGTTGCGGAAATCAGCCACATAGACGTTGCCCGATACATCGACGGTCACGCCACCTGGATTATTAAAACTGGCGGCGGTTCCAGTGCCGTTTGCGTTGCCTTGAATACCGCTCCCGGCCAGCGTCGTGACGACACCAGTCGGCGTGACCTTTCGGATCAAGTTGTTGCCGGAATCAGCCACATAGACGTTCCCCGACGTATCTACGGCGATATGTTCTGGATAGTTAAAGCTGGCGGCGGTTCCAGTGCCGTTTGCATTGCCTTGAATACCGCTCCCGGCAAGCGTCGTGACTACCGCTGCGGCTGTGTGGCACGACACCGCGATATTTGAGACGTTTGAATTGCTCACCATGCCCGCGCCATTACTCAGAGCGCAAATCTGCGTGAATCCCGGTGGCTGGCTGGCGATGCTCACATTGTATGAGACGCCGCTGGGCATTTTGCTTGGAAAAGTAACGCTCGTAGCGTTTGGCGGCACGGCAACCGTGTCCGTGCCGTTCGACAGAACTAGCCCTGCTGCGGCCAAATTGCTGACGCTGGCGATTACAGAAAAGGTACTCGGGGGTGCCGGGTTACTTCCGCCGCCACAAGCGGAGAGGAGTGTGCACAAGAGAATAATACCAGTGGCGGGGGCTACATTTTTTTTCATAAAATCTTCGGTAATTAATAAATATTTGCAGTTTGGAGTTACGTCCCTTGTATTTCCAAAACGTCCCGGTGTTCTGAAAACGTGGAAACATCAAGAGGCCTTTGATGACGTGGACTGGCGGTGTGCAGTCCAATAATCTCTATGTCATTTCAGGAAATTTCTGCTCAGGCGCGCTTTTGACACGTACGGAAGCGATCGTCAGCCCTGAATTCAGTGCCCTGGCTATAAATGAATAATGCAAGTGGCTGATGCCATAACCGGCGCCAAGAAACGCCACAGGGCAACGCTTGGCCTGTGTGCAAAATTTTGCCTCTGAAGGAAAGTAAAGCGCGACCGGAACGGCCCGCTGGCGTTCTTTATCCTGGAGGGTCACCGATGTCTGTTGGGCAGTCTGTGGCGTTAAACCGGAGGCATCAGCGAACAGAGGGAGTAGCGCTAGGGCAAGTGAGCAAAGGCGAAATGTAGTCATTAGAATTCGGTTAGATAAAAATGGACCCAAAAAAGGGAGGCGCGATCGCCTGTTTTTGGGCAGCTATTTATCGGCTGGCATGGTGGGCGATGACTATGATGAAGGGCAAAATCAACTCGGGAACCAGATAGCCTAGCCAGACGGCGGCAGGCTTTGGCAGGCCGACGCGCCAGATCGACATCAACCTGCCGATGCCGGCGAGCAGTACGCCGATGGCGAGCAGGTAGACGAGGGTTCCTTGCTGCCGAATGGTGATCGCGGCCCAGAGATTGATGAGCCCGGTGGAAAAATAGACACCCGCCATGAACCGGTGGACGTTGTCGAGCCGCGGTGAGGTATCCGGCTGCCCCAGGTACATTTGGAGCGCGCCGCCAACCATAGCAATCGCTGCCACGAGAAACAG
>DATHMC010000424.1:0-14564 GCA_035487495.1 Undibacterium sp.
GCGACAACCGGCTCAGCTACCGGAGCGGGGGCAGCGACCGGTTCAGCAATAGCGGCTATCGTTTCAACCACCGGCGGCGCTGCCGGAACAACTGGCGCAGTCAGGATGGCAGGCTCTGCTTCCGCTGTGACAACTGGTGCAGCGGCTACGACCGGATTGGCCACGAACTGCGCTGCTTCTGCTACCGGCACAAATGCCGCAGTCTGTTCACCTTGATCGGCGCCTTCTGCCGCGTTGTCGCCGGTTTCTGTCCCATCGCGATCGCGACGGTTACGGTTACGGCCACCGCGACGACGGCGACGGCGGCGTTCTTCGCCTGCTTCCCCGGTTTCGTTTTCTGCGCCTACTGCCAGATTTTCAACGCCGTCTGCCTGGTCGGCAGCGGAGTCTACTGGCGGGACAGTAGTTTTCAGCAAAACTTCTTCGGGTTTGGCTTCTGCAGCGGTGTTTTCCTTACGTTCTTCGCGCTGGCGTTGCTGGCGCTCACGACGGCCTTCCTGCTGCCCCTGGCCTTCACGTTCTTCACGCGGCGGTCGAGGTTGCTTGGGTTGGCGAGGAGTTTGCTCGGCAACTTGAACCGGCTTGGCTTGCTCTTCCTTGTCGCTGCGATCCGCGCGTTCGTTGCGCTCACCGCGATCTGCGCGATTGCCGCCGGCGGTTGCCGGACGTTCTTCGCGCTCTTCACGATCGCCGCGTCCGCCTCGGCTATTGCGGCCGCGATTGCGTTGGCCGCGGCCATTCTTGTCGCCGCGCTCCTGCGCCTGTGCAGATTTCTCTTTTTTCACCGGTTCCGCAACGGCTGCCGGAGTCTCAGGTTTGGCACGGAAGAAGCTAAACAGCTTGGCGAAGAAGCCTTGCGATTCAGTGGCGCCAGCTGCGGGTACAGGTACTGCCGCGACCACTTCCTTGCGTTCAACGATAGGCGCCTGTTCAGGAGTGATGCTCTTGACCATGGCTTCCTGGCGCGGCTTGACGTCTTCTTTCTGGCGCTTGTTGTAGCCGATATCGGTATCGGCTTGCTCTGCCATCGCATAGCTGACGTGCGCTTCTTCCAGGCGCGGATCGTCGTGCTTCAAGCGTTCCAGCTTGTAGTGCGGGGTTTCCAGATGCTTGTTCGGGATCAGGATCACAGTGACGCGATGGCGGTTTTCTATTTTCAGGATCTCGCCGCGTTTTTCATTCAGCAGGAAAGCAGCAACATCGACCGGCACCTGTACGTGGATCGCGGCCGAGTTTTCCTTCATCGCTTCTTCCTGGATGATGCGCAGGACTTGCAATGCGGAGGATTCGGTATCGCGGATATGGCCGGTGCCGTTGCAACGCGGGCAAGTCACATGGCTGCCTTCGGACAGCGAAGGGCGCAGGCGCTGGCGCGACAATTCCATCAGGCCGAAGCGTGAAATCTTGCCCATTTGTACACGTGCGCGGTCATAACGCAGCGCATCTTTCAGGCGGGTTTCCACTTCGCGCTGGTTCTTGGCGTTTTCCATGTCGATGAAATCGATCACGATCAGGCCGCCCAGATCGCGCAAGCGCAATTGGCGCGCAACTTCTTCCGCTGCTTCACAGTTAGTATTGAACGCAGTGGTTTCAATGTCGGAGCCGCGGGTAGCGCGCGCCGAGTTGACGTCGACAGAAACCAGGGCTTCGGTGTGGTCGATTACGATCGCGCCGCCGGAAGGCAAAGGCACCGTGCGGGAGTACGCGGTTTCGATCTGGTGTTCGATCTGGAAGCGCGAGAACAGCGGCACGTCGTCGCTGTAGCGCTTGACGCGATGCACCATGTCCGGCATCACGTGGCTCATGAATTGCTGGGCCTGTTCGTAGATATCGTCGGTATCGATCAGGATTTCGCCGATGTCAGGCTGGAAGTAATCGCGGATGGCGCGGATGACGAGAGAGGATTCCTGGTAGATCAGGAAGGCGCCCGCAGCGGATTTGCCGGCACCTTCAATGGCACGCCAGAGTTGCATCAGGTAGTTCAAATCCCATTGCAATTCGTCAACATTGCGGCCTATGCCTGCAGTGCGGGCAATCACCGACATGCCGCCAGGCAGGTCCAGCTTGTCCATGGTTTCGCGCAATTCCTGCCTGTCCTCGCCTTCAACACGGCGGGAAACACCGCCGCCGCGTGGATTGTTCGGCATCAGGACCAGGTAACGGCCGGCCAGCGAGATGAAAGAAGTCAGTGCGGCGCCCTTATTGCCGCGCTCCTCTTTCTCAACCTGGACCATGATTTCCTGGCCTTCGCGCAGCGCATCCTTGATCGAGGCGCTACGTACATCGACGCCTTCCTTGAAGTAGGTGCGGGCAACTTCCTTGAAAGGGAGGAAACCGTGGCGTTCTTCGCCGTAGTTGACGAAGCAGGCTTCCAGCGAGGGTTCGATGCGGGTGATGACGCCTTTATAGATATTGGATTTGCGCAGCTCGCGTCCGGCAGTCTCTATATCTATGTCAATGAGCTTTTGCCCATTCACAATGGCTACGCGCAATTCTTCCTGTTGCGTAGCATTAAACAGCATACGTTTCATGTTTTACTCCGTGACCTTCTGGTCATCTTTTGCTGTTTTCCTTTAAGAGGGAAAACAGCTGGCTTACGTGGGGATGTATGCGCGGACGGAGTGTTTGACGGGGCGGGAAATGCCTGAGGCGCAACGAGATAATAGAAACGCTCTTAATTCAGTATGAGCGCCACTGTGTCCCAAAGTTGCAGCGCGGGGCGCGGATGGTTCCTACAGCCTATCGAGTGCACATGTCCCCCGCGTTGTTCTGGTCCGGCTATGCCGAACACAACGCCAGGCGATGCGCAACTTGTATGCTGGATAACGCATATGTATTTATATGAGCGTTTCCAGCTAAATCGATAGCCTATTTCAAAACCATCAACCGGCAAGCACACCTTTTTATTCCCGGTGTCTCTTGCCAGACTTATCCTTACAATTCAAACAATCTGATCCAACTTCCCTTGCACTGTCCGATAGCAACATTTGGTCGCTACCTTGACGTGCATCAGGACGCTGCATACACATCTTTTCCATCGAATTTGCAAATTGGCGAGGCCGACAGATACGCCCCTGTGTAGAATAGACGTTTATTCATACACCTGCTTAAGCAAATTGCTGAAGCGAAAACGATTATATATTCAAAATGAAGGACTTAGCGATAAATAATGGGAAACCGGCTCAAAAGAATGCCCCCAGCCAGCCTTCACAAGCGCAGCCCCAGGTTCAGTTAGTTACCATTTCCGAAGAAGACGCCGGCCAGCGTATCGATAATTACTTATTGCGCATTTGCAAAGGGGTGCCTAAAAGCCATATCTATCGCGTGCTGCGCTCCGGCGAGGTCCGGGTAAACAAGGGCAGGATAGATCAACTTTATCGACTCGTAGAAGGGGATATCGTCCGCATTCCGCCTATCCGTATTGCCGAAAGTGCAAATCAGAATGCCCCGGCGGCCGAGTTTGCGATCTTGTTCGAGGATGCGTACTTACTGGTGATCGATAAACCTGCCGGAGTGGCGGTGCATGGCGGGTCCGGAATCAGTTTCGGTGTTATAGAGCAACTCCGCGCCTCCAGGCCGGATGCCAAGTTCCTGGAACTGGTACATAGGCTGGATAGGGAGACCTCCGGCGTCTTGCTGCTGGCAAAGAAACGTTCGGCATTGACAAACTTGCATGAGCAGATGCGCGACGGCCTCACCGATAAGCGCTACCTGACGCTGGTGCATGGAGATTGGCAGAACGCGCGCCAGCACGTCAAGTTGGCTTTGCATAAGTATACGACTGCAGAAGGCGAGCGCCGGGTGCGGGTCCAGGCCGACGGCATGGCTTCGCATACCGTCTTTACTTTGCAAAAGAAATATGGCGAGTTTGCCTTGCTGGAGGCAGAGCTGAAAACCGGACGTACGCATCAGATCCGCGTGCATTTGTCGGCCAGCGGTTTTCCCATTGCGGGCGACGACAAATACGGCGATTTCGCATTAAACCGCGCCTTGTTAAAAGCCGACAAAAACAGGGGTGCCCTGAAAAGGATGTTTCTGCATGCGCACCAGATTACTTTCACGCATCCGGAATCGGGAAAAAACATCACGCTGAATGCGCCTTTGCCGGCGGACTGCGAAAAATTCCTGATCAGTCTTTTGCAGGCGCCTAAATATTGATGTTTTGTCAATATTGAAAATTTAAGAGTAAAATAGCTTCATTAAGGATAGTAGAGGACATGCGGTGCTCTGGAAGAAGGATGCTGCCTGTCTGTAAAACAATATATGGCAAAAAAGCAATTTGATTTCATCGTCTTTGACTGGGACGGTACATTGATGGACAGCACTGCGACCATTGTCAAATGTATCCAGGCATCAGCAAAAGACCTGGGCTTGCCTGTCCCGGACGACAAGGCGGCATCGTATGTGATTGGTTTGGGACTGGGGGAGGCATTGCAGACCGCCATGCCCGGCCTCGACCCTAAATATTATCCGCGCATCGTGGAGCGCTATCGCTACCATTACCTCGCCAGGGACCACGAACTGCCGTTGTTTGCGGGCGTGCGCGAGATGCTGCAGGAGCTATCGCAAGAGGGTTATTTCCTTGCGGTCGCGACCGGTAAAAGTCGCGTGGGCTTGAACCGTGCATTGCATTCGGCAAATTTATTGTCTATGTTTGATGCGACGCGTTGCGCTGACGAGACCTTTTCCAAGCCGCACCCGGCCATGCTGCAAGAGTTGACGCGGGAGCTGGGGCAGGATATGCGCCGCACGCTGATGATAGGGGACACCACCCACGACCTGCAAATGGCGATGAACGCCGGCGCCGCCTCCGTCGCGGTCGAATACGGAGCCCACGACGAGTTGTCCCTGAAGGGATTGAATCCGGTGTTTTCGGCCAGGACAGTCGCAGAACTGCATGGCTGGCTGACTGAGAATGCCTAGCTTCAGGCGGGAAGATACCAAGTGACTGAAATTTCTATTTGCCTGTCAGCTGAAGTTGAGGAGGGCGGGCGCGGCGTACGTTTTCCTGTCACCGCAGGCAGCGATGATGCGACCGGATTTGTGGTGCGCTATGGCGGCATCGTGCATGGCTACCTGAATCGCTGCGCCCACATTCCGGTGGAATTGGACTGGAATCCGGGGGAATTTTTTGAATCGAGCGGCTTGTACATCATGTGCGCGACGCACGGCGCCATTTATATGCCGGATACCGGGCATTGTACCGGCGGCCCCTGCCGCGGCGGCCGCCTGAGGAAGATCAGTGTCATAGAAAAGGACGGCCAGGTATTGTGGCAGCCCGATGAATTTGTTAAACCCGTAATGGCATAAATTCCCGCAAAGACAAGTATGAACGACAATCAAACGGATCAAGTCGCACCTCCATCCAAGCCGGGCTGGGAGCGCGAGCTTCTCGAAAAACTGGCAACCGATGCGCTGCAAGAGCAAAGGTTGCGTCGCCGTTGGGGAATATTTTTTAAGACATCTTTCCTGTTGCTGGTGCTGTTCGGCCTGTATCAGATCAGCCTGTATAACAGTACGGACGTGGAAAGCCTGGGCCGGCATACCGCGTTGATCGAGATCAACGGAACCATAGATGCGGACAGCAGCGGCGGCGCCAAGGTAGTCGTCCCGGCGCTGGACCGCGCTTTTGCCGATGCCGGTTCGGTGGGAGTGGTGATGCACATCAATAGTCCGGGCGGCAGTCCAGTCCAGGCCGGCATTATCAGTGATGAGATGTGGCGCTTGCGCAAGGCTTATCCGCAAAAGAAACTGTATGTCGTGGTGGATGAAATGTGCGCCTCGGGCGGATATTACATTGCCGCCTCGGCGGACGAAATCTATGTCAACAAGGCCAGTATCGTCGGTTCCATTGGCGTTCTGATGGACGGTTTCGGCTTTACCGGCTTGATGGACAAGGTCGGCATCGAGCGCCGCCTGATGACCGCCGGTGAGAACAAGGGCTTTATGGATCCGTTTTCCCCGCAGTCCGATAAGCAAAAGGCTTTCTCCCAGACTATGCTGAATGAGATCCACCAGCAATTTATCGCTACGGTGCGCAAGGGGCGGGGCCAGCGCCTGAAAGAGACGCCGGAAACCTTCAGCGGTTTGTTCTGGATAGGCTCGAAGGCGGTTGAGATGGGACTGGCGGACGGTTTTGGCACGGTGGATATGATTGCCCGCGATGTATTGAAGGCAGAAGACATCGTCGACTATACACAGAAAGAGGGCTTGCCCGAGCGCGTGCTGAAGAAATTCGGTGCTTCCATCGGTAGCGGTGCCATTACTTCTTTATGGAAAGGCAGTACCCCAGGGTTGCGTTAGGGCATCCCGGCGCAGTTTGCCGTGTTGCGATGATATAGTTTATTTAATTTTTTAAATCCCCATCGCCCGTTGGATAGTTATATTTGTCTTTCAGAATTGTAAACATTGGCCTATATTGAACGCGTAACTGGTTCAAAAGAAGGAGGTCGATATACTGGAAATTCAAAGTATTTACGATGAATTGAGTGAGCTCCGGTGGTGTCTGGTGTACCGGTTATTTGTGAAGTAAGAAGTTAAAATTCGAGTAGGGCGCTTCCGCGATTTTAGACGCGGACCCGAGGTTTCTCTGATTCCTCATCATGTCGCTAGCACAAGGGCAAAAAAGACGGTGGTGCAATGCCACCGTTTTTTTACGGCTGAACGGTTTTTACCGGACTGGCCTGATCCGCAAAAATCCTGTTTGCACTCAGCAAAAAATCCTCGTCGCGTATGCCGGCCTGGTCCAGCATTAACGCGCTTGATGACAGCAGGAAATTTTTATTGATAGAGCGCAAGTAGGCGGGGTCATAGTGTTTTTCCAGTAACTCCCTGACCAGCTCGCGTATATGGCCTGCTGTCGCCATTTGTTTCCAGTCCTGAATTCTTTCCTTGCCGTGCAGGCTTTGCAGGCAGTCCAGTTGCTGGTTCAGGTTGTCGATATCCTGGATGAAATGTGCGTAGTCGCCCATCAATAGTTGCACCCTCTGTTCTGCCGGCAAGCTGAGGCTGATGCATGGAGATTTGCGCATTTCCTCCATGATGGCGTCCGGCACCCTGAGCTTGCCTACCTTTTTGCTTTCGGCCTCGACAAAGACCGGCAGAACCGGATCGAAATGGCGCAGCGTCTGCCAGATCGTGCTTTCGAATTTCTTCTGCGAGGGTTGCGGCTGGCTGGGTAGATTGCCCAGCACGGAGCCGCGATGCATCGCCAGCTGTTCCAGGTCCAATACCTGCGCGCCCTGCTGGGCCAGGGTTTGCAGCAGGCGGCTCTTGCCGCTGCCCGTGGTGCCGCAAATAACCCGCCACTGGAAACGCGTTGCAAATTGCGGCAACTGCTCATTGACGTGACTGCGGAAATTCTTGTAGCCGCCATCCAGCTGCACCACCGGCCAGCCTATCTTGGCCAAGATCAGCGACATGGCGCCGCTGCGATTGCCGCCGCGCCAGCAGTAGATCAGTGGTGTCCAGTCCTTGGGCTTATCCAGGAAACGGGTTTCGATATGCTGGGCGATGTTTTTTGCCACCAGCGCAGCGCCGATTTTTTTTGCTTCGAACGAGTTGACCTGTTTGTAGATGGTGCCGACGCGGATGCGTTGCTCGTCATCCAGCACCGGGCAATTGATCGCGCCCGGTATATGGTCCTCGGCGTATTCCGATGGACTGCGCACGTCTATGATGCTGTCGAAATGCGCGAGGCGAGGCAGCAGATCGCTAAAGCCGAGTATTTCTGGGTATTTCATGAACTCATTTCAACTTATTTTGATAATAGGATTTGCAGGTGGGGCCACACATTGTCCAGTATCCTGGGATGGGCCTGCGCCAGCAGGTGGATGCGGTCCGGCTGGAATAGCCCAGGCTTGTCGGCTACGCCGTCCAGCAAGAAGGGCACCAGCTCCGACTTGCTTTCCTTTGCCAGCTTCGGGTAGATGGAAAAAAATTTCTCGGTATAGTCGCGCCCGTAGTTAGGCGGGATTTGCATGCCGACCAGCAGGACTTTTGCCTTGGCGGCCCGGGACATGGCGATCATGTCGCGAAAATTGGCTTCTGATGCGTCCAGTGCCAGGCCGCGCAATGCATCGTTGCCGCCCAATTCTATCACCACGATATCCGGATGATGTTTGCTCAACAAGCTTCCCAACCTGGCCTTGCCGCCGCTGGTGGTTTCGCCGCTGATGCTGGCATTGATGACGGCGGCATCGATTCTTTTCTGTTTCAGCCGCTCTTCCAGCAAGGCTACCCAGCCGGTGCCTCGCGCCAGTCCGTATTCGGCGGACAGGCTGTCGCCGAGCACGAGCACGGTTTTTGATGCAGAATAGGCGGCCGTGCCGAATAAGCCGATTGTCATTGCCAGCATCAGTCCGCACACTCGCCTGACCAAACTTTTTTGATTAAAGAACAGCATGAACCTTCCTCTGGGATCTACTCGCACCGCAATAGAAGTACAGCACTTATCCAAGCGCGTCGCCGACGCCACCGGTGAACTGACAATTTTGCACGAGATTGATTTTACCGCGCAAGCCGGTGAAACGCTCGCGATAGTTGGGGCTTCGGGCTCCGGCAAGTCGACTTTGCTGGGCATCCTGGCTGGCCTGGACACGCCCAGCCACGGTAGGGTATTGCTGGATGGGGTAGATATTTTTGCACTGGATGAAGACGGCAGGGCCCGCCTCAGGAAAGAGAAGCTGGGCTTTGTTTTTCAGTCCTTCCAGTTGCTGCTGCATTTGAATGCGCTGGAAAACGTGATGCTGCCGCTGGAGCTGCGCGGCGACAAGCAGGCACGTGAAAAGGCGCAAGAGATGCTGTCCCGCGTGGGGCTGTCCAGCCGCCTGAGGCATTACCCTAAATACTTGTCCGGCGGCGAGCAGCAGAGGGTGGCGCTGGCGCGTGCCTTTGTCACCGAGCCGCCACTATTGTTTGCCGATGAACCTACCGGCAGCCTGGACGCCGCTACCGGCGAGTCGGTCATACAGTTGATGTTTGCCCTGAACCGCGAGCGCGGCTCGACCTTGGTGCTGGTTACACATGATTTATCCATCGCCGCCAGATGCGCCAGGACACTGACGATTACCGCCGGGCGCCTGCATCAGGACTGATGCCCTTTTGAGCCGGGGCCGATCTTGCGGCATGCTCTTAATAGGCATCCACGACGGCGGAGCTATCTGCCAGCATCTCATTCAGGCAATTCCTGATTGCGTGAATTAATTCGCCGGACGTGATGCCCACCGGGCCTATGCCTTGCGCCACCAGCTTGTCGGCGGCCAGTCCGTGCAGGCAGACCGCCAGCCCTGCCGCGTCGACAGCGGCGGCTGCATGGGCCAGCAGCGTCCCGCACATGCCGGCCAGTATGTCTCCGGTGCCTGCAGTCGCCAGTGCCGGATTGCCGGTATGGTTGATGACGACCTGGCCGTCTTTTTCTGCAATGACGGTACCTGAACCCTTCAGTATGACCGTGGCCGCAAACCGGTTGGCCAGGGTGCGCGCGGCATGCAATCGATCCGCCTGCACCTCGGCGCCGCTGATCCCCAACAGGCGGGCGGCCTCCAGCGGATGGGGTGTCAGAATGGTCGAGCCGGTACGGGCTGCCAGCAATTCCTGCAAATTGACGTCGGCGGCGATCAGGTTCAGCGCGTCGGCGTCGACCACCAGTTTTCCTGCTTGCTGGAGGGCTTTGGTCAATACCTGCCTGGATGCCGGCGATACGCCAAGGCCAGGGCCGATGACGACTACCTCCGCAGAAAAATCGGCATCATCGGCACGGCGAAACATCAGTTCGGGATTCTGGCTGTCGTAAGCGGGCGGCTCTGCGACAAAGCCTATGAATACCCGGCCGGCGCCGCAATGCGCTGCGGCGCGGGCTGCCAGCAGGGCCGCTCCTGCCATGCCTCGCGCTCCGCCTATGATCAGCACGTCGCCAAAACTGCCTTTATTCGTATTCTGCGGCCGAGGCTTCAGCACGGACGAAAACATCATTTGATTGCTCAATTGTGCTTTCGGCACCTGCCTGAACTGTTTGTCGATTGCCAGGTCGGCGACTTCCACTTCGCCTGCATAGTCCCGTCCGTCCCCGGTGTGCAAGCCGGGTTTGTTGCCGATAAAGGTCAGGGTGTGAGTGGCCGATACTGCAATGCCCTGCAGGCCGACAACCTGTCCCGTATCTGCATTCAGGCCGCTCGGCACATCCAGCGACAACACGGGAAAGCGATAAATGGCGGATAGTTTGTTGAGTCTTTCCACCATTTCACGCAGGGCGCCGCTGATCGGGCGCGACAAACCTATGCCGAACAACCCGTCTATCGCGAGCGACCATTGCTCGGGCCGCGCCTGGTGCAGATAGTCGGCGCCGAAGAATTGCACGTTGCTGGACACGGCGCGTTGATAGCATTTCTGCGCGTCGGAAGAAAATTCTGCGATGTCTGCGCATAGCATGACCGATACAGCGTAGCCGTCGTCCGCCAGCAAGTGCGCTGTTTCCAGCGCATCGCCGCCGTTATTGCCGGGCCCTGCGATGACTAGCACATTCGAGGGCGGGCGGCTCAGCAAGCTTTTGGCATAGGCGGCAGATGCCACCCCGGCTCTGCGCATCAGGGTTTCGGGCGGCAGTGTGGCCGCCGCCGCTTTCTCCATCGCTCGAATTTGCTGCACGGAGTACAGGGCGTTTTTCGACAGGAAAGACTTGCTTGCCATGGAGAATACTCCGCAGGAGAGAGAGGCTTGTCGTGCTAGCGCGGTGGCGGAACTGTCGGCGGCTGCAGGGACAAGGACTGTATCATTTCAATACTTTGCCTGAACATGGTTTCGATAGGCAGCATCAGGTAGGGCAAAATCAATCCCACCATCAGGAAGCCGACGCCTATGGTAATCGGGAAACCGATACCGAACAGATTAAGCTGCGGCGCGGCACGGGTCAATATACCCAGGGCAATATTGGTGATCAACAGTGCGGCCACCATAGGCAGCGACAAGCGCATGCCGTACATGAAGATCTGCTCCCCCCAGATGGCCAGCCGCTGGAAGTCGAAGCCGGTTGTCAGCGATATTGAAATGGGGATGGTCGTGAAGCTTTCCACCAGCGTCGCCAGCAAGGACAAATGTACGTTCATGGTCACGAAAAGCAATGTCGCCACCAACACCAGGAACTGGCTGATCGCATTGGTGCGCCCCTGGGATTGCGGATCAAAAAAACTGGCAAAGCCCAGGCCCATCGTCAAGCCTATCACTTCCCCCGCCATTTCTATGCCGGAGAAAATGACCCGAATGACAAAACCCATCGCGATGCCGATCACAAACTGCTGTATCAAGATCATGATGCCGGTCAGTGACAGGGGATCGGCGACATCCAGCGCAGGAAGAGTCGGCGCAACGATCAGCGCCAGCATGATGCCCAATATCAGTTTGATCTGCACCGGGACCGTGCTATTGCCAAAGGGAGGCGCGATGGACAGCATTCCCAATATCCGGGTCAGCGGCCAGATAAACGACAGCAGCAGCCCAATCAGCTCATTGCCCGAGACATTGACCATGGTCTTCTTTAATAGTGCAGTAGAGGGCGGACTTATCCGGCCAGCGTGGGGATGCTGGTAAACACCTGCCGCATATAGTCCAGCAGCACCGTCAGCATCCATGGTCCGGCAATAATCAGCGTGACGAAAATGCCGATCAGCTTGGGGATGAAGGACAGCGTTGTTTCATTGATCTGGGTTGCAGCCTGGAACACACTGACAATCAGGCCTATCCCCAGTGCGACCAGCAGCAAGGGAGCGGAAATCATCAGGGTTACTTCTATCGCCTGGCGGCCAAGTGTCATTACGCTATCGGGGGTCATCTTGTTCTTTCTAATAAAAACTCTGCGCCAGGGAGCCGATCAGCAACTGCCACCCATCCACCAGCACAAACAGCATCAGCTTGAAGGGCAGCGACACAATCGCCGGCGACACCATCATCATGCCCATGGACATCAGGACGCTGGCGACCACCATATCGATGATCAGGAAGGGGATGAAGATCGCAAAACTGATCTGGAACGCCGTCTTCAATTCGCTGGTGATAAAGGCCGGGATCAGGACGCGCAAAGGAATCTCTTCAGGCCCCTGCAATTGCGGGGTGTTCGACAGCTTCACATACAAGGCCAGGTCGGTTTGCCTGGTCTGCCTGATCATGAACTTTTTCAGCGGCTCGACACCTTTTTCCATCGCCTCCTGCATCGTCATCTTGTTCTCAGCAAAGGGCTGGTAAGCATCGACGTAGATCTTGTCGAACACCGGGCCCATCACGAACAATGTCAGAAACAAGGCGAGCCCCACCATGACCTGGTTAGGCGGCGCAGACTGCGTGCCCAGCGCCTGCCTGAGCAGGGACAACACAATGATGATGCGGGTGAAGCTGGTCATCATCAGCAGCACGGCCGGTATGAAGGACAGGGCCGTCAGGAACAGCAGGGTCTGTATGGTCAGCGAGTAATTTTGTCCGCCGCCGGGAGCAGGTGCGGAAGTGATCGCCGCCAAGCCGCCCGTTGCCTGTGCGAGCGCCTGGCCGGGGAGGGCCACTCCTATCAATCCTGCCAGGCAAACAAGGGCCAGCAGCGCGCCCGGTGCGAAAGTGCTCGATGTTTTCATGCTTTGCTTTACTGCTGAGGCTCGTTGCGCTTATCCATCGTGCGCTTCAGCCAGGTGGAGAACGGATTCACAGGCTGGGCATCGTCCTGCTGTTCGGCCAGGTTTATTTGTTTGGGCATCGTCGACAGCGTATTGATCTGGCTGGCGGTTATCCCCACGACGATCCATTGGTCGGCGACTTCCACCACCATGATGCGTTCGCGATTGCCGACGTTGACACCGCCGACGATCTTTACCGGCACCTTGTTGCCGGTTGTTACAGGGCCGATTTTCTTGAACGACCAGGCTGCGACGGCCATCAGCGCCAATACTGCGATCAGGCCTAAAAAAATCTGCAACAGGCCGGCGGCAGGCGAGATTGCCGTTTGCTCCGCCGCGAATACAGTATTGGTGGTGAGAAGTGCTGCCGGAAATAAAAATCGCCTCATTTGTTCAACTTATTTATTTTACTTATTTGTTTAACTTGCGTATGCGTTCCGCCGGCGTCACTATGTCGGTCAGGCGGATGCCAAATTTGTCATTGACCACAACCACCTCGCCTTGCGCAATCAGGCAGCCGTTGACCAGCACATCCATCGGTTCGCCGGCCAGGCCATCCAGTTCGACCACGGACCCCTGCGCCAGCTGCAGCAGGTTTTTGATGGCGATTTTGGTGCGGCCGAGCTCTACCGTCAGCTGGACCGGGATGTCCAGGATAAAGTCGATATCGTTATGGGTCTCGGTTGCGCCGCCTTTGCCGCTGAATTCCTTGAAGATCGTAGCGGCGGCGGGCGGCGGTGCAGCTATTGCGGCTTCAGCTTTAGCCTGCTCCGCGATGGCGGCGCCCCAATCGTCTTCACTGATAGGTGCATCGCTATTGTCATCCATGATTTTCTCCTTGTGCTATGTCCTGTACGCTGGAACTGATCAGCTTTTCCACGCGTAATGCATATTGTCCGTTGAATATGCCGTATTTGCATTCCATGACGGGCGTGCCGTCTACTTTGGCGGAAACAATTTCCGGTATGGCGAGAGGAATGATATCGCCTTCCTTCATATTCAGGATCTCGCCCAGCGTCACCCGTGTAGTGCCCAGGTCGGCAACGATTTCCACTTCGGCGATCTGTATCTGTTGCGTCATCAGGCGCACCCAGCGCTTATCGACCTCCAGGGTTTCGCCCTGTAGACTGGAGGTCAACAGATCCCTGATCGGTTCTATCATCGCGTACGGCATGCAGATATGCATCTCGCCGCTGACCGGCCCCAATTCTATCGTAAAGGTCGTCGACACCACGACTTCGTTCGGTGTCGCGATATTGGCAAACTGGGTATTCATCTCGGAACGGATATATTCAAATTCGACCGGGTAGACGGGCTCCCATGACTTTGAATACGTTTCAAAAATGATTTCCAGTATGCGCTGAATGATCCTTTGCTCCGTCTGCGTAAAGTCGCGGCCTTCCACACGGGTATGGAAGCGGCCGTCGCCGCCGAACAGGTTATCCACCAGCAAAAATACCAGGCCGGGGTCCATCACTATCAATGCCGTGCCGCGCAAAGGTTTCATGTGCGCCAGGTTCAGATTGGTAGGGACCACCAGGTTGCGAATGAATTCGCTATATTTGGAGACGCGCACGGTGCCGACCGAGACCTCGGCACTGCGTCGCAAGAAATTAAACAGGCCTATGCGCAGCAGGCGGGCGAAACGCTCATTGATAATTTCCAGTGTCGGCATGCGGCCGCGTACGATACGCTCTTGCGTGGCAAGATTGTAAGGCCGGACCCCGGAAGTATCTTCCGGTCCGGCAGAGTCGTCCTGGTCTCCCGTGACGCCCTTTAAAAGGGCATCGACTTCTTCCTGGGAGAGAAAATTATCAGCCATGGCTTACTGTACAACGAATGAGGTAAAGAAAACGCCGGTGATTTTTTGCGGCTCACCCTTGGGCGTAAACGGCAGGGAGGCCTGTTGTA
>DATHMC010000425.1:0-5316 GCA_035487495.1 Undibacterium sp.
CGAAGAGTCCCTGGCGCTGAACGGACCGCTGAGCTGGATGTCGGTGTGACTGTTCATGGGAAATAATATACATCAGTATTGGCCTGCGCATTCTTTTTTACCTCAGCATGGCTCCTTGTTTCTCGCGCGGTAAGTGCGCTAGCGCGCATAATCCAAAGAGAATTCATGTTTCAATCGCAACGTCAACTTTGATGAGACAGGGTTTGCTTTGCCAAATCAGATGTCAATGGGCTCTTATCGCTGGAACGGATACGATGATTTCACATCCACTGTGGTTTTTACTGGTCGGCGGCTTGCTGCTGTTCATGGGACTTACTTCGTCCAGGCTAAAGCGGCTGCCGGTCACGTCCGCCATCATTTACCTGGCGGTGGGTTTGCTGGTGGGGCCTACAGTGCTGAACCTGTTTCATTTCAATCCGCTCAAAGAGTCGGCCCTGCTGGAAGTGTTGACCGAGGCTGCGGTACTGATATCGCTGTTTTCTGCCGGCGTCAAGATGCCGGTGCCGGTCAATATCACGCGCTGGCGCACGCCGGTACTGTTGGCAACGCTGTCCATGACGGCCAGCGTCGCGCTGGTCGCAGCCTTTGCTTATTATGTACTAGGCTTGCCGCCGGGCGCCTGCATCTTGCTGGGCGCCATCGTCGCGCCTACCGACCCAGTGCTGGCAACCGATGTACAGATCCGTCATCCCGGCGATAACGATCAATTACGCTTTACGCTCACTTGCGAGGCGGGCATGAATGACGGCAGCGCCTTTCCGTTTGTGATGCTGGGCATGGGGTGGCTGGGTTTGCATGACGTGGGAGAAGCCGGCATGCGTTGGGTGTTGCTGGATGTCATGTGGGCCACCGCGGCCGGCATCCTGCTCGGGGTTGTGTCGGGTGCATTGCTGGCGCGGCTGATCTGGAAGATACGCGGGCAGCAGCAGAGCAGGGATTTGATGGATGATTTTCTGGGGCTGGGCCTGATCGGTGTCGTATATGGCATCAGCGTGCTGATCGGCGCCTGGGGCTTCCTCGCCGTCTTCTTCGCCGCGGTCGCGCTGCATCAGACCGAGCTGAAGCTGGCCGGCGCGATCAGACACACACAGGAAAGGCCTAAACCCATTTCGGCAAACGAAGCGGCATTGCCGGAGCCCAAGTCGGTGGCTGCGACGGGTGTGCCGGTCCCGGGCGATGCTGCGGCGACGGAGACTGTCAGCGAAGGTTCGCTGGTGTTCAAGGAGCATCTGGAGCGCTTGTCGGAAGTAGTGCTGATCCTGCTGGTCGGCGGCATGCTGTTTGTCGATTCATGGAGCTGGCGTGCCGCCGGCTTCGCATTTTTCCTGTTCCTGGTGGCGCGCCCTGTCAGTGTCATGCTGGGGATGCTGGGCAGCGGCGCGTCGTGGCGCATGCGCGGCATGACCGGCTGGTTCGGCGTGCGCGGCATAGGCTCCCTGTATTACCTGATGTATGCGATACAACGCGGTTTGCCGGAAGCGCTGGCCCTGCAACTGATACAGCTGACGCTGATCGTGATTACCTTGTCCATTGTGGTACACGGCACCAGCGTCAAACCCTTGATGAATCTGGTCTGGCGGCGTCGGCGGGAGAAACGCGTGCCGTAATTATCTGAAGTCCGTTGCCGCCACAAAAGCAGCGACCAATGCTTCCAGGCCTTGCCGGTCTTCTTCGTTGAAGCGATTCAGGCTGGGGCTGTCGATGTCAAATACGCCGAACAGTTCGCCATCCTTGATGACAGGGATCACGATCTCTGCATTGGAGGCGGAATCGCAGGCGATATGGCCGGGGAAGGCGTGCACGTCGGGAACCAGGATGGTGCGGCGCTCAGCTGCCGCAGTGCCGCAGACGCCGCGGCCAAAGGCGATGCGCGCGCATGCGACCTTGCCCTGGAAGGGGCCGACCAGCAACTCCTGTTCCTGCGCGCTTGCGCCCGCTTTTTTTGCCGGCCGGGCCAGGTAGAATCCGGCCCAGTTCAGGTCGGCGATCGTGTCATAAATGAAGGCCGAGAATTGAGAGGCATTGGCAACCAGGTCGCGTTCGCCCTCGAGGATGCTGGCGGCTTGGCGGGTGAGCAGGGAATAGTCCGGCTGGAGACTGGCGGCGGAGGTCGTAAACATGATGGAATAGGGATAACGTTTGTGGTTTAAAATGCAATTGTGTGCGAGCCTTGCAGGCCATTATATCGCTCCCGTCACTTTGTCGCTCTCGGTCTTGCCTGGTGGTAAGAAGATGTTACAGCGATTGACACTGCTGCCGCCGGGAACGATATTGGACAGGGAGGCGGGAGCCGCTTTCAAGCGGCAACGTGGGTTCCACCGGTTCGATGCGGAGTTTTCTCACACGGATAGTAGGCCAAGTCTGACAGAACCGGAAGGCGCCAGAATTTATTATGCAAATTTGGAAATTGCTTTGAAGAAAATTGAAGAATCGCGCGCATGGAATAAAGCGGCGGCTCGTTGAGGCCTGACATTGAATCGACTGCGGGAATAGCCTAAATTTAACCAATGATATATCCCATTGATAGGCCTGCGCGAGTGCGGTAAACGCAGGTGTGCTCAGGATCATCGGCGGCGTAATTTTTAATCCTTTCCAAACAATTCTTACTAACGTTACATGGTAAATAGCGAAGACATTTTGAAAGCACGCGTCCTGGTCGTGGATGACAGTCACGACAATGTGGAGGTGCTGTCCATGCTATTGAATGCAATGGGCTATGTGAATGTGGACGGGACCACCGATTCCGCCGCAGTGTGCGGCCTGCATTTGCAGAATGACTTTGACCTGATCTTGCTGGATATGCAAATGCCGGGCGTCAGCGGCTTCCAGGTGATGGAAGAAATAAAGAGCCACGGCAATGACGCCTATCTGCCGGTGCTGGCCATTACCGGCAATAGCGACCTGAAGATACGCGCGCTAGAGGCGGGCGCCCGGGATTTCATCGCCAAACCCTTTGATTCATTGGAGCTGGAAAAACGCATCCACAATATGCTGGAAGTCAGGTTGTTGTACAAGCAGGTCACCGCGCACAGCAAGGCCCAGGAGGCGCTGGCGCTGCAGGATGTATTGACCGGCCTGCCGAATCGGCGCTTATTGAAAGACCGGCTGGACACTGCGATCAAGCACGCCAGCCGGAACAGTCTTGCCGTTGGCGTGCTGTACCTGGATCTGGACGGGTTCAAACAGGTCAACGACAGCTTTGGGCACGATTGCGGGGACAAGCTGCTGAAGATCGTGGCCGACCGCCTGCTGTCCACGTCGCGCGAAGAAGACACTATTGCCCGCATAGGCGGCGACGAATTTGTCATCGTGCTGGCGAAGATCAGACAGGCCAGCGACGTGCACAGGCTGGCCTCGGAACTGGTGCGGGCAGTATCCGAGCCCTGCATCATCGACGGCCATTTGATAAAGGTAACGGCCAGCATAGGCGTCAGTTTTTATCCGCATAATGCGAGGGAAGCCGACGACCTGGTCAACTACGCCGACAAGGCATTGTATGAAGCCAAGCGTTGCGGTAAAAACCAGTATCTGGTGGCGGGGCCGGATTGCGGCGAAGCCTGCGCCGATGACGCTCCCGGCATGACGGCGGTTTCTGCCAATTGGATCAGCCGGATATAGGCAGGAAATTTCCTGCAACGGCGTCACCCGCGCTTGCGCGCTGTCCCAAAGCGCAAACCCAGATGCGCCTTGCGCCGCCGCAGGTATTTGCCGTGCAGGTAGCGCGCCCTGAGTCGCTGGTTGGTCAGCACCAGACCGACTGTCTCGCCGATGACCAGCACGATGCCGAATACCGGCAATACCAGCATCAGCCCCGCGATGCCGGCGACTGCGCCGCCAACGAAAATCATCACGACCGAGATCAGCGGATGTATGCGCAGGCTCTTGCCTATCGTCATCGGCATGTACAGGAAGTCGTCCAGCAGCCGCAGCACGATGAACAGGCTGGCCGCCCAATAGGCCATCGTCGGATCAGCGGGAAAGGCCGATGCAGCCACCGTCACCACGATAAAACCGCCGACCACGGAGCCGATATACGGCACCCAGGCCAGCACCGCCGACAACAGGCCCAATGCGAGCGGCGCGGGCATGCCTATCACCCACAGACCGATCGCCAGCGTCGCGGTATCCAGCACGGTCAGCTGTATCAGGCCGCGGAAATACGCCAGCGCAGCGCGATCCACCTCGTGCAATAGTTGCAGCGTGGTCTCAAAGAAGGCATTCGGCACCGAGCGGCTGAGAAACACCTTGAAGCGCTGGCCGTCCTTCAGGAAAAAGAAGGCCAGCAGCGGCACCAGCAGCAGGGCCGGCGCCCAGATGGCGGCGCCCATCAGCACAGGCTCGACCAGCTCCGAGATCGTGCCGGTCGCATGGTTAAAGCGGCCGCCCAGGGTCGCGGACAATCTGGCCTGGGCCAGTACGCTGAAATGCTCCTCCAGCGCAGTGACGGTGCTCAAGGCCAGCGACACGGCGCCGTTCACGTAATTCCCTATGATGGCCTGGCTATTGGACAAGCGCAGCAAGACCCTGGGCAGGAACAGGATGGTCGCGCCGAAACCCAGGCTGACAAAAGCGACGATCACCGACAGCGCCGCCCGTTCGCGGCTGAAACCGAAGAACATCAGCCTTTCCATGAACGGAAACAGCAGGTAATACAAGATCAGCGCCAGCAAGAACGGCGTCACCAGCCACAGCAATTTCTGGAACAGGAACAGCAGCAGGCAAGTGGTCGCAATCACGCTCAGCAGCACAAAAGGGCCGGACGCATTGCCGGAGCGCGCATACTGGTTGATGTCGAAGTCGCTCTTTTCGTCGTCCGTGCCGTCTTCGCGTGCGTCATCCGGCCCGGCGTCGCTCGCCGCAGCCGCGGCAGCCTCCGCATGCTGATTGGTAAACCCTTGCTGCGCGGCGGCGATGATGTGCTCCTCAGTCATAAAGCGCCCTTTCACAAGTGCAGCGTAGTGCCGGTGCGCGTCGCAGTCTGCCGGACGATATGGGCCAGGTGGCGCGCCATTTGCAACAGGATTTTTGAAGAGACCACGACGTGCGTGTCGGCCAGTGCCGCCAGGTCGGCGCGGAACATGACGACCAGCTTGCAATCTTCCGCCGCGCGTGCCACCGCCGAGCGCGGCGCATTGTCCAGCAGCGCCAGTTCGCCGAAGAAACCCCCAGGCTGCAATCTCGCTATTTCTTCTTCCACGCCGTTTTTTCGGCGGGAAACGGCGACCGATCCCGACAGGACGATATAGATGGCCTGGGCGTCTTCGCCGACATCGAAAATCAGCTCATCCTTGACATAGTCCCTTTCGTGCAGCATCG
>DATHMC010000426.1:0-2356 GCA_035487495.1 Undibacterium sp.
AAGCCTTGATCTCGGTGGCCGACGCCGAACGTATCCTTGTCCTGAGCACGTAGTACTCGACATACGACGGAATGTCATAATTGCCCAGATAGGCTGCGTGTTCCTCCGCCTTGGCGGCATCGTCGTGGAAGGACGCATCGCGCAGGGCCATGAAACGGTCGTCATCGTTGACAAAACTCCTGGGGCTCGGTGGTGCCTGCCTGGCGGCATAGGCCATATTCGCAGCCGGCACAAGACACAAACCTGCTACCATCACGATACTAAGACCTGCAATTTTTTTCAGCGAAAACATGTTCTACGGCTCTCAATCTAGACAGTGTTGGACAGTATGACACACCCAAATAGCATATCACGCCCAGCCGCTGCGGAAACGCCGGAACAGGCCGCCGCACAGAAACCCGGCAGCGCGCCCGACAAAGCCGCGTTGCGGCGACAGCTATTGCAGGCCAGGCTAGCCGTTGATCCTGCGACCAGGCAAGCCTGGGATCAACAAATAGCCGCGCGTTTGCAGCAGTGGTGCCGGCAGCACAAGCCGCGCAGCATGGGCGTGTACTGGCCGATACAGGCGGAGCCGGACCTGCTGGCGCTGTATCCGGCGCTGGCCGCAGCCGGCATACAACTGGCGCTGCCGATCGTGCAGGCCCGGAATGCGCCACTTACTTTTGCGCAATGGACGCCGGGCGACGCGATGGAAAAGGATGGATACGGCATACCGATCCCGGCTGTGCGGGATAGCACAATCTGGCCGGACGTGTTGCTGATTCCGTGTGTGGGCTTTAGCCTGGGGAAATTCAGGCTGGGCTACGGCGGAGGTTATTACGACAGGACCCTGGCGGCGGCGCCACATACGGCGGCGATGACAGCGATAGGCATAGGATATCAATGCGGCCTGGCTGAATTTGCCACAGAGCCGCATGATGCGGCCCTGGATGTCGTGCTGACCGAATCTGCTTGCCTGGCTTAATGCAGGATAGCGGGGGCGCTGCCCCGCTGCCGCTCAGGATTGCACCAGGCGCTGCCAGATGGCGGTCGTTGCGACCGCCTGATTCAACGAGTAGAAATGCAAGCCGGGCGCTCCGCCGGCCAGCAAACGTTCGCACAACTGGGTCACCACATCCAGGCCGAAAGCCTTGATCGACGCAGTATCGTCGCCGTAGCTGGCCAGTTTCAAACGTATCCAGCGCGGCACTTCGGCGCCGCACATTTCGGAGAAGCGGATCAACTGCGTGTGGTTGGTAATCGGCATCACGCCGGCCACGATGGGGCTACTGATGCCGGCTTTCTGGGCCAGCTCCACAAACTGGAAATAGGCGTCGGCATTGTAGAAATACTGCGTAATCGACGCATTGGCGCCGGCCTTCATCTTGCGTACAAAGTTTTGCAGGTCGTCTTGCGGCGACTTTGCTTGCGGGTGCATTTCCGGATAGGCCGCCACCTCTATGTGGAACCAGTCGCCGGTTTCGGCGCGGATAAACTCCACCAGCTCATTCGCGTAGCGAAATTCGCCGGCAGCGCCGTAGCCGCTGGGCAGGTCGCCGCGCAACGCAACCAGGCGGCGGATGTCGTGCGATTTGTATTGCCGCAGGATTTCGCGAATGGAGTCGCGGGTGCCGCCGACACAGGACAAGTGCGGCGCCGCCTCGTAGCCCTCCTTGCGGATTTCGACCACGGTATCCAGCGTACCCTGCTGGGTGGTGCCGCCGGCGCCGAAAGTCACTGAAAAATATTTGGGCTTTAGCTCGGCCAGCTTGGCGCGCGTCACACGCAGCTTCTCCGCGCCCTCCACCGTCTTGGGCGGAAAAAACTCTATGCTGAAATTATGTGCAGACATCATTGTTTGAGAAGTAAGGTGGACAAGGCCCATGAAATCACGCTATACAGCAGGGCACCGCCGACTGCCGCCCAGAAACCGGCAACGTGGAAGCCGTCTATCATGTTCGCCACCGCCCAGAACATCAGGCCATTGATGACAAAAATGAACAGGCCCATCGTCAACAGGGTCGCCGGCAAGGTCAATATCAGCAGGATAGGCCGAATCACCGTGTTCACCAAGCCTAGCACCACCGCCACCACCAACGCGGTGGTAAAGCTGTCTATCGATACCGAGTGCATCAGATACGGCAGCGCCAGTAAAGCCAGCGCATTAATCAACCAGGTTGCGAGCAAACGCATGAAGGTCTCCGGACAAGGATATGAATGGGTGAAGTAAATGATACCTCACCCGCGATCTTGAACAGCTCACAAGCCGTTCAAGTTCCTGTTAGTAGCGATAGTGATCGGCCTTATAGGGGCCGCTCTTGCTGACGCCGATATAGGCCGCCTGCTCATCGGTCAGTTCGCTCAGTTGCGCATTGAG
>DATHMC010000427.1:0-12293 GCA_035487495.1 Undibacterium sp.
CATATCCCAATGTATCTCCCGAGTGGCGTTTGTTTGCAATAACCGGTTTTTTGGGCGGTTTGACGACTTTTTCGACGTTTTCTGCCGAATCCATGTCGTTGCTGCAGCGTGGTGAATATTTCTGGGCGCTCGGACATAGCCTGTTGCACCTGCTAGGCTCCGTGCTGTTTTGCATTGCAGGATTTGCATCCTGGCGGGCGCTGGCCGATTGAGCAATGCCGTCATCTGATTTAAGATCACGCCTGTTGTGCAAGCAGCTTGCACCAGACCAAAATCATTGAAAGCCTTTTCCATGTCCGACAACAGCGACACTCCACTATTTCCGGAAATAGAGCCCTATCGCAGCGGCACGCTGCAGGTGGACGATATCCACACGCTGTATTGGGAAGAATGCGGCAATCCCGACGGTAAGCCGGTGCTGTTCTTGCACGGCGGGCCGGGCGGCGGCTTGTCGCCCAACCACCGGCGCTTTTTCGACCCCCAGCACTACCGCATTGTCTTGTTTGATCAACGCGGCGCCGGCAAATCCACACCCTTGGGCGAGTACCGCAATAACACCACCGGCTTGCTGATCTCCGATATAGAAAAAATTCGCGAGATGCTGGGCATTTCGCAATGGCTGGTATTTGGCGGCTCCTGGGGCTCCACGTTGGCGCTGGCGTACGGCGAGGCGCACGCCGAGCGTTGCCTGGGCTTTGTATTGCGCGGCATTTTCCTGTGCACCAAGGCCGAGGTGGATTGGTTCGTCAACGGCATGGGCTGGTTTTATCCGGAGGTGCACCAGCGTTTTGCCGAGGCGATTCCCGAGGACGAGAGAAGCGACCTGTTGCAAGCCTATGTGAAACGCCTGTTCTGCGATGACCCGGCGATCTATACCGAGGCCGCCAGGAACTGGAGCCGCTATGAGGGCAGCTGCCTGTTCCTGCAGCCGCAGGCGGAAGCGATAGAAAATTTTGAGTCGGACGCAGTCAGCCTGGGCATAGGCCGGCTGGAAGCGCATTACATGCGGAATACGGCTTTCATGGACGACGACCAACTGATCAAGAATATAGGCAGGATCAGGCATCTGCCGGCGGTGATCGTGCAGGGGCGCTATGACGTCATCTGTCCGCCGGCAACCGCATATCGCCTGCACCAGGCTTGGCCGGAAGCGCGCTTGCACCTGATCGGCGACGCCGGCCATGCCGCGATGGAGCCGGGGATAGCCGCTGCGCTGGTGGCTGCAACCGAGCAATTCAAGGAAAAATCGTCGTTCGATTGAACGCTTTAACCCCGAGCTAAAAAAGCTTGCGATTTGTGATCGCAAGCTTTTTTATTTTCAAGCCTAGTTCAACAGGTGCGGGGCCACTGCGCCATGCTCGCTGCCGGGGATGACGAGCTCAATACCCCAGTCCGCTTCCTTGGCGGCGGCCTGCAACAGGCTGCAAAAGCCGTGCAGCAGGCTTTCCGGCATGGTGATCTCAAAGGCTGGCTGGCCCAGCGGGAAAAATTGCAAGCAAATGGGTTCGCCTGCGAGTATATTGAAATTGATGCGGTGAATCAGCAGCGGAGTTTCGCCGCGCGGGAAAACCGCTGCTTGGGCCTGGTACGGGTTGCTGAAGTTGCCGCCTTCTTTCATCTGGTTCAGCGAAGACTCATGTTCCATTTGAACAATATCTACGCTGGCGTGCGCGGCTTCCGGCTTGTTTAAAACGACCTGGGCGGCCAGCGCCTGCAGCGTGGTCGGCCACAATTGCAGCAAAAGCCTCCTGGTAATGTGGGCCTGAATTTCCTGCTTTGCACCTTCAGGACCAGTGTCGCTAAAGGAAAATTTGACCAGGATACGGTCTTCCTCCGCCTGATAAATTACTTGTATTTGTAATAATTCCATCGTCATCTCGGACAAACTTGATGTAGATCAAACCTGTCGTTTATCCCATTCTTGAAATCTGGCATACAGCCCCAACTTTTTGAGCTAATTCAGAACACTAGGAGCATTTAATGCGTCTCGACAAACTAACAACCAAGTTGCAGGAAGCATTGGCCGATGCCCAGAGCCATGCGGTAGGCAATGATAACCAATACATAGAGCCTGTGCACATTCTACTGGCTTTGCTTAACCAGGAAGATGGGGGCGCCCGCTCGATTTTACAGAGGGCCGGCGTCAATGTAGGCGGCTTGACGGCGGCGCTGAAGCTGGCGATGGAGCGCCTGCCCAAGGTATCCGGCACGGATGGCCAGGTACAGGTAGGGCGCGAGCTGGGCAATTTGCTCAATCTTGCCGACAAGGAAGCGCAAAAGCGCGGCGACCAGTTCCTGGCCAGCGAAATGCTGCTGCTGGCCTTGGCGGAGGACAAGTCGGATGCCGGCAAACTGGCTAGGGAACACGGTCTCAGCCGTAAATCGCTGGAGGCGGCCATTTCCGCCGTGCGCGGCGGCGCCAGCGTCAATTCGCAAGAGGCCGAAGGCCAGCGCGAAGCGCTGAAGAAATACACGCTGGACCTGACCGAGCGCGCCCGGCTGGGCAAGCTGGATCCGGTAATCGGCCGTGACGATGAAATTCGCCGCGCGATCCAGGTATTGCAAAGGCGCAGCAAAAATAATCCGGTGCTGATCGGTGAGCCCGGCGTCGGCAAAACCGCCATCGTCGAGGGCCTAGCCCAGCGCATTATCAACGGCGAAGTGCCGGATAGCCTGAAATCCAAGCGGGTCTTGTCGCTGGACATGGCAGCGCTGCTGGCTGGCGCCAAGTTCCGCGGCGAATTTGAGGAGCGCCTGAAGGCCGTCCTGAAAGAAATAGCGCTGGACGAGGGGCAGACTATCGTTTTCATCGACGAGCTGCATACGATGGTGGGGGCCGGCAAGGCCGAAGGCGCGATGGATGCCGGCAATATGCTGAAGCCTGCTTTGGCGCGCGGCGAGCTGCATTGCGTCGGTGCAACCACGCTGGATGAATATCGCAAGTACATAGAAAAAGACGCGGCACTGGAGCGGCGTTTCCAGAAGATCATGGTGGACGAACCCAGCGTGGAGGCTACTATTGCGATCCTGCGCGGCTTGCAGGACAAATACGAAGTTCACCACGGGGTGGATATTACCGATCCGGCGATCATCGCGGCGGCGGAATTGTCGCACCGCTATATCACCGATCGTTTCCTGCCGGACAAGGCGATCGACCTGATCGATGAAGCTGCCGCCAAGATCAAGATAGAGATTGATTCCAAGCCGGAGGTCATGGATAAGCTCGACCGCCGCCTGATCCAGCTGAAAATCGAGAAGGAAGCGGTCAAGAAAGAAAAAGATGAGGGCTCCAAGAAGCGCCTGCTGCTGATCGAAGAAGAAATCAGCCGCTTGTCGCGCGAGTATGCCGACCTGGAGGAGGTCTGGAAGGCAGAAAAGGCGATAGTGCAGGGTAGCGCGCAGATTCGCGAAGAAATCGAGAAAATCCGTCAGCAAATGGACGATGCCAAGCGCAAAGGCGACTGGCAGACAATGTCCGAACTGCAATACGGGCGCTTGCCTGAATTGGAGGCGCAGTTGAAGCAGGCAGATGACAGCCAGCAAAATCAGGGCGGCAAGTTGAAGCTGTTGCGTACCCAGGTCGGTGCGGAAGAAATCGCCGAGATCGTGTCGCGCGCCACCGGTATCCCGGTATCGCGGATGATGCAGGGCGAGCGCGAGAAATTGCTGCAGATGGAAGAGGCTTTGCACAAGCGGGTGGTCGGCCAGCATGAGGCAATCGTTGCCGTGTCGGATGCCATCCGCCGCTCGCGCGCTGGCCTCAGCGACCCTGGCCGGCCGTACGGCTCTTTCCTGTTCCTGGGGCCGACCGGTGTGGGCAAGACCGAATTGACCAAGGCGCTGGCCGGCTTCCTGTTCGATACCGAGGATGCGCTGATACGCATAGACATGAGCGAATTCATGGAGAAGCATTCTGTGGCTCGCCTGATAGGCGCCCCGCCGGGTTATGTCGGCTACGAGGAGGGCGGCTACCTGACCGAGGCGGTGCGCCGCAAGCCCTACAGCGTGATCTTGCTGGATGAGGTCGAAAAGGCGCACCACGATGTCTTCAACGTGCTACTGCAGGTGCTGGACGACGGCCGCATGACCGACGGGCAGGGGCGCACCGTGGATTTCAAGAATACCGTGATCGTGATGACGTCCAATCTCGGTTCGCACCAGATACAGGCGATGGAAGGCAGCGATCAGGCGGATATCAAGATGGCGGTGATGGGGGAAGTGAAAAACCACTTCCGTCCGGAATTCATCAACCGTATCGACGAGATCGTGGTGTTCCACGCGCTGGATACGAAGAATATCGGCGCCATCGCCAGGATACAGCTGGATGTATTGACGAAGCGGCTGGGGCAAATGGACATGGGCCTGCAGGTATCCGAGGCGGCGCTGCAAAAAATTGCGGAGGCCGGATTCGATCCTGTGTACGGCGCGCGTCCATTGAAACGCGCCATCCAGCAGGAAATCGAGAGCCCCTTGTCCAAGTTGATTTTGCAAGGGAAGTTCGGACCGAAGGACGTGATCTCGGTAGATGCCGTCAATGATGAACTGGTGTTTGACAAGGCCTGAGCCAGTAGGCCAACATGAAAAAGCCGATGCTGGTCATCGGCTTTTTTGTGTCTAGTGCAAGTCTAATTGGGAGAAACGGTGATGAGCTTGAATGAGCCGGGTTTCAGCTTGGGCCTGGGGTGCGGATTTTTTTCAGTCGGGGCTTCGGCAATCTCCGTGTCTGCCGCCACCAGGTAAATCTTATGGCTTACCGGGTCAAGCGCCATGGTCCTGGCCGTCGGAACGGTGGCGACTACCTGCCTGACCTCAAACGCCCGGCTGGCGTTCATGCCGATAACCGTTAAAGTACCGTCTCCGTTGGAGCTGAAAGCGAGTTTGCTGGCTGGATCGTACGCGGTAGCATCGCTCCCTTTGCCAATCGCCGGTGTTGCCAGGATTTTTCCATTGCGGCCGTCAACTACCGCCATTTTTTGATTGTGGCAACCGGCAAACAGGGTTTGCGTCGCCGGGTCTATGGAGAGGCCGGCAGGCTCGTCGCAGACTGAAGACAGATCATATTTATGCAAGACCCGCATCTTCTTTGTGTCAACGACGACCAATTGATTTGTGTCTTCTATGTTGACGAATAATTTTCCCTCGCCGTCGACAGCGGTAAATTCAGGTTTGCCGCCTAAAGCGATGCTTCCGATTCTCTTTTGTTTCACTGGATCGATCACAGTAAAGTTCATCGAATCGCCATTCGCAGCGAACACCCGCTTGCTGGCAGGGTCGAAAATAATCGCATCCGGTTTTTTATCCGTGGCCACGGTGCCTAGTACCTTGAGCGAAGAGAGTTCGAAGATGGTGACGGAATTGTCTTTCCCGTTGCTGGTGAAACCCCGGTCCATCTGCGGCGCCAGCGCTACCCCGTGCACGCCATTGGTATTGGGTATGCTTGCGGTGACTATTTTGCTGCCGAGATCGAAAACATCGACATGATCGCCCCTGGCGATAAACAAACGCTGGCCATCCTTGTCGAATGTCAGGTAGTCCCATTTGACATCGCCATCCAGATGCTGGGTGTCGGTCACGTGGTAATTCAGCTCCGCTGCCGCTGCGGGTATGACACAAGCGATACTCAGCGCCAGCGACGCAGGCACGCAGAGTAGTTTTACAAGATTAAGGTTTGTACGATTAAACATGTCATATCCTTTATTGGTTTGAAATATCCGGCTTCTTCTTGTCACGCATCAGGTAAAACAATACCGGCATCACCAGCAGCACCAGCGGCAACTGAAAAATCAGGCCGGAGATGATGGCGATCGCCAGCGGTTGCTGCATTTCCGATCCTTGCCCTATCGCGAAGGCCAACGGCAGCAGCGTCAATATCGCCGCGATCGTTGTCATCGCAATAGGGCGCATGCGATTGATGCCCGCATTGATGATCGACACAGGAAGGTCTTCGTAAGCCACCAGTTCCTGCTGTTCAGAAAAATAAAAAATAGCGACTTCGGTCACCATGCCGATAATCATCGTCATCCCCATCATGGCGGAGATATTCAGCTCGGTATGCGTTAGCCACAAGCCGATGAATACCGTCGATACCGCCAGCAGCGCGGTTGACAGGATGGCGATGGCGAGCCGAAAGCTTTCATACATGAACAGCAGCAATAAGAACACCAACGCGCTGGCCGCCGCAAATACGGCCATCAAGCCCTGGAATGCGATCTGCTGTTGTTCGTATAATCCGCCCAGCAGGTAGTAGCCTCCTTTCGGCAGCAGGTTTTGCTGCGCCATCACGGTCTTGACGTCTGCAATCGCGGAGCCGAGATCCCTGCCGCTGATGCGTCCGGTCACTGCAACCATGCGCTTCAGGTTTTCGCGCGATATCTGCGGCTGACCGCTTACCGCCGTAATGCTTGCCACCCGCTTCAAGGGAAAGGCATGCCCGTCAGGAGCGCGAATCAGCAGATTGCCTAGATCGGTATCCGTATTTCTCAGCGATTTCGGCACCCAGACGCGAACGCCTATGGTTTTTATTGCGCCGGTGATCTGCGTTGCCACGTTACCGGTCAATGCATTGTTGATGCTTTTGGTAATGCTGTCCGCGTCCATGCCTTCGACCGTGGCCTTGATCGCGTCAATGTGTATATCCAGGGCGTCGCCGGCCGGATTAATGCCGTTCTTCACATCGACAATGCCGTTTATTTTTGCAATCTTATCGGCGACTTTTTTAGCGACCGCGCCCAATTGCGCAGGATTTTCCGCAAAGAGCTTGATTTCAATCGGCTGCGGAACTGCGGTCAGGTCGCCGATCAGGTCCTCCATCAATTGCGCCATTTCAATTTTTAATCCCGGAACATTGTGCTCGACCTTAGTCCGGATATCGTCCATCACTTCGTCCACAGGGCGGCGTGGGAAGGGCTTCAGGCGTACAAAGAAGTCGCCCTGATTCGCTTCACTCAAGCCGCCGCCAAGACCGGTTCCCGTGCGCCGCGAATAGGTTTCAACATCCGGTGTGGTCTTTACAATCTCTTCCACCTGGCGCAGCAGGCGATCCGTCTCCGTCAGCGCGGTTCCGGGTGCACTTTGATAGTCCAGCACGAATCCTCCCTCATCCATTGACGGCATGAAGCCGGAGCCTACGTGCTGGAACGCGATCCAGCCTATCGCCATCATCGGTATTATTCCGGCCAGGATGAGCACGGGACGGTCCAGTAAAGTACGCAGCAGCCGCTCGTAGCGGGCGTGCAGCCATTTGATCAGGCGCGTTTCCACTTCGTGCTCGGCATCCTTTTCATTCAGGAAACGATCCGCCAGCAGCGGCACCGCCAGCCAGGTGATCAGGAATGAAATAAACAGGGCCGCGGCCATGGTCAGCGACAGGGCCTTAAAGAACGCTCCGGTGACGCCGCTCAGGAAGGCGAGCGGAGCGAAAATGACCAAGGTCGAAGCGCTTGATCCGGCCAGCGGCCGGATAAATTCGATGGCCGCGCTCATCACCCGTTCATGCATTTGTCCGTCGCCGCCCTGCAGCCTGCGTATGATGTGCTCGATCATCACGATCGCGTCATCGATGATGAGACCCACCGCTGCGGCCATCCCTCCCAGGGTCATGATATTGAAACTCATGCCCAGCACGTACAACAAGACGACGGTAGTAGATAGAACCGCCGGCACGACGACGATCGCGATCAGCGTCACTTTCAGGTTGCGCAGGAAGAACAGCAAGACCAGCGCCGACAGGGCGATGCCTATCAGCACCGCATCGCGCACGCTGGACGCAGACTCCAGCACCAGCTGGCTTTGGTCGTACCAGTTGGCGATCTTCACACCCGCCGGCAATTGAGAGCGGTATGCGCTCAATTTTTCCTTGATGTCCGTCGCTATCTGCACGCTATTGCTGCCCGGCTGCTGATACACCGAGAACAGCACCGCGTTCTTGCCGTCCGCGGTGACCCGGGTCCAGCCGGGCACCGTCGATTGCTCCACTACCGCAACATCGCTCAGGCGCACCATGCCGTTGGCCTGATTCCTGAGTATGCTTTGCCTTACCTGTTCGATATTTTGAAGGCGGGTATTGGAAATCGCCAGGTACAATTTATAGTGATCTTCCAGCCGGCCGACGGCACTGACCACATTGGTGCTGGCGAGTGTCTTCGATACGTCGTCAAATGTCAGGTCGTAGGCCTTCAGTTTCATCGGGTCTACGGTGACCCTGTATTCTTCTATCGCGCCGCCCAGCACCTGCACGCGCGATACGCCGTCGACACTGGAGAGCAAGGGCCTGAGTTCGTATTCAGCGAGATCGCGCAGTTGCGTCGGCGACAGGCTGGCAGCGGTCAGGCTATAGGCAATAATGGGGAAGACCGTCGGATCCATCTGGCGGGTCGACACCTGGGTGCCGGCCGGTAACTGCGCCAGTATCTGCGCAATGGCGGCATTGATCTGCAGTGCAGACGAGGCCATGTCGCGTCCCCAGTCAAAATTGACCGAGATTTCCGCCGATCCGCGGCTGGTCGTGGAACGCACATTGCGCACGCCGGGCACGCGCCGCACTGCTTCTTCCACCGGGCGCGTCACCAGCATCTCCATCTGTTCCGCCGGCTGATCGCCTGCATCCAGAGCAACCACGGCGCGGGGGAAATCGACCGTCGGGAATAAGGAGACCGGTAGTTTGAACGCTGCGACGACCCCGGCGATCGCCAGCATCATCAATAGAAACAGCAGCGAGCGGCGATGCGACTGGGTCCAGGTACTGACGCTCATCGTGCCGCCTCACGCACCGACATGCCATCCTGTAGCTCGTAGTTGCCGAGCACCACTACCGGGAGCGCCGCATCGAGCTTGCCGTCCACGCCAAAATTGGCGGCGTTCTCAACTAACTTGACTACTGCAACCCGATGCGCTTTCCCTGCCGCGACCTGGAACAGGTAGGCGCCGTTTTCATCGTTCAATATAGCTTGTCTTGGAACCGACCATAGCAGGTTTTTTCCAAGCTGAATGACAGCTTGTATACGCATGCCGGGAACCAGCGAGGGCGCCTTATTTGCCGGCAATTCTACAATGGCGCCGACCAATTGGGTCTTGGGATCGACCAGGTTTTGTATTTCGCTCACTTTTGCAGAAATGGTTTTCGCCGTGTCTTGTATGGTGGCGATGCTGACTTGCATGCCGACGCTGACCAGGCGGCTTTGCGCCGGCTCAATGCCGAGCTGAATGCGCAAGATGTCCGTGCGACCCAATTGCATCAGCGGCGCGCCCGCAGCGATGCGGTCGCCTTGCCCGGCAGTGAGCGCAGTTACTACGCCATCAAACGGCGCCAGCACCTTTGCCGCACCTGTTTCGCCGCCAAGTTTTTTCTGGGCGGCCAGGTTGGAGTCCGCATCCTGCAACTGTTTTCGGGCGGCATCCAGTTGTGATTGCGTCGCCAACTGGAGTGCGAATAGTTCTTCATTCCTGCGCAATTCGTTGCCTGCAAATCTGGCGGCGCTCAGCGCCTGCGCATAGCCGGCTTGTGCGGTCGGATCGGTGGTCAACAGGGCGAGCTCATCGCCGCGAT
Organism: Undibacterium sp.; assembly: GCA_035487495.1. Taxonomy (GTDB): domain Bacteria; phylum Pseudomonadota; class Gammaproteobacteria; order Burkholderiales; family Burkholderiaceae_D; genus Undibacterium. The sequence goes on from DATHMC010000427.1 coordinate 9,545, forward strand.
GCACTTGCTGGCCGGCCACAACCTGCATCCGGGAAATCTGTCCGGCCTGCGGAAAATTGATCGCGGTTGCTTTTCCGGTAGCAACGTCGCCAAATACCAAAAGAGAGTTATCCAGCGATTGCCGGCTGACCAATTGGCTTGTCACCAGCGCGCTCGTTTCCTCCGCGGTTTTTTCAGGTGCTTCGGCACTCGCCTGGGTGCTGCCATGCAGCTTGAACCACCACAATGCGCCGCCCAGGATGGCAGCCGTCAGCAGGCCTGTCAGTATGACTTTCTGTTTCATGGATTACCGCTCTCATAAGAGGTTGCGACAGGCAAATCGCCGCCTATCAATGTCTGCAATGAGACTCTTTGTTCAAGGATGGCTTGTTGAAGATTAAGCTCCTCGATTCGTTTCGCCAGCAGCGTAGCGTGGACATTAGCGTAGTTCAGGGCATCGACGTTTTTTTGCCGGAACGCTTGTTCAGTCTGCTTTGCCGCAGCGGCGAGCTGGCTTATTCCCGCCTGCATGTCCTGCAGTTGGCGGATATTGATGCGTTGGTCCGCCAGGATTTTGTGGATATCGCTGTTGGCGGTATTCAGGCGCTGCTGATATTCGTCGTACAGCTTTTGACGCGTCGCCTGTTCTATCGCGATATTGCCGCGATTGCGGTTTAAGATCGGCAAGGTCAGGGTGAGGCCGACGCCATTCGAATAAATGCCGCTGGAGTCGCGCGCATGCGTCAAGCCGATGTTCAGCGCAGGAAACTGCGCCAGCAGCGCTGCGCGATAGCGCTGATCCTGCGCCTGGTAACCGGCTTCCAGGGCAAGCAGGTCGGGGCGCCGGTGCGGCAGGCCGGCGAGGGCGGCAAGAACGGCAGCGTCATCCAGCGCAGCTGGCATAGTGCTGTCTTGCAAAGGCACCGGGACCTCCGGTTTTAGGCCCAGCAGTGCGTTTAGCTCGTGCCGGTTTTGATTGGTCTGACGTTCCAGATCGTCAAGCTGCTTTTGCACGTCTTGCAATGCCGTCAAGTTTGGCGTAACGACATCATTCGTGAGCAAGCCCTTTTCCAGCGCAAGCTGAGTGCGCCGCAAGCGGTCTGCAAACATGGCGCGATTCTCCTCAAGGATTACCCTTGATTTCTGGCCCTGCATTAATTTGATATACAGCAGCCGGGCTTGCGATACAACTTGCCATTCCTGCCACAACAGATTCAGGTCCGTTTTTTTTGCCTCGGATTTGGCCGCCGAGGATGTGGCAGAATGACTGATCAGCGCCCCGATGTCGTAGCTCAGGCCATAGCTGAATGCCTTGGTGGAGCCCGGCCCTGCCGAATTTGACAGGTCCCGGCTCAGGGCCAATTGCGGATCGGGCAGCAATCCGGCGGAAAAAGCCTGCGCGCGTGCGATGCCAGCGTCGTCCCTGGCGATCTTCAGTTCGGGATTATTCAGCACGGCCAGTGTTGCCAGTTCCGTCATGTCCAGCCCGTCCGATGGCTCGAAAGGATGAGCGGCAAGTTCGGGGAAGGGCAGCGATCGTGCATCTACGACCAGATGGGGAATCTGGTCCTGCAAAGAGGATGCGGCAGGGAGCGGCTTGGCCTGGTAGCCGGCGCAGGCGCTCAGTGCACAGCACAATAACGGCAGGTAGTACCTTCTCATTGGCGTCGTTCTATAGTCTGATTTCCACATCGACGTCCGCACTGCGAGCGCCGCCTCATAGCAACTGGGAAAGCATCTTACATTTTCAATCCTTAAGCCATCCTTAAGCGGACAGGGAACGTCGTCGATGCCGTTATGCAAGCCGGCGTTAAGCTTGCCTTAAGATTTAATCTCTTACAATAGCAGGCATGATCCATGTGCCGTAAGGAAACCTGCATGCGTGTGCTGCTGATAGAAGATGACAGAATGATAGGCGAAAGCGTAGAAGAAGGCCTGCGGGCCGAAAATTATGCGGTCGACCGCGTTCGTGACGGCATCGGCGCTTCGCTGGCGCTCGCGAATGATGTCTACGACGTCGTGCTGCTTGATCTTGGCTTGCCGAAAAAGAGCGGACTGGAGGTCTTGAGGGATTACCGCAAACAGGGCGGGCTTGCGCCGGTCTTGATATTGACCGCCCGCGATACGACCGCAGAACGAGTATTGGGCCTGGATATCGGTGCAGACGACTATCTGATCAAGCCCTTCGACCTGGATGAATTGTTCGCCCGCATCCGCGCAATATTGAGACGAAATGCCGGGCGCCTCCAGCCGGCGATTACCTGCCGCGGTCTGGTGCTCAATCCGGCAAGCCATGCGGCTACGTTCGAAGGCGTGCCGCTGCCGCTTTCTGCGCGTGAGTTTGCGCTGTTGCAGGCACTGGTCGATCCTCCGGGGCAGGTGATTTCAAAGGCCCAGCTGGAGGAGAAGTTATACGGCTGGTCGGAAGAGGTGGAAAGCAATACGGTGGAGGTGTATATCCATCATTTGCGAAAAAAATTGGGCACGGATTTCATCAAGAACGTGCGCGGCGTCGGCTACATCGTGCTTGAGCAGGCATGAGGACCATTCGCCAGCAATTGCTGCTGTCGCTGCTGGGCGGCGCGCTGGTGTGCTCGCTCGCCGCCAGCGGCGCACTCTTCATGAAAGTCCGCGAAGAGGCCAATGAATTATTTGATGCGCAGTTAAAGCAGGTGGCCGGCTCCCTGCCGGTGCCGATTGTCGCACAGCTCAATGAAAAAGACGGTGAAGGCCCAGAAGAAAAAGTCGTGCTCCAGGCCTGGGACCAGGC
>DATHMC010000428.1:0-7860 GCA_035487495.1 Undibacterium sp.
CGGCGCCATGCGTTTTCCCAGCGGTCCCCACGGTATCTGCACGTTCTTCTTTTTTACGGCAGGCAGTCCAGCCAGTTCTTCCTTCGATACGCCGGGATGATCCGCCGGATCTTCGGTAAACACCAGCATCCACGCCACTACCCAGACCAGGCTGAGCGCGCCGCACATATAGAACGACATCCGCCATCCATACGCCGCCATGATGAAGACCACCGCCGCCGGCGCCACCGCGTTGCCGATGCGGGCAAAGGCGTGCGTGATGCCCTGCGCAAAGCCGCGGTTTTCTTTCTTGACCCAGCGCGACATCGCCGACGTAGCGGCGGGAAACGTGGCGCCCTCGCCCAGGCCGAGCAGCAGGCGCGCCAGCAGCAAAGAGATCAGGCCGCCGGCAAAGCCGGTCAGTATCGTGGCTACGGCCCACAAGGCGCCGCACACGATCAGCGTGCGTTTCGCGCCGAAGCGATCGCTGACCCAGCCGCCGATGATCTGGAACACCAGGTAAGGATAGGCAAACGCAGAAAACACCAAGCCGATTTCAGTCTTGCTCAGATTAAAATCCTTGCCGAAACCTGCGGCTGCGGTACTAACGTTCACGCGATCCAGGTAGGTGATGAAATACATCAAACACAGCATAAGCAGCACAACACTTGTTGCACGAAAACCTGATCGTTTCATTCTTTGTCTCCATTGGTTTATTGACGTAACAGCGTATTCCAACCATCCCAGGTGTCGCGGTGATGACCTTGTCTGCGCAAGGTTCATCAGCCTGGTCACTGCAAGCTCAAACTTGCTTCGCCCGGTGCGTCGTCAGGTACTGCATCGCTGCTGCTACGCCGCTGCCGGCCAAAGGCACACCGGCAAGTTTCAGGCCCATTTCGCAACCGGCCAGCGTCGCCATCAACGTCAGGTCGTTGGCTTCGCCCAAGTGGCCGATGCGGAACATGCGGCCCTTCAGTTTGCCCAGGCCGGTACCGAGAGACATATCGTAGTTTTCGTAAATGGTTTTGCGGATCGCGTCGGCGTCGAAGCCTGTCGGCGTCATCACGCCGGTCAGCACCGGCGAATAGACTTCCGGGTCGGCGCACTGCACTTCCAGGCCCCAGGCACGCACCGCGTCGCGGCAAGCGGCGGCCAGGCGCTGGTGGCGGGCGAATACATTGTCCAGGCCCTCGCCCAGGATCATGTCCAGCGCCTCCGACAAGCCATACAGCAGATTGGTGTTGGGTGTGTACGGCCAGTAGCCGGTCTTGTTCATTTCTATGATTTCGCTCCAGTCCCAGAATGCGCGCGGCAATTTGGCGGACTTGCCGGCCTCCAGCGCTTTTTTGGAAACGGCATTGAAGCTGATGCCGGGCGGCAGCATCAAGCCCTTTTGCGAGCCGGACACGGTCACGTCCACGCCCCATTCGTCATGCCGGTAATCTGCCGAAGCCAGACCGGAAATCGTATCCACCAGCAGCAGCGCCGGATGGCCGGCGGCGTCGATCGCTTTGCGAACCGCGGCGATGTTGGACGTTACGCCGGTGGAGGTTTCGTTATGCACCACGCACACAGCCTTGATCACGTGCTGCTTGTCGGCCCGCAGCCTTTCTTCTATCAGGTCGGCCTGGACGCCGCGGCGCCAGCCTTCTATGCCGGGCAGGCCGAGGAACTCGGGCTTCAGGCCCAGCGCTTCGGCCATCTTTTTCCACAGCGTCGCAAAGTGGCCGGTCTCATACATCAATACCGTATCGCCAGGGCTGAGGGTATTGGCCAGCGCCGCTTCCCAGGCGCCGGTGCCGGATGCCGGATAGATGACCACCGGTTGTTCGGTCTTGAAAATTTTCTTGATACCTTCCAGCACCTGTAAACCCAGCGCGCCGAATTCGGGGCCGCGATGATCTATCGTCGGATAACTCATCGCGCGCAGGATGCGGTCGGGTACCGGGCTGGGGCCGGGGATTTGCAGAAAATGGCGGCCTGCAGGATGGAAGTTGAGTTTTAACACTGGCATCTCCTTTTTAAAATTGAATTTTGTATACAAAATACTTTAGCAGATGAAATTTGGAAGGTAAAGTGCTATTTTGAATATAGATCGAATATCTGGGTGGCCGCCATATTGCCGGCCACACCCGCCACACCTTAAAATTCAAGCCAGATTTTCGTGATTTTCATAGAAAATAGAGGATTTTTCGTGGAAAAACGGGCTATTCCACTAAAAAATGATTCACCAAGTTTTACATAGTCCGGGACCATTGCTATTTCGGTTAAAACACTTATGAGTTAAAATCACTCTGTAAGAGAAAATAGGAATTTGCATGCAAAATACAATTTTAGAAACCGGACAAGCAGCAGGCGCCCTCCCGAACATGCGCCTGGAGCGCCAGCGTTTGCACGATACCGTGGTGGAGCATCTGCGCAACCTGATCGTTGAAGGCACCCTGTCCCCCGGCACCAAATTGAATGAGCGCGAATTGTGCGAAACGCTGGGCATTTCCCGCACCCCGCTGCGCGAAGCGATGAAGGTGCTGGGCGCTGAGGGCCTGGTAGAAATATTGCCTAACCGCGGCGCCTCGGTTTCACGCATGACCGAGACCGAGATATGGGAAACCTTTGAACTGATGAGCGGCCTGGAGGCATTATCAGGCGAGTTGGCGTGCGAGCGCATCACCCCGGTAGAACTGGCCGAGATCAAGGCCCTGCACTATGCGATGCTGTCCTGCAAGGCGCAAAACGACTTGCCGGGTTATTACAGCCGCAATCAGGCCATCCATAATAAGATCAATGAAGCGGCCCGCAACTCGGTATTAAGGCAAACCTATATTGCAATGAACCGGCGCCTGCAGGCATTGCGCTTCAAGTCCAATTTCAAGGTCGACAAATGGGATAGCGCGGTGCACGACCACGAAGAAATGATCAAGGCATTGGATGCGCGCGACGGCAAGCAACTGGCTGCCGTGCTGCGCCGGCATTTGCTGGACAAACGCGACGCGGTGCTCAGTGTCGTCAGTGCTGCCGAAAGCACGGGCGACGAAGCCTGACATACCGCATCAGCTGCCAGGCTTGAAAATCAACAGCGGCATCTATCATTGCGGGCGGCGCTGACGCTATGCTGCCAGATGCCATCGCTCTGCTGCTCAACTTCCTTTCACACTACCCAGGATGTATCCATGAAGCGCTGCAACATCCAGCGCGCAGCCGGCCCCGGCGGCACATCGGTGCGGCATAGCGTCTGGAAACGATAGGTCGCATGTTGCCACTCCCTTGATTGAAGCTCATTCAGGCGGCCGGAGGCGATGTCATCCCTGACCATCGTTTCCGGCATGCTGCCCCAGCCTACTCCCGCCAGCAGCAGCGCATACTTCGCGTTCAGGTCGGTCAATCTTAAGGTACGAACTGCGACCACGCCGAAATCCTGGCCCTCCGTCAGCCGCGAGCGATCGGTCAGCACCAGTTGCTGGTAGTTGCGCGCCAGCGCTTGCGTCAGCTCCCCCTGGTGCAGGCTGAGCGGATGCGAAGGTGCGGCGACCGGTATCAGCCTGATCCCGGCAAAAGTATGGCGCTCCAATTGCGCGGCCTTCACTTCTACCGCCCCGCTGACGCCGACGGTGGCGCTGCCGTCCAGCACGTGCTGGGCGACGGCGCCTAATGCCTCGACATGCAGGCGCAAGCCTACCGTAGGGAAGGTCTTCTGGAAATCCTGCATCACTTCCACCACCCAGGCGGTAGGAAACATCACGTCCGCCACCAGCACCACCTCCGCTTCCAGCCCGGTCAGCAAGCCCCTGGCCTTGGCCAGCAGATCGTCCACGCCCATCGATACCTTGCGCAACTCGGCCAATACTGCGCGGCCGGCGTCGGTCAATTGCGGCTTGCGGGTGGCATGGCGGTCGAATAGCTCCAGTTCCAGTTGCGACTCCAGGTTGGCTATCGCATAACTGATCACCGAGGTGGCGCGACTGAGCCGCCTGGCAGCGCCGACAAAGCTGCCGGCCTCCACGACGGCGAGGAAGACCTGGATCTGGTCCAGCGTGGGTGCGCGCGGAATTTTAGGTAACGGCATAGATCACCTTATCAAGTATTTAGAACATTTTATTCTAAATTATCCCACTTTTCAGAACAATGGATAGGTCATAGAATTGCTCCAACGCTGAAACAAAGCCAGCAGAGCAAAGATCCGGCAATAAACCTTATTCAACCGACATCTATTTCTATTGAAGGAAATCATCATGCAAGAACTCAACAAAAATGCCTACCGCGCCGGCCGTGCATTGATCGGCGCCCTGTTCCTGATCTCCGGCCTGGGCAAGATCGCCGGATTTGCCGGCGTCGCCGGCTGGATGGCCAGCGCCGGATTGCCGTTCGCCAGTTTGTTGCTGGCGGCAACGATTGCGATTGAAGTCGGCGGCGGGCTGTTGCTGATCCTGGGTTTCCAGGCGCGCTGGGCGGCCTTGCTGATCGCACTGTTCCTGATTCCCGTCACAGCCACCTTCCATGCGTTCTGGAGCGCCGATGCCGCCAGCTTCCAGAACCAGTTCACGCAATTCCTGAAAAACCTGGCTATTTTCGGCGGACTGGTCCTGGTTTACCTGAATGAAAAACAAGTAGCAAAATCCGCTTAATTCGCAGTTGAATCCACGCCGGCATTATCGGTCCGGCTGTCCGTCACTCCTTTTTTGAAAGACATATCATGAGCAAGCTTTTACACATCAACACCAGCGTCCGCAGCAATGGTTCCATCTCCCGTCAAATGACGACCGAGTTCCTGGACAAATGGCAAGCCAGTCACGCCGGCGACACCGTCACCACATTGGATCTGGCGACTAATCCGGTGCCGCATCTGACCGAGCAAATGATGGGCGCCTTCTTCACGCCGGCAGACCAGCGCTCGCCCGAACAGGCACAAACCATCGCGCTGTCCGACCGCCTGGTAGCCCAGTTGAAAGAAGCCGACGTCGTCGTCATCGGCTCGCCGATGTATAACTTCGGCATCAGCTCGACGCTCAAGGCCTGGGTAGACCACGTTGCCCGCGCCGGCCTGACTTTCCAGTACACCGCTAACGGTCCGGTCGGCCTGATGCAAGGCAAGAAAGTGTATGTATTTACGTCGCGCGGCGGCGTCTATACGCAAGGCCCGGCCGCGGCAATGGACTTCCAGGAGAGCTATCTGCGCGCCGTGCTGGGCTTCATCGGCATCACCGACGTCACATTCATCCATAGCGAAGGCGTGGCGATGGGCGAAGAAGCCGTGGCAAAAGCCATCGCTGGGTCGCGCCAGGCCATAGGCGAATTGCTGGCTGCCTGAAGCCTGCGATCGGCAAAGCAAGGCCGCATCCCTATAAGCCCATTCGCACTCATTTCTATTGATGAAACGAGTGCTAGTGGGCTTTCTTGCTTTCACGTGACAATACGCGCCAGCGCTCCAGGTTGCGATCCAGGATCACTTGTGTCGCCCCCTGACGCTGCATCTCTCCCAGGCGCTTATCGAAAGCCGGCAAGTATTTGATGCAGGGGCTGTTTTTAACAAAGCCCATGCGGTTTTGCGTCTCGACGACATAGGGCGTCAATGCGGTGAATTCGGACTCTTGGCCGTGTTCGGCGATGTAGGCCAGGCCAGTGTATAAGCCGGTGATGAAATAATCTATCCTGCCTATCGCCATTTTCTTGAAACTGGATTCGGGCAGATTGGCGCCGTCGATGGTGAGATAGACTTCCAGGAATTCGTCGAAGCCGTTTCCGAATTTGTTGCCGCGCGTGATTCCGCCGCGCAAACCGATCAAGTCATCCCATTTGGAATAATGGAGCTTCGAGTTGCGCGGCACAAAAACGGCGACAGGGTTGGCAAATGCCGGATGGGAAGTGAACTCAAGGTAACCGAGGCGCTCAGGCGTCATTTTTAATGTCGCGATCACATCAATTTCACCCAGTTCGGCGCTATGCAGTACGCGACTCCAGGGGCCGACATAGCGAATCTCGTAAGGTATGTCGAGCTCATGAAATACTCTTGCCGCTATTTCTATGCTGGCGCCCTGCAGCGTCTTGCCGTCGTACCAGTGCAGCGGAGGATAGGCGGGATCGGCAGAGATGACCACCTTCTTGCATTCTGCGGCAGATACGGCCGGAGCGATAACCGCATTGGCGCAAGCGATAAACAACAGGCATGCCAGCCGGCATCCATGCGAATATCGAATCATGATCTCGATCCCGCGCGGTAGCGCCAGCGGAACTCCTGGGCAAATTGAAAATAAATCATAAAAAAGATAACCAGAGCCTCCCACGCGCACTATGCCTCGTGTTTGCTCCGGGCAAGGTCGCCTCTTATCTATCTATTATGTGCCATTTTTCTGAAAACCGGATGACAAACCGGCAAATGTCCAGGTATGTGCGTTTACCGCGCACCGACATATTTATGCCCCGGGGCTGCATCGCCAGGACTCAGGATAGTGGGCGAACATCCCCAAAAATGGTTTATGGCGGTGTTATCGTAGCCTGCCCCCCTTGCCTAACAAGGTAAGGCTGGAAGACAGGTTTTCTTTTTTTGCCGAAGCAAATCTCAAGCCGTCGCCGGTATTCCCTTGCTGTCTTGCTGCCCCTTGATCTGCAACACCATCACCGCACAGCCAATGCAGACCGCCCCCATCAGCATGGAAGACGCCGTGTAAGTGCCGAGGCTGGAACGCAGGCTGCCGGACAGGAAATTCGCAAACGCAGCACCGAGTTGATGCCCGGCCGCTATCCAGCCGAATACAATGGGCGCCGCCAGACGCCCAAACACGTCATTGGCCAGGCGTACCGTCGGCGGCACGGTAGCGATCCAGTCCAGGCCGTAAAATATCGCGAAGATCGGCAGACCGAAATAACCCAAGCCAAACGCATGCGGCAGGAACAACAAGGCCAGGCCGCGCAAGCCGTAGTACCAGAACAGCAGCACGCGCGAGTTGTAGCGATCGGTCAGCCAGCCGGACAGCGTGGTGCCCACCAGGTCCAGCATGCCCATTGCCGCCAGTATGCTGGCGCCGCCCACCGCCGTAATGCCGTAATCGCCGCACATGGCGATGAACTGCGTGCCGATATAACCGTTGGTGCTCATGCCGCAGACGAAAAAACTGATGAACAGCAACCAAAAATCGCGCATCTTCACGGAACTGCGCAAGGCATCGATGGCAATCATGAATGGATTCTTTTTGCTGGACTCCGCCGCCAGGGTGGCGGCATCCGTCTCTTCGGTCTGGCCGTACATTTTCAAGCCCAGATCCCTGGGGCGCTCAGGCAGGAAGATCGCTATCAGCGGCACCGCCAATGCCGCGACGGCAGCCACCAGGAAGGCCACCGAACGCCAGCCGTAATGGCCAACCATAGACGCCATCAAGGGCAGGAACACCATTTGCCCGGTTGCCGAACTGGCCGTCAGCAAACCCATCGCCAGACCGCGGCGCGTTTCGAACCAGCGACTGACGATAGTCGCGGCCAGCGTGGTTGCTGCCACCCCGCTGCCCGCCCCTACCAGCAAACCCCAAGTCAGCACCATATGCCAGGGCAACTGCATGAAGGTACTCAGCGCAGTGCCGGCCGACAGCAAGCAGAGCCCGATCAAGACGACGGGGCGCACGCCGAAGCGCTGCATCGCTGCCGCCGAGAACGGGCCGATCAATCCATACAGCGCAATATTGACGGAGATCGCAAACGAGATAGTGGCGCGATTCCAGCCGAATTCCTGCTCCAGCGGAACGATCATTACGGCAGGTGTGGCACGTATTCCCGCGGCGGCCAGCAGTACTACAAAGATGAGTCCAAGCACCAGCCACGCATAGTTGAAGCGATGGGCAGTCCTGGCTGAAATGGTTTTTGCGATAGTGGTCATGGTTACGCCAATTGTTGGTG
>DATHMC010000429.1:0-14724 GCA_035487495.1 Undibacterium sp.
AAGATCAACGAACAAAAGTGAAGCATGAGAAATGAACCTGAAAGCGATAGATTTGGCGTTCCATTAAGCAATTTGACAGCAGCAGAGCAGTGGTGCAAAACCTACGATAAAAAACCTTGCCATGTCCCTACCCGCAAGGAAGTAGCAAACCTGTCACCGAAAAAAATCACCGCAATGCTGATTGGATGGATGTGCGATTGCCCAACTGAAATAATTCCCAGCCGCGCCCAGATTGCAGAAGTCAAGGCGGTATTGCAGGCTAGGCCGGATGCGGATAAGTTGTCGGCACTGATTACGATGTGCAACAACTATATCAGCGGCGATTGATCCTCTGGATCGTAGCAGCCATAGATGCAGCGGATGCTTCGGCAAGCGTGTCCGCCGCCTGTTTTTTTAGCAAATCTGCGAACACTGTCGCGAAACGGTGCACGTCGCCCGGCCAACGGGCCGACACGTAATTGCCGTCCACCACGACGAATGCCGGGCTATCGTCTGTGGCGCTGTCTCTGAACAAACCGCTGGTTTTGCGAAAAAATCCCGGCGCGGTCTTGGCCACATCCTGGAAATCACTTATCCGTGCCAGCGCCCTTTTGACCTCAGCCTCCACACTCCAGTAGCCCGCCGGCTCGTCCTTGTCCTCGAGATAGGTGCGATAGTACGCAGCATCCCAGAACCTGCCCGCATATTTCATCAGCGACCAGGCAGCGTTTTCCAGCTTCCAGGTCAGTGCTGTGGTCTGCCGTCCAAACAGGACGGACTTGCCGCTGCGCGCAGAAATGCTTCTGGCGGCAACCAGCACGCCGTGGCAAATCGCCGCCACGGGTTTGCCAGCATCAAAAAACTCGGCAACGAAATGATGCAGGCCCTCATTCTCCAGATAGGCGAGCATGCCGCGCGCCCTATGACCGCCCGGCAGCAGCAGGCCGTCATAGTCATCCGCTTTAAGCTCTGAATATGCCAACGGCCGGCAGAACGCTTCATCGCCCCGCATCAAGCGGTACGCGTGACGCGCGTCGGCATTGGCCCTTAAGCTCAGGCCCAATACCTTCATTTTTTTGAGCACTGGTATAAAGCCCCAGAAATCCAATCCCTCGCCGCTCAGCATCTGCGGATCGGCCTCCGCCTGCCGGCCATCCGGCGTTGCAAACACAATCTGGTGCCCAAGTTCGCTCAATATTTTCCAGGGAATAGCAACTTCGCTGGGGTCGAAATCCAGGTTGGGAATCGGGATAATGATGCTCGCCATGAAGTGTCCTTGATCTGATGCTGCGCTTATTGTACGGCGATGTTCGATGACGCTCTATCCACCGGTCGCCGAGCGCCCTGCAGCAGGAAAAAGAGAGTCCCAATCTAACATTGAAAAGATGGATATCTCCAGAAAACCAAACAACGCCAAGATTGAATGCCCATTGCGGCACGCCTCGTTCATCACCATAAAAAACATATAAAAATCAATGCGTTACAGAAATTAACATCAGAAACCAGGTACCTGTCTATGACAACATCCGCTCCGGCGATCCAGCTTGGTGAGTGCACTGCACCAAAATTTCTCGCAATCAATAATTGTCTTGAATCCACAACAGATTCCGCTCCATTTTGGTGAATTGTTCATAAGATTATGACTAAATCTTGACATGTTTTTGAGGGTGGCGGTTAATGGCTAAAACGCATGCGCAAACGTTTGCGTCTTAAAAAGAGGCCGTTGCAAAGAGAGATACTGTCATAAGTATTGGAAGCAATATTTCGTGTAGATGAAATAAATAACCGAGGAAGAGCACATGCAAAAGAAGTTCGTAAATAAAATGGCCATGCTTAGGGCAACACGTTCGCTGATCGCTTTGGCGGTGGCATCCGCCTTTCCGATACATGCCGCGCTGGCGCAAACAGCACCGGCAACCATCGTAGCGGCCGACAGTGCGGCCGAGTCAAACAAACTGGAAACAGTCATCGTCACCGGTTCGCGCCGTTCGGAAAACCTGCGCGAAGTGCCGCTGTCTATCTCCGCAATCAAAGGTGAGGCACTGGATACTTACAACACCAGCGGCCAGGATATTACCTTCCTGGCCCAGCGCGTCCCCAGCCTGAACGTTGAATCCGATTTCGGCCGCACCTTCCCGCGTTTCTACATCCGCGGCCTGGGCAATACCGATTTCGACATGAATGCATCGCAACCGGTCGGCCTGATTTTTGACGAAGTAGTGCAAGAAAGTCCAATCCTGAAAGGCTTCCCTGTTTTTGACGTGGAAAATGTTGAGGTCTTGCGCGGCCCGCAAGGCACGCTGTTCGGCCGCAACTCACCGGCAGGCGTGGTCAAGTTCGACTCCGCCAAGCCCACCAATGTATTTGAAGGTTACGCCAACGTGGGTTATGGCAACTATGGCGCTATCAACCTGGAAGGCGCAATCAACGTGCCGCTCAGCGACAGATGGGCAATGCGCTTCTCCGGCCAGTCGCAAAGCCGGGATGACCGCGTCTATAACACCAACCCCAATCCGAATACCGGGACCAAATCATTTGAAGGCTATCACGATAACGCGGCGCGCCTGCAATTCCAATATAAGGACGCAGGATTTACCGCGCTGTTCAGCGCCCATGGCCGCGACATGGCAGGTAATGCGACCTTGTTCCGCGCCAACATCATCCAAAAAGGCACCAACAATATCGTACCTGGCTTCAGCTATGACAGCTATCCGACCGATGGCGTCAACAAGCAGACCCTGACTTCCAGCGGCCTCAACATGCGCCTGAAATGGGATCTCGATGGCGTCAGCCTGTATTCGGTCACAGGCTACGACAGGGCAAAAGTTTACAGCCGTGCCGACGTTGACGGCGGCTACGGTGCGTCGTTCGCGTTGCCCATGGGGCCAGGCTTTATCCCCTTCCCTGCAGAAACGGCCGACGGTCTGCCTTTCCTGAGACAGCTCACGCAAGAGTTCCGCGTGCAATCCAATACCAAGGATCCGTTGCAATGGATAGGCGGCGTGTATTTCTTCAAGGAAGACATCCAGGTTGACAGCTTTGACTACAATTCACTGGCGCCAGGCAATCCGCAGGATGGCTACGCCAATCAGCATCAACACGCCAAGTCATGGGCAACCTTTGGCAACTTGACTTATGCAGTCAACGACAAGCTGAAGCTGAGCGCCGGCCTGCGCTACACGGATGACAAGAAAGACTTTGATGCGAAACGCTATGTCACTCCGGGCGCAGGTCCTGGCGATACCGGCACTCCAGTGTTGACGGCAAATCCGCGTTCCACCAACATAAGCTGGGATCTGGGCGCCAACTACCTAGTGGACGCCACCACCAGCGTCTACGGCCGTATTGCAACCGGCTACCGCGCCCCAAGTATCCAGGGCCGAGTGCTGTTCGGTAATGATATTTCAGTGGCCAACTCCGAGAAAAACCTGTCCGTCGAAGCCGGTATCAAGAAAGATCTGTTGGACAACACTGCCCGTATCAGCGCTTCCGTATTCCAGTATCGCGTGAAAGACATGCAGCTGACTGCCGGCAGCGGCGCCGTCAACCAGAACAAGCTGGTTAACGCCGACAAGGTGACAGGCCAGGGCTTTGAACTGGAAGCGCAAGCAAACCTGAACCGCAATTGGAAAGCCACTATCAGCACCAGCTACAATAAAACCGAGATCAAGGATCCATCGCTATTCGCAGCCCCTTGCGGCAACGGTTGCACTGTGACCAATGCTCCCGGCCCCCTGCCTGGCACGGTGTCGATCAACGGCAATCCGCTGCCGCAAGCGCCGAAATGGGTAGGCAACTTTACCCTGCGTTACTCTGTACCTGTGGGCAATGGCGACCTATATGCTTTCACCGACTGGTCCTACAAGGGCGAATTCAATGAGTTCTTGTATGAGTCCAAAGAGTACACGGCCAAACCCTTGTTGCTGGGCGGCTTGCGTGTCGGGTACAAATGGGATAACGGCAAATACGAAGTCGCTGCGTATGGCCGCAATATCACCAACAAGCAGCAAGTCGTCGCCGGGATCGACTTCGACAACCTGACAGGTATCCTGAACGAGCCGCGTGCCTATGGCGTGCAGTTCAGGGCCAATTTCTAAGCGCCGACTGCATCGCCAAAAGCCGGGCTTCGTCGAGAAGCCCGGCTTTTTTTATTGAGGTCCGCCCCGCGCCTGCGCACAGACGGAGCCAGAATCGACTATCATCTTGCTTGCGACATAGCAATTCTGCGCTTACCCCCGAAATTACACGGCCTCATTGCAGGCCTGATCTTCCCGGCCAAGATGACCAATATAGAAACAAAAAGATATTTGCCATGGGTCGTCGCCACGACCCTGTTCATGGAGCAATTGGACTCCACCATCGTCAATACCGCGATTCCCACCATGGCCCACAGCCTGGGCGTTACGCCGTTGAGCCTGAAAGCCGTCGTCACCAGCTACATCCTGAGCCTGGCCGTCTGCATCCCGATCAGCGGCTGGATGGCGGACCGCTTTGGCACCAAGCGGGTGTTCATGATTGCAGTGACGGTATTTACGATCGCCTCGATCCTGTGCGGCATCTCGATCAATTCTCCGATGCTGGTCGCTGCCCGGCTGCTGCAAGGGGTGGGCGCGGCGATGATGATGCCGGTCGGCAGGCTGGCCATCGTGCGCACCTTTCCCAAATCGGAATTGCTGGCGGCGATGAATTTTGTGATCATTCCGGCGCTGATAGGCCCGCTGCTCGGCCCGACGATGGGCGGGTTGATCGTGCACTGGATGACATGGCGCGAGATATTTTTTGTCAACGTGCCGGTCGGCCTGGTCGCGCTGTACCTGATCCACCGCTACATGCCGGACTATCATGGCGACGAGCCGCGCCCGATCGACCTGATAGGCCTGGTGCTGTACGGCTCAGGCGTGGCGCTGCTGTCCTGGCTGCTGGAAATTTTCGGCGAACACCAGATCGACGCCACTTCCGGCGCGGTGCTGTTTGTGCTGGCCGTATGCCTGCTGGCGGCTTACGGCTGGCACGCCAACCAGGCGCTGCATCCCTTGCTGCGCGTCAGCCTGCTCAAGATAAGGACCTTCCGCGTCGCCGTCGTCGGCGGTTTCATCACGCGCCTGGGTATAGGCGGCCTGCCGTTCCTGCTGCCGCTGCTGTATCAGCTCGGCATGGGTTTGCCTGCCTGGCAATCGGGTTTGCTGATGATGCCTTCCGCATTTGCGGCGATGGGCATGAAATTGATTGCTCCCCGGGTATTGCACAAATACGGCTACCGGCAAGTGCTGATCGTCAACACCGTATTGATCGGCGTCACCATCAGCCTGTTCTCCTTGGTCAGCGGCAGCACGCCGATATCGCTGATCGTGCCGCTCAGCCTGACCATGGGCTTTTTCAATTCGCTGCAGTTCTCCAGCATGAATTCCATGGCCTATGCCGACATCGACGACAAGGATTCCAGCATGGCCAGCAGCATCGCCAGCTCCTTGCAACAGCTGTCCCTCAGCTTCGGCCTGGCCTGCGGCTCCCTCGTTACCGCATGGTACCTGGGCAGCAGCCCGCAAAGCGACAAGGTCTTGCTCACCTCGTCGCTGCACCACGCATTTTTGACATTAGGCCTGCTGACGGCGCTGTCGTCCCTGTCGTTCTGGACCCTGCGCCCCACTGATGGAGAAAGCGTCAGTCGCGGCGGACGTTGAGCCTCCGCGGATAATTTAGCGCCAAATTAGCAACATAATGTGTCCGTGCCATGCTTTTTCACTACCACTGAGATACACTGTCAGCCTCCCTGTAGAGTCTCAGTACACTTATGTCATCTCGTCGCAACGTATTAAAGAAAGGCCTGTGGCTGACCGCAGCCGGCCTGTTTACCGGCATGCATATAGCCAACGCCGCAGAAGCCGAGGTCGGCAAGACCCCGCCTGATAATCTGGAACCGCCGCCGGACCTGTTCGATTCGCAATCGCTGGACATAGAATTCTGGGTCAAGCCAAGGACGCTGGATGTGGTGCGCCCCGCCACCGGCGAGCACACCAGGCTGCTGTACTGGAAAGACGGCGACATACAGCAATCCGCCTATCAGCAACTGTGCCACATGCTGCGCGACGTCAACGGCAAGCAGACCGCGCCGATAGATCCCAAGCTATTGGAAACCTTATGGGCGACGCAAGCCTACGTGGAACGTTTCGGCATGACCCAGCCCTTGCAAATCCTGTCCGGCTATCGCACGCCGGAATCCAATCGCAGGCTGATAGAAGAAGGCGTACCGGCGGCCAGGAAGTCGCTGCACCTGGAAGGGCGCGCTGCCGACATCCGCATCTCCAAATTGCATGAGGAGGTATTGGGCGGCCTGATACGCAGCTTCCGCCAGGGCGGAGTCGGCTTTTATTATCGTCCCAGCGCACAAGGCGGCTGGATCCATACCGATACCGGCTTGCAGCGTATCTGGAAAGGCTGAGGCCCTGGTTGGCATGAAAACCCCGTCGGAGGCAGGTGGCTGACCATAGGCGCATCGGCTCATTCACATGCGGCGCCGGAGGCGGGTCTTTGACCGGCTGGTCTTCCGGCTTACCCGGCGGCGGCATCGGCGGCTTTGGGTCGGGCTCTGGCGGCATTCGGGGCAAGTTCATGACATCCTCGCATAGCTGATCACGAAAATACCTAACTTAGCAAATGTCCGTCCATGCATCTGTGTGCAAACACACCGTGCCCGCCAGTTTTGCAGCCAGTGCGAACCCGCGCCGTTGAAGCGCAGCCCTACACTGCCTGGTCGTCTTTATGCGATGCAAGTTTTTGCGACAAGCGCTGCGTGATCTTCACCATGTCCGCCTCGTCCCGGTCAAAACCGTACACGGTCAATGGAAAATTCAGCGGCTCCTGGCCCTCCCAGATTTTTTCGTGTTCATGCGACGGCAATATCCGGGCCGGCGCGCCTACCGCCACCCAGCCTATCGGCACAAAAGCCCCGGCGGGCACATGGGTCTTGATGTGCACCACGCCATTGATCCTGACCTCGCTGCCCTTCCCTAGCCGCGCCGCATGAAACACCGATGCGCCAGTGGCGACAAACACCTGGTCTTCTATCGTGCATCCGACCACATGGGTCTGCGGCCCGATCAAGCAATTATTTCCTATGCTGAGCGGATGCGCTGCAGAACTCCGCAACACCGCATTCTCCATCACGATGCACTCGCACCCTATCGTGATGGAACCGCTCTCGGCGATCAGTTGCGCGCCGAACAGGATGCGGCAACCGGGTCCTATGCTGACATCGCCGCAGATAAGCGCGTTCGGTGCAACATAGGCACCCGGGTCTATGCGCGGGGTTTTACCGTCGTGAGTGATGATCATCGCGTTTTTACCTGTTCTTTGCCTGTCGTTGGTAGAATTGATACCGATGCTGCCATAGACACGTACTTCAAGTCAATCAGGCGCCGCTAGTCCTGGCGAGGACAAACATGCGCCTCCAGCAGCGAATGCACCGCCTTGCCGGACAACACGAACATTACTGCCCCGAGATTGAATTCCAGGCTGAGCATCAAGCCTATCAATCCCAGCATCGCCATCGCCAAGCGCGGATGCCCCTCCATTCCCCGATTCAAAATTATCGCTGCCATCGTCGCACCCTTGTTTGAAAAAAAGGTGGGCAGATTTGCTTTGCGTCAAACCTACCCTGCACCGTGCATTACGCTACCGGACCGGATACCTGCAACAAGTCATCTATGCCTATGCGCCTGGCAAAATCGCGCCTGACGTGCTCGGCCACCTCAGTGACTTCCGCAGCACCGTCGCCGATAAAGTCGATCACGCTCCTGAAGGGCCTTGTGCCGGCAGGCAAGCCGACAATGCGGGCAATCTCATCCGCCACCGCCTGAGGGTCGGCATCGTCCGGCGTCAAGGCGCTGAGGCGCGCGCCGACCTGATCCATCACGCCGTTGTAGCGACTGTATGCGGCGGACGTGGCATCATCAGCGGGTTTGCCGGCATTCGGAAAATGCGCGGTGCCTCGGGTAAACGCGCCGGGCGTCACAATCGAAGTCTCGATGCCGAAGCGCGTCAGTTCATACGACATGGTCACCGCGACCGAATCCATAGCCGCCTTGGCTGCCGCATACGGGCCCATGAAAGGCGGGAAACCGCCGCGCACGGTAGTGCTGCTGACCCATAGCATCAAGCCGGAGCCATTGCCTCGCATAGCCGGCAGTGCGGCGCGGTTGACCCGTTGCGCACCGAGCACATTGGTGTCGAACACCTTGCTGATCTCTTCCGGGCTGAAGGCCTCCATTGCCCCCACTACCAGATGCCCCGCATTGTGGACCACCGCATCCAGCCGGCCCTGTTCATTCAACATAGCCTGTATTGCCTGGTCGGCGGACTCTTGCGACAGCACGTCCAGTTCCACCGCGCGCAGGTTGTGGCCATTGGCAAAGGCATAGTCAACCAATGCCCGTACCTGCGGCGCGTTACGCCCCTTGATGTCGCGCATGCTGGCATACACAATATGCCCTGCGGCGGCCAGCGCCTTGGCTGTCAGGTTGCCGATGCCGGTGGATGCGCCTGTGACTAAAACGACTGATTTCATGATGATTTCCTTTTATCGACTATGTATTTAAAGTAAGTGTCGAAAGCCATGCTTAAACGATGCCGCCGTTGGCGCGCAGAGTCTGTCCATTGATCCAGCCGCCGTCGGCGCCGACCAGGAAAGCCACAGCGGCAGCGATGTCCTCCGGCGTACCCAGGCGCTCCAGCGGCGCAGCCTTGCTCAAGCGCGCAATGATCTCTTCCGTCTTGCCGGTCAAAAACAAATCCGTCGCGGTCGGTCCCGGCGCGATCGCATTCACGTTGATCTGCCTGCCGCGCAGTTCTTTTGCAAAGATGTTGGTCATGGTTTCTATCGCCGATTTGGACGCAGCGTACACTGAGTAGCCAGGCAAGGCCAGGCCGCTGACGCTGGTGGAAAAATTCACGATGCGGCCGCCCGATTGCAGGCGCTTGGCAGCCTGCCGCATCGTATTGAAGCTGCCTTTCACGTTGATGTTGAAGATGCTGTCAAACGCCGCATCATCGGTATCCGCCAGTGCCGGCAAGCCGGCCGGCATCACGCCTGCATTGTTGATCAATACATCAACCTTGCCGAAAGCAGCCTCAGCGGCGTCGAACAATTGCGCGACGGCAGCAGGGTCGGCCACGTCGGCCTTGACAGCCACGGCCTTGCCGCCGTTTGCCGCGATCCTGGCTGCCAGCGCATCAGCCTCCTTGTTGCTGTAGGCATAATTGATCACGACGGCCATGCCGTCCGCCGCCAGGCGTTGGGCAATCGCCGCGCCTATGCCGCGCGATGCGCCGGTAACGATGGCGACTTTGCCGGTTTGAGATAGTGTGTTTGCGGTATTCATCAGATGCTCCTTCAATCGGTTGAGATTACTTTCCGGTTATGGCCGCACACCTTTGTGCTGAGCCAGTGAGTGCATTATGCCGATTGATTTATAATGGATAAACTAGGTAAAATTGCCTATACTGTGCAATCAATATCAACAATCGGCGGAGCGATGGATAGATTCGAGTCAATGCGCATATTTACCCGCATCGTAGAGCTGGGCAGCTTTACCAAGGCGGGCGAGGAGCTGGGCTTCCCCAAGGCAACGGTCACCCACGCCATCAAGCAATTGGAAGCCAGGCTGAGGGTGCGCCTGCTGCACCGGACCACGCGCCAGGTCACCGCCACGCTAGATGGCGATGCCTACTACCGGCGCTGCATGCGGCTGCTGGCTGACCTCGAAGAAACCGAAAACATCTTCAGCGAAGCGGCGACCAACCCTGCCGGCAAACTGCGCATCGATATGCATGGCACGCTGGGCATGCATTTCGTGATGCCGGTACTGCCGCAGTTTTGCGAGCGCTATCCGAATATAGAGCTGGAAATCGGCATGGGAGACCGATTGATCGACCTGGTCAGGGAAAGCGTGGATTGCGTGCTGCGGGTTGGCGAGTTGCGCGATTCATCGATGGTGGCGCGTCGCGTCGCGGCGCTGGAGCAGGTAACCTGCGCCAGCCCTGCCTACCTGGAAAAATACGGCATCCCCACATCGGTCGATGAACTGAGCCGGCACAGGGGCGTCAATTTTTTCTCCTCCCAAACCGGCAAGGCTTTTCCGTTTGATTTTATTGAGGACGGTAAACCGAGAACCTGCGCCATCAAGGGCAAGGTTTCCGTCAATAGCGCAGAAGCCTATGTCGCCTGCTGCATCAACGGCTTCGGCCTGATTCAGGTCCCGCGGTATCATGTGGAAGAGGCGCTGGAGCGAGGCGAGCTGACCGAGATTTTGTCGGATTTCAGGCCGGCGCCGATGCCGGTCGCGGTGCTCTATCCGCATCACAGGCAGTTGTCGCCAAGGGTCAGGGTATTTGTGGACTGGATGGCGGAAATCTTTGCCAAGGCCAAATAATGGATACGTCAATGAATACCGAGAAAGGACAAGCATGATAGACAATCGGGCACTATGCGAAGCACTGAAAACCTTCGCCGCAGAACGCGACTGGGAACAGTTTCATACCCCTAAGAATCTGGCAGCATCGATCTCCATCGAGGCTGCAGAGTTGCTGGAATTGTTCCAATGGTCGCGCGGCCAGCAATGGAACGAGTTTCAGGATGCAAAGCTGAAAAGCCGCGCCGCCGAAGAGTTGGCCGATATCCTGCTGTACCTGATCCGCTTTGCCGACCTGGCCGGCATCGATCTGGAACAGGCCGCCCGGCAAAAGCTGCTGGCCAACGCAGACAAATATCCGGCCGGTCAATTCAGGGGATCGGATCGCAAATACAATGAGCCGTAGGCCGGTGCCGGCTCGACTCGCAATTTCAAAGCCGCGCAGCAAGCATGGTTTGCTCTGAGCCTATCTGCCTGGGCACTAGCGTTACAAACCGATACAAACACATTCAATGGATACAGGCCCATGTGCCGCCAGCGCGGGGTTACCCGATTGCACCCTTGTTGTCGACGGACATCTGTCCTCGCGGTAGCCGGCGGCCTGGACCTGTGCGCCGAGCCTGACATAAGCGGCCTTGAATACTTTTCCTTTGCTTATACAATGAACGGGTGCGGCGGCCTTCACCGTCCGCAACATCCTGTGGATACGCTTGCGTTTGACCCTGTCCAACCTAGAAGCCAAGCTCCGCTCCGGCAAAGGATTTCTCAATGACATCGCCCCAAAAATCGGTCTCCAGCATTCATGAATTGATCCTGGCGGTACAAGAGCCCGGCGTTAAAAACATTATCGTGCAGGGTTGTCTCGTCAATGTGCCTTCACTGCGCCTGGCGCCCGGTCAGGCGATCGAGGGCCGGGATCATCAGGCCACGATCACGTTTATTGCGGGTCAGGACGGTTTGCAACTTTCTACCGACAATGAAGTCTGCCGCCTTCGCCTTGAGACGTCCATAGAACACAGGGCGATTTTCAACGATACCGACGTCGACAGCCTTGGCCTGATTCGCCTGACCGATGTGGTGACGGTGGGACAGGTTCAAATCCTGGCGCGCGACAAAGTGCGCAGCGGGCACGTGGAAGTGGATGGCCTGCATGTTGCCGCCGCCGACGCCCGCGGACGCAGTGATCGCCCGGCAGGTTTCGGCGTCCACGTCATTCAAGGCGCTTTTACGCTATGGAACATGCAAGCCGATGAGCAGGTGGTCATCACTGCAAATCTGATCGACCTGTCAGCCGGCAGCGCAGCCGCACCGGTGCTGGGCAGCGGCATCTTTGTGAGCGGACCCGGCTTCGACAAAGGCAGGCTGAGCGTGCGCCTGCTGGAAACCGGCCCGGTATACAGCGACGGCAGAATCGCGCCGGGAACGCCGGATGTCATCACCGGCGGCGTGTTCACGGTTCACGGCGCATATGTCGACACGGTGCGGAATCTGGCGCCCGTCGTGACCTATGGCGTGAACGACATGGTGCTGGATAACTGGGGGCAAGTAGATTGCTGGGAAGCGGAAGAAAAAATTACCTCCTACGGTCCCAGCGGCATCGGTTTCGTGAATTTCGGCGTCGTGAATGAACTGAAAGTCAGCGCGCCGATTGAAACCTTCGGCCAAGGCGCGCGGGGTTTCAACGTCTATGCAGGGACAGTGAATCTGGCGGAGTTCGACCGCATTATCACACACGCGGACGGCGCCGTGGGCGTGCAGATCAGCCAGCCAATCGGCCAATTGCGGGTTTTACGCGGCATCGAGACCTTCGGCGCCACCGGCGAGTCGCTGGTCAAAGGCGTGGTCACCACGCTCAGCGCGATCGGCTTGAGCATCAAGCCCGGCGGCTCAGCGCGCGAGATAGTGATCGCCGGCGGTATCGCCACGCACGGTGCGGGCATCGCACCGCTCGAAATGCACGGAGAGATCGGCGCGCTGCACATTACCGGCGCAACCCGCGCGGCCAGTTAGTGTCCTGCTCCGGATATGGGCTTGAAATCTTTACGTTATTCTGCGCTCAATGCAGGCTCAGGCCATAGTGCCTGCTCAGGCGCTCCAGCTCGCCGCTCTGCTGCATATGCAGAATCGCCTTATTGATTTGTTCAACATTGACGTGCGATCTGGCGGCAATCGCACACTGCGTATACACAGTGGAAAAGGCCGTTTTGGATAATTTGAACAGCGCGCGCTTTTCGGGATGGTTCTTGAAAAAACCTTCTATCTGCCCCTCGGACAAAATGAATACATCCGCGCCCCCGAGTTCCAGCAATTTGAACATGCTGGGCACATCGGTCTGATCTATCCGTGTGGACAATGCCTTGTCAAACAAGTGTTGTATCAATGCGTAATGGTATCCCAGCTGCAGCGCCACCCGTTTATTTTTCAGGTCTGCCGGGAAATCCTCCGGCACGCGATTATCGCTGCGCACCACGGCCCTCTCTATCTGCACCAGATTGGGTATAGACCAGACCAGCGCCTTGGAATTCTCAGCCCATCGCGGACTGAAATAGCACAGGATGTCGCTCTCATTATTCAGCAACGAGGCTTCGGCACGCCGGCGCGAAAGAGGCATATGTGTTACGCCTGTCCCCAGCTGCCGGGCCAATTGATCAGAGAACTCTTTCAACAGGCCGCCGGTCAGCCTGTGCTTCTGGTCAAAGATCGTGAGCGGATAATCCAAAGTCTCATCCACTGCAACACGCAAAGGCTTTTCTGCCTGCGCAAAGGAGCATTCCACACCTGAAACCAGCATCGCTGACACACATGCTGTTTTTATACTGCGACGCAGATCCAATTTGCCTCCCCTAGTAAACTACGCCCCCAGAGTACAAAGGACCCGCGCTTTGGTCAACGAAAGACGGGGCTAGTTAACGCTTGTTAACAAACTCCGTCTTTCGCTTAGCTTTATGTCAATGGTGAGCGGCGGCCATGATCTGCCGGACACTCCCTGCCTGCTCCATGCCCCAAGAACCTGTTCACGATCTGTAGCGAGCGGGCGTCAGCGGGGTGAAGAGCAGCGCAACAAGCGGAGCGTCCCTGGAGGTACGTGAGCATTGCGAGCAGCGCACGAGCCCCGATCACGTCCGCGCAGTAAGATCGTGAACAGGTGCTAAGGCGCGTGCACCAGATAACCTTCCTTGCTGGGGTCACGCATCCTGAAGGAAACAAGCAGCGCAATCGCACACATGAAAGACACGTACCAATAGAAGCTGGACTCCATGCCCCAGGATTTCAGGCTCAGCGCGACAAATTCAGCCGAGCCGCCGAATATCGCATTGCCGACCGCATACGACAAACCGACGCCCAGCGCGCGCACTTCAGGCGGAAACATCTCTGCCTTGATCAAACCACTGATCGAGGTGTACAGGCTCACGACAGCCAGCGCCACAATCACCAGGCCGAAGGCTTCATAGGGATTGGTCACGTCCTTCAGTGCATGCAGGATGGGCACCGTCAGGACCGTCGCCAGGGTGCCGAACCAGATCATCGACGTGCGGCGGCCTATCTTGTCGGACAGGGCGCCGAACAAGGGTTGCATGACCATATATAAAAACAGCGCGCCGGTCATCACATTGCTAGCGGTCTTGGCGGGCATGCCTGCGGTGTTCACCAGGTACTTTTGCATGTAGGTGGTGAAGGTATAAAAAATCAGCGAGCCGCCTGCCGTGAATCCTACGACCGTCAGGAATGCGGCCTTATGCTTCCATAAGCCAGCCAGGGTGCCGGCATCCTTGTTCTTGCGCTGCTCTTCGGTGCTGGTCTCGTTCAGGGATCGGCGCAAATACAAGGCGACGACTGCCGTGATGGCGCCCAGCACAAACGGGATGCGCCAGCCCCATGCCTTCAATTCTTCCAGACTCAGCAATTGCTGCAATACGACCAGCACCAGCACTGCCAGCAATTGACCGCCGATCAGCGTCACATACTGAAAAGAGGCATAAAAGCCGCGCCGGCCTTTCAGGGCCACTTCACTCATATACGTGGCGCTGGTGCCGTACTCGCCGCCTACCGACAAACCCTGGAACAAGCGCGCCACCAGCAGCAACGCAGGCGCCATGGCACCTATGCTGGCATAGGTCGGCAGGCAGGCGATCATCAGCGAGCCGCCGCACATCATCAGCACCGAGATCATCATCGATGTGCGCCGCCCGTGCTTGTCCGCAATGCGGCCAAACAACCAGCCGCCGATGGGGCGCATCAGGAAGCCGGCGGCAAATACGCCCGCGGTATTCAGCAATTGCGAGGTCGGGTCGCCCTTGGGGAAAAAGGCCGGCGCAAAATAAATCGCGCAAAACGAATA
>DATHMC010000430.1:0-34894 GCA_035487495.1 Undibacterium sp.
AAGTCGTGCTCCAGGCCTGGGACCAGGCGGGCAAGCTTGTGTATTCTTCAGATCCCCAATCGGCATTGCCGCTTTATCCGCAGGTGGGATTCAAGACTGCCGCCATCGACGGCGAACATTGGCGTATCTACACCAGGAACAAGCAAAACCTGACGGTGCAAGTCTCGCAGCCGGCTTCGGTGCGCCAGAAGCTGGCGGCGAAGATCGCCTTGCGCTGTCTATTTCCGTTTCTCGTCCTATTGCCCTTCCTGGCAGGTTTCATCTGGGTGGCGGTCGGCCGCAGCCTGGTGCCCCTGAATCTTTTTGCGCATGCGGTGAGCAGCAGGTCGCCCACCGCCTTGCAGCCGCTTTCGACGGCCGGTTTGTCGCCGGAGGTAAAGCCGGTGTGCGACGCGTTAAATGATCTGCTGAGGCAGCTTGATCTTGCACTGTCGACGCAACGGGCCTTTATCGCGGATGCGGCGCATGAGTTGCGCACTCCTTTAGCGGCGCTCAAACTGCAACTGCAACTGGTGGAGCGCGCCGCAAGCGAACAGCAACGCCAGGCGGCGTTTGAAAAGTTGCACGATCGGCTGGACCGGGCCAGCCACCTGGTGCAGCAATTGCTGACTTTGGCGCGCCACGAGCCAGGACGGGGGGAGCGGCCGTTCGAAGCAGTGGATTTGCAGAAACTGGCGAAGCAGGTGGTGGTTGACTACTATGCGCTGGCGGCAGGCAAAAACATAGACCTGGGGCTGGAGGCCGACGCGTCAACGCCCCATGTAAGCGGCAACCTGGACGATCTGCGCATCCTGTTAAACAATCTGGTCGACAATGCCTTGCGGTATACCCCCCAGGGCGGAAATGTCGATATCAGCGTCCTGAGCATAGGCGGTAGGCCGGCCGTGCGGGTGGTTGACAACGGACCGGGAATACCCGAGAGCGATCATGTCCGCGTTTTCGACCGCTTCTACCGCTGCGAAGAAACCGAACCCTGGGGCAGCGGTCTGGGGCTGTCCATCGCCAAAAAC
The DNA here is from genome assembly GCA_035487495.1 of Undibacterium sp. Classification (GTDB taxonomy): domain Bacteria; phylum Pseudomonadota; class Gammaproteobacteria; order Burkholderiales; family Burkholderiaceae_D; genus Undibacterium. The sequence continues at coordinate 1,011 of DATHMC010000430.1, forward strand.
ATCGCAGACATGCATTCGGCGGCAATACAGCTTGGCACTGGATCCGCAGGCAGGGGGCTGGCGGTGACCTTAATTTTTTAAGCGGCGGCGCCCGGGCGCTTACGGCAGGTCATTCAAGTCCGGGCCGTCGCTTGCCGCTACTTACTTTGGTAAAACGCCGATGGAGATTTGCCAAAGGTTTTTTTAAACATCGCGGAAAAAGCCGACTGGCTGGCGTAGCCCAGTTCGCTGGCGACCCTGGACAGGGGCAATCCATTGGCAATCAACGACGTGGCCCTGGTCAGGCGCATCTGTTGCCGCCACTGACCAAAGGTCAGGCCCAGGTCCTGCTCAAACAGGCGCGACAGCGTACGCGCCGAAGCGCCGACCTGTTGCGAATAATCTTCCAGCGTCAGCGTGGATGCCGGATCGGCAATCAGGCTCTCGCACAGGGTTTTCAGGCGTTTGTCGTGCGGCATGGCGAGGTGCATGGGCAAGGTCTCCGCATGCGCTAATTCATCCAGGATGACCTGCACCAGATGGTCTTCACGCGGGCCGGCCTGATCGATGTTTTCTATGCTTAGTATCAACTCCCTCAGCAATGGCGACACCTCCAGCACGACGCAATGATCGTCGGGAAAAGGAACGTGGCCCGCATAACTGTATAGTGCGCGTAGCCGGGAGTTTTCCATGATGCGTATCTCGTGCACGATGTTCGGCGGTATCCAGATCGCGCGCAGCGGCGGCACGAACCAGGTGCTGTTGTCGGCGATCACGTGCAGCATGCCTTCGCGTGCATAGGTGAGCTGGCCCCACGGGTGGCTATGCGGCCTTAGAGCCTGGTGCGCGAGCAAATCGCGCGCCACCAGCCTCATCTTGCGCTCCGGCGTAGGCGCGGTATTCGGAGGTGGGGAGTCGGTATGTCTGATGGGAACAATGGGCATGGCAGGTTTGCGATAAAAAATATGCCTTTATCTTAAAACAGACGGGTGAAGTTTGCTTGAGTCTTGTAAAAAACGCCAGTGAAGGACTAAAAATCAGCCGCAATGGCGGATTGAATGACGCTTGAAGCCGCATTAATTCATTGCAAAGCGGCAGCGTTTGATTAATATACAGTCAACAAAGGCTATTTCACTCCTATTTCAGACAAGGTCAGACCATGAGCTTCTTTACTTGCGATATATGCGATGCCAATGAGGACAAGCTTGCTACCGGCGAATTGAGGGTGCTGCCGCCCATTTTCATGCAGTTTGGCCGGCAGGGGAAATTCCGCGGCCCTGTAACGACGCTGAAAGTGTTTGAGGAAAACTCGCTGGTCAGGAGCAAGCTGGAAAGTCCGGGCAACGGGCATGTGCTGGTGATAGATGGCGGCGGCAGCTTGCGTTGTGCGCTGGTGGGCGGCAATCTCGCCAGCCTGGCACAGCAAAACGGCTGGGCCGGCATCGTCGTCAACGGTTGCGTGCGCGACGTGGAAGAGCTCAATGCCTGCAATATCGGCATCCGGGCCCTGGCTTCTTTTCCGGTGCGCAGCGCCAAGCGCGCCACCGGCGAGCAGGACGTGCGCATCAGCATCGGCGGTGTCAGCATCCATCCCGGCGACTGGATCTATGCCGATGCCGACGGCGTGCTGGTGGCGTCGGCGAACTTACTCAAATAAGTTCTATGCTCGGCAGATTCAGATAACTGCTCTCGCGTATCGTGCCGACAAAGTCGGCCAGGTAGGATTTGCCGGACATCTCCGGCAGGCAGGCGGCATATAGCTTGCCGGTCAGTCCATCGCTGGTGATGCGTTTTTGCATCACATAGTCCCGGTTCACATAATTCTGCGCGGCCCACACCGGCAGAGTCGCAATGCCGCGCCGGCTGGCGACCAGTTGCAGCATGGCTACCGTCAACTCGGTCGTCCTCCTGGCGGCGGCATCCACCCCTGCCGGTTTCAACACTTGGCGCACCACATCCAGCATATCGTCCGGCACGGGATAGGTGATCAGCGTATCGGTGGCAAAATCCTGCGCCCGCAGGTAGTCGCGGCTCGCCAGCGGATGTTCCTTGGCCAGCAGCGCAACGATTTCAAAACGGAATAGCGGATGGTAGTCCACCGTCTCCGCATGGTCGACTTCGGACACGATAGCCACGTCGGCGCGATGCTCATACAGCAAACCTACCGGATCGGCCTGGAAGCCGGAGACGATATCCAGTTCCACCTCCGGCCAGCGCTGCCGGAACACGTCCATCGCCGGCATCAGCCAGTCGAAGCAGGTATGGCATTCCACCGCGATGCGCAACTGTCCGGCGACGCCCTGGGCCATCCGGGCAAGGTCGCGTTCGGCGTTGGCAATCTGCGGCAATACATTGTCGGCCAGTTGCAGCAAGCGCTCGCCGGCAGGAGTGAAGCGTATCGGCGTCGATTTTCGCTCAAACAGTGCCGTTCCATGATGATCTTCGAGTAATTTGATCTGATGGGACAAGGCCGATTGCGTCAGGTTCAACAAGGTCGCAGCGCGCAGCAGGTTGCCCGCTTCGCGCAATGCATGCAGGGTTTTCAGGTGCCGGAACTCTAGTATGGAATGCATATCGACCGTCAATGGAATTGATTATGAATGAAATTCAAGTTGATTCTTAGAATTTATCGTTTGAATCATAGTGGATGTTATCCGATCATGGCAAGCAATTAGCAAATGATCAGGAGAAAAGCATGGCGTCGGCACATATACTGGGTTTTCCGCGCATCGGTGCGCAACGCGAATTGAAATTTGCCCAGGAGGCTTTCTGGCGCGGCGATTTATCGGAAGCGGCTTTGCGCGACGTCGGCGCAGACTTGCGGGCGCGCCACTGGGCTTTGCAAAAACAGGCCGGCCTGGATATGGTCAGTGTCGGCGATTTTGCCTGGTACGACCAGGTGTTGAATACCCTCGCTTTGCTGGGCGGCCTGCCCACGCGCTTTGGATTTGACCCCAAAGGCCTGTCCTTGTCCGAATATTTCACGCTGGCGCGCGGCAATGCCCAGCATTTTGCGATGGAAATGACCAAATGGTTCGACACTAATTACCACTACCTGGTGCCGGAGTGGACTGCCGACACCCGTTTTGACGGCGGCGTAGACTGGCTGTTCGATGAGCTGGCAGAGGCACAGGCGCAAGGCCACCAGGCCAAGCTGACCTTGATCGGCCCGGTCAGTCTGCTCTACCTGGGCAAGCTGAAGAGCGGCCCTGGCCGCAAACTGGATCTGTTGCAGGCGCTTCTTCCCGCATACCGGCGTGTGCTGGTGCGCCTGCAGGCCGCAGGGGTGGAGTGGGTGCAGATCGATGAGCCTATACTGACCCTGGAGCTGACTGCCGAGTGGAAGGAGGCATTTGCGCCGGCCTATGCAGCGTTGGCCGGGCAAGCGCCCAAGCTGTTGCTGGCGACGTATTTTGAGTCGGTAGCGAACCACGCCGAGTTGCTGCATGGCTTGCCCGTGGCCGGCCTGCACCTGGACCTGGTCAGGGCGCCGCAGCAATTGCAGCCGCTGCTGGCTAATTGGCCGCAGGGGCGCGTGTTGTCCGCAGGCGTGATCGACGGCAGGAATATCTGGCGCACCGATTTGTCCGATGTGCTGCGGCGCCTGCAGCCTTTGCAGCAGCAACTGGGCGAACTGTTATGGATAGCGCCGAGTTGCTCGCTCTTGCATGTGCCGGTGGACCTGTCTTTGGAAACCGCGCTGGATGAAGAGTTGAAAAGCTGGCTCGCATTTGCCACGCAAAAACTGGATGAGATCGTGGCGTTGAAGTGTGCATTGAATGGCCGGGCGGCGCAGGTATTGCCGCAATTCACCGCGTCGCAAATTGCCACCCATGGCCGTAGCGTATCCAGCCGCATCCACAATCCGCTGGTCAAGAAAAGAGTGAATGGATTGAGCGCGGCGGATGCACAGCGCCGCAGCGTATTCGGTGAGCGCATCGCCAAACAGCAGGAGCGCTTTAGCCTGCCGCTATTTCCGACCACGACAATAGGTTCTTTCCCGCAAACCAGGACAATACGCCAGGCGCGCGCGGCGTACAAGCGCGGCGACCTGGGGCACCTGGACTACCTGGATGCGATGCGCGAAGAAATTCGTATTGTTGTAGAGAAACAAGAGCAACTGGATATCGATGTGCTGGTGCACGGCGAGCCCGAGCGCAATGACATGGTGGAATATTTCGGCGAGCAGTTATGGGGCTATGGCTTTACCTTGAACGGCTGGGTGCAGAGCTACGGTTCGCGCTGTGTCAAGCCGCCGTTTATCTACGGCGATGTGTACCGGCCCGAGGCGATGACGGTGAGCTGGAGCCAGTATGCGCAAAGCCTGACAGCCAGGCCGATGAAAGGCATGTTGACCGGACCCGTCACGATGTTGCAATGGTCCTTCGTGCGCGACGACCAGCCGCGCGAAACCACGGCGCTGCAGATTGCACTGGCGCTGAGGGACGAGGTCTGCGACCTGGAAAAAGCCGGCATAGGCATGATACAAATCGACGAGCCGGCCTTTCGCGAGGGCTTGCCGCTGAAAAGCGGCGACTGGCCGCATTACCTGGAATGGGCGGTGCGTGCCTTCAAGGTGTGCGCTTCCGGCGTGGCGGACGAAACGCAGATACACACGCATATGTGCTATTCCGAGTTCAACGACATCCTGCCGTGGATAGCGGCGATGGACGCCGATGTGATCACGATAGAGACTTCGCGCTCGGACATGGAGCTGCTGGACGGCTTCGGCGAATTTGCCTATCCGAACGAGATCGGCCCCGGCGTGTACGACATCCACTCGCCGCGCGTGCCGCGTGTGCCGGAAATGCAGAGGCTATTGCAAAAGGCGAGGGGAGTGATCCCGGACCGGCGCCTGTGGGTGAACCCGGATTGCGGCCTGAAGACCCGCGACTGGCCGGAGACGATTGCGGCATTGCAGAATATGGTGCAGGCGGCGAAGCTGCTGCGGGCATCGGTCGCAGAGCATGAAGAGCGTCATGGGAGCTGCTGCTGAGCCGCGCCTAATTTTCGCCCCGCTTTAGTTATTTTTCAGAAAAGTAAGCGACGTACCTTTTGGTGTGGTTTTTCGTAAAAAGGTATGCGCCATTACGAATCGACGTTCAGATTGACTGTAGGTGACCGCGTCAACTTGATATGAATCGGCGAGGGATGGCGTATCGAGAATGCCAATTGAATGCAGGTCTTGGCTCGCTTTAATGGCGATCGCTTCTCTGGGGACCGAATGGCGGAGTATTTCCCCAAACGCAAAAAACTCGTCATCGCCAATCGCCCACGCGGCACTGAGTATGGCGTCCAGCTTCTTCCCGGGGAGCGTGCGATGCGTCACCTTCAAGAGTTCGTCCATCGTGATCAATTCCCAGGGCATCCCAGGCGTTCTGGGAATGGCTTGAATGGATGCGGATTTGCGGACAGACTGAACGAGAAGGTAACGGCCCGGCAAGCCTGCGCGCGCCACAATCTGCCCTTGCGTATCGACGCGGACGATCTCTGAATGGCTACCGCCTTCTCCGCAAAAAACGACGTGACCATCAGTCGTGATCTGCATGGAATTGATCTTGTCGACCTGATCTATGCTGATGGGAAGCACTCTTTCCCAGAGCATGTCGCCGTTCGTACTCCAAAACGTAATCCAGTAAAAAATTTCCCGTGACGGCACGGACTCTTGAGGATGAAACTTCAAGGTTTTTCCGATGGTGATTATGCCGCCGTTCCATGCAGCGCATTTCGAGATCTCGGACAGATCGAAAGCTTCATCACCACTCGGATAGAAGCGCTTGTCGCCAATTTTTCGTCCGTCTCCATCGAGAAATAGCAAGTAACCAGGTCTTTTGGAGAACCGATCGACCCCAATGTGCCCACAGACTACTGTATGGCCATTTTCAAGAATTGCAGAATCGTTAAAAGCGGTTTTAGACGCTGGTTCGCTGGTTTCTCTGGGCACGGTAATGCGCCAGCGGACTCGACCGTCCTTGTCCGCTCCGATCGCCCAAGCACTACCGTCCCCCCAAATTTGGCCAGCCACAACGATACTGTTGTCCGGGGCAATGCTGATTGAATGAGCAATCGGATTCACGCCAGCCTCGATCACGACCTCCCTTGAGGAACTTATGTCGCCTGCCTGGACGGCACTGGCTGATATGAGAAGATTCACTATGAGTCCGGCTATGAGCAGGCGCATTTTGGCTCCTTTGAGGGGCGTCCTCGTCACTCGAGTCTGGCCAGGATTTAATGACGCGACCCTAACGGATTGCGGGAACCAGCATCCATCGCAAAGAATATAGGGCTTGGTACCCGTTGTTGCTTATTTGAGAATTCGGGTGGCGTGCTCAACAATCTTCATATTCGCACTTGGCCCAATGTAATCCGGGCGTAACCCAGGTGTTTTTCGGTTAGTGCGTGCTATCAAGAAGATCGTTAACTTTATTGGTCCGGGCAAGAGGATTTGAACCTCCGACCCCCTGCTCCCGAAGCAGGTGCGCTACCAGGCTGCGCCATGCCCGGACTGGCTCACACATTAAACCAGACTATATTTCATAAATAGTGTACCTGCCTCCGCTGCTATTTGCCAATAGCGGACGAAAAAGGCGTAAGAAAAAGCGAGGGAGCTTTGGGTGCGCAGTATAATTATTGCATGCCCCTACCTACACTTTACCCGCTATCGCGATTTGCGCCGCATGAGCTTGCGCCATGTGGATAGATACCCATTGCCATCTCGATGCATCGGAGTTTGGCGGTGACTCGCTCGCAGTCGCCGACAGTGCTGCGCGCGAGCAGGTGACTTCAATTGTAATACCGGCTGTTCATCCCAGCAACTTTTCAGCGGTGGCTGAATTGGCGCGCCAGCGCAGCGGTTGTTTTTATGCATTGGGCATCCATCCTATGTATGTGCCAAGCGCCAAGGAACAAGACCTGGAGACCTTGCGCGACACGGTCGCCGACATCCTCCAGCACCAGGCGGATCACCCGCGCTTTGTCGCCATCGGTGAAATCGGCCTGGACTATTTTGTGCTGGAACTGTCGGTCAGCCCGCTGAAAGAAAAGCAGGAATATTTCTATGCCGAACAATTAAAAATTGCGCGTGATTTCGATTTGCCGGTGCTGCTGCATGTGCGGCGCTCGCAAGACATCATCCTGAAATATCTGCGCCGTATCCAGGTCGTAGGCGGCATTGCCCACGCGTTCAACGGCAGCGAGCAGCAGGCGCAGGCGTTTATCGGGATGGGCTTCAAGCTGGGGTTTGGCGGCGCGATGACTTTTACCCGCGCCCTGCAAATCCGCCGCCTGGCTGCGCAACTGCCGCTGGAAGCCATCGTGCTGGAGACCGACGCACCGGACATTTCTCCCAGTTGGCTGCATCCGGCGGCGAATAGCCCGCTGGAATTGCCGCAAATAGGTGCGGTACTGGCAGAACTGCGCGGCATGCCTGCAGAGCAGGTGGCTCGGCAAACCACCATCAACGCGCACCAGGTCTTGCCGCGCATGCTGCTGGCATAGTCCGGGGACCGATGCGCAGCGCCATCATAGGCTTTGTGTTGGGTGTCGTCTGTCTGCAGCAGCAGGCAAGCCTGCTGCAATGGGACTACCTTGGATTGCTGTTTGCTGCGGCCTTTTTAATCTTCTTTATCCGTTTTAAATCTTCCTATCCCCATGTTCGCCTGGCGCTGGGATTTGTCGGCGCCGGTATCGCCGGCTTTATCTGGGCCAGTGTGTTTGCGCACGCCTACCTGTCGCAAGAATTGCCTGGCGAATGGGAGGGGCGTGATATCACGGTGATCGGCACCATCGACAGCCTGCCGCATGAATTTCCGCAAGGCGTCCGGTTCAATTTTGCGGTGGAGCAGGTGCTCGCTGAGGGTGGCAAGCTGCCGCTGCTGCCTTCCAAGCTATCCTTGTCCTGGTATTCCAGTTTCGGCAATCAGGAATTGGGCCCTATCGGCGACGTCCGGCCCGGTGAGCGCTGGCAACTGACGGTGCGCTTGAAGCGTCCCCACGGCAATGCAAACAGCTATGCGTTCGACTATGAAGTCTGGCTATTGGAGCAAAACCTGCGCGCTACCGGCGCGGTGCGCCAGGATGCCAATCGCATGTATAAAAATCAACGGCTGGGCAGTTTCGTCTGGAGCTTCGGCAACGTGGTCGAGCTTAGCCGCGCATGGCTGCGACAGCGTATCAATGCCGCGTTGCCGGACCGGCCGTATGCCGGCGTGCTGGTCGCCCTGGTGGTCGGGGACCAGCGCGAGGTGTCGCAATCCGACTGGAAAGTCTTCAACCGCACGGGCATCGGCCATCTCATATCCATCTCAGGTTTGCACATCACGATGATTGCCGGCCTGTTCGCCGGGCTGGTGTACTGGCTGTGGCGCCGCTCCTTTTTCACCGGCGCGCAATTGCCCTTGCTGCTGCCGGCGCAAAAGGCGGCTGCGCTCGCCGGTGCCCTGATGGCGTTTGTGTACGTCGCGCTGGCCGGTTTCGGCGTGCCGGCGCAAAGAACCCTGTATATGCTGATGGTGATAGCCACGGCGCTATGGTGTGGCCGCTTGACCAGTGTGTCCCACGTGCTGTGCCTGGCACTTGGTATCGTCGTTGTGCTTGACCCCTGGGCGGTACTCTGGCCCGGGTTCTGGCTGTCTTTCGGTGCGGTGGCCATCATCCTGTTCGCGGGGGTGGGGCGGGTCCAGTATGTGCAAAAGGAGAGCCGGTACGGCAAATGGCGCAAGGCCTGGAATGCTGCCAGCCACACGCAATACGTGGTGACGCTGGGACTGGTGCCGCTGACCTTGCTGTTGTTCGGGCAGATATCGCTGATCAGCCCGCTTGCCAATGCGGTCGCGATTCCACTGGTCAGCTTTGTCGTCACGCCGCTGGCGCTGGCCGGCAGCCTGGCGCCTGCTCCGCTTGCCGGGTGGTTGCTGCAATTGGCGCATGCCTGCGTGGCCTTGCTGGCAAGCTGCCTGGAGAGCTTGAGCGCACTGTCTTATGCGGTATGGAACACGCCGATACCGTCAACCTGGATGTTTGTCGTGGCGATGCTGGGCACGCTATGGCTGCTGGCGCCGCGCGGCTGGCCATCCCGCTGGCTGGGCCTGATCTGCTGGCTGCCTTTGCTGTGTAACCAGCCGACCCATCCCAAGGAAGGCGAGATGACGGTCACCGCCTTCGATGTGGGGCAGGGCATGGCGCTGCTGGTGGAGACCGCGCAACATCGGCTGTTGTACGATACCGGGCCTTTTTACTCGCCGGAATCGGACGGCGGCAATCGCGTGATCCTGCCTTATCTGGATGCGCGGGGCATTTCCAGGCTGGATGCGGTTGTTGTCTCGCATAATGACAACGATCATTCGGGCGGGGCGCTATCTATTTTTCAGCACGTCAAGGTTGGCTGGGTGGCCTCTTCGCTGGCGGCCGGCAGTGCGATTGTGACCGCGGCGCCCAATCACCGCCGATGCGAGGCCGGCCAGGCCTGGGAATGGGACGGCATCCGTTTTGAGATGCTGCAACCCGCAGCGCCCAGCTATGACAGCCAGAAATGGAAGCCGAACGCGCGCAGCTGCATGCTGAAGATCACCCAGGGCCTGCATTCCATCCTGCTGCCGGGCGACATTGAGGCGGTGCAGGAGCAGGAGCTGCTCAATGGCTCGGCGGACAAGTTGCAGGCGACGGTGCTGCTGGCGCCGCACCACGGCAGCGGCACTTCGTCCACGGCGCCGTTCCTGCAGGCCGTGCGTCCTGAACTGGCGCTATTCCAGGTCGGATACAGGAACCGCTTCCATCATCCGAAGCCGGAAGTCTTTGCGCGTTACGCCGATTTTGGAATAAAACGTCTAAGAACGGACGAATCGGGCGCAATCACATTACAATTCGGGGCCGGCCTGGAGTTTTCCGAATATCGCAGCGAGCATGCGCGATATTGGTATCATCGCTGAGCATGGAATGCTATGGCGTGGCGCCGCGAATCACAAGCGGCCCCTGCGCCATGAGTTCCCAGAATCCCGAATTGCACCACTATCTCAATTTATGTCCCCAGATTCCGTCAAGCCCGTTTTGCATTTTGTACACGCCAACAGCTTCCCCGCAGGCACTTACAGAGTATTTTTTGAACACCTGGCGCCTCACTACGAGGTGCAGGCGCTGGAGATGCACGCCCACAATCCGCAATACCCGGTCACGGACGGCTGGGGCGAGCTGGTGCGAGAGCTGATCGATACCTTGACGGCGCGTTACCGGCAGCCGGTGATCCTGGTGGGGCATTCGCTGGGAGGCATCCTGTCATTGATGGCGGCCAAGGCCAGGCCGGATCTGGTGCGCTGCGTGGTGATGCTGGATTCGCCGGTAGTGAGCGGCTGGAAGGCGCTGGCGCTGAGAACGTTCAAATTGCTGGGTATCGATAAAAAATTCTCTCCTGCGCAATTCTCGGAAAGGCGCAGGAACATGTGGAACAGCGAAGAGGCCGCGTACCAGCATTTTGCGGCGAAAGAGATGTTTGCGATCTGGCCGCCGGAAGTCTTGCGTGACTACATACACGCCGGGATTGTGCGGCACCCGGACGGTGTGACCTTGAAGTTCACGCGCGAGATTGAAACGGCCATCTACCTGAGCCTGCCCGACAACCTGGGCTATATCCTGCGCGAGGCCTATCCGGTTCCCATCGGCTTTGTCGGCGGAACGGAATCGATAGAGTGCCGGCAGGCGGGGTTGGAAGCAACCCAAAAATTAGTGGGAAAAAATTTCACACACATCACGGGCGGCCACCTGATACCGATGGAAGTGCCGGCGCAGACCGCCGCAGCCGCCCATGCAATGATACAGAACTTGATCTGAGGAAATACGGTATGCAAAAAACCATCCATAGCAAACTCATCGCGGCAAGCCTGGTTATGGCCTGCGCGCCATCCTTTGCCCAATCGGCAATACCGTCCTGGGATGAATATCAGGACGTGCGCGCCAAAGGTATCTCGGTGTGGCAACTGAATATAGAGAACGATAGCCTTTTATTTAACGGCAGAGACGGTTTTTATACCAGCGGCGTCCAGTTGGGCCAGCGCAATGTATGGAATACGCAAAGTAATTCCACTACCTACGGTTGGCGCATAGGCCAGGAGTTGTATACCGCATCGGATACCAAACTGCTGCCGTGGCAGCTGTCGCCGCGCGACCACCCGTACGCCGGCTGGCTGTTTGGAGGCATCTATAAGGAATCGGCAGATGCAAGCGGACGCAGTATCAGGTTGGGGTTGGACGTCGGCTGCCTGGGTCCTTGCGCGGCGGGCGACTGGTCGCAGACCCATCTGCACCGGCTGCTGCATCAGCCGTTGCCGCAAGGCTGGAGCACGCAATTGGGTAATGAGTGGGGAGCTGTCCTCTACGGCGAGTGGTCGCCGCTGCGCTGGGCTCCTGCAGCCTTCCTGGATATCACGCCAACCGTCAAAGGCCGCTTCGGCAATATCTTTACCGATGCGGCAGTCGGGCTGACTGTCAGGGCCGGGGCCTTGAACCGATTGCCGGAACAGCCGGCAAACTATGCCTTCTTCAGGGCTGAGGCAAAAGCGGTAGCGTATAACGCTACTATACAGGGCGGCTATTTCGCCGACGAGCACACCGGCGTCGACCCGAAAAAAAGCGTCGGCGAACTGGAGGCCGGCTATGTGTGGCGCGGTGAGCGTTTGGGCGTCAACGTCTCAATCGTCCGCAGAAGTAATGAAATCCGCCAGTTGACGAACGGCGAAGGCGCGCAAAATTTTGCCAAAATATTATTTTTCTACGCGATGTAGGCACGACCCCTGGCGATATATGGACATGAAGGGCGCCCGAAAAATTGTGAGGGGAATTCGCTTTGGTGTATAATTCGAATTTCCCGCTTGTGCCTTCCGGCACCTTCTGCAATGACTAAGTTTGTGTTCGTTACCGGGGGCGTTGTCTCCTCTCTAGGCAAAGGCATTGCCGCTGCCTCTCTCGCTGCGATTCTGGAATCGCGCGGTCTTAAAGTCACCATGCTCAAACTCGATCCGTATATCAATGTGGATCCGGGTACGATGAGTCCTTTCCAGCATGGCGAAGTGTTCGTCACCGATGATGGCGCCGAGACCGATCTGGATCTGGGCCACTACGAGCGTTTCATTACCGCCAAGATGCGCAAGGTGAATAACTTCACCACCGGCCAGATTTATGAATCCGTCATCCGCAAGGAACGCCGCGGCGAATACCTGGGCAAGACGGTTCAGGTCATTCCGCATATCACCAATGAAATCCAGGATTACATCCATCGCGGCGCCAACGGTTTTGACGTGGCGCTGGTGGAGATCGGCGGCACAGTCGGCGATATCGAATCCCTGCCTTTCCTGGAAGCTGCCCGCCAGTTGAGCCTGCGTGCCGGCCGCAATGCGGCGGCCTTCGTGCATCTGACCCTCGTGCCTTACCTGGCGTCCGCCGGCGAGCTGAAAACCAAGCCTACCCAGCATAGCGTGCAAAAACTGCGCGAGATCGGTATCTCACCGGATGCCTTGCTGTGCCGTGCAGACCGTCGTATTCCAGACGATGAACGCGCCAAGATTTCCCTGTTCTCCAATGTGTCCGAAGACGCCGTGATCTCGGTATGGGATGCCGACACCATCTACAAGATTCCGCAGATGCTGCACGACCAGGGCCTGGATGCGATCGTTTGTGAAAAGCTCGGCCTGTCGCCAAAACCGGCCAATCTGGAAATGTGGGACAAGCTGATCTACGCGCTGGAAAATCCGAAGGAAGAAGTGACGATAGGCATGGTCGGCAAATACGTCGACCTGACCGAATCCTACAAATCCCTGACAGAAGCGCTGCGCCACGCCGGCATCCATACTGAAAGCCGGGTGAACATCGAGTACGTCGATTCCGAAGAGATCGAGGCGCACGGCACCAAGGCGCTGGAAAAATACGATGCGATCCTGGTGCCGGGCGGGTTCGGCAAGCGCGGCGTGGAGGGCAAGATCGTCGCGGCCCGCTTTGCGCGCGAAAACAAGATCCCTTACCTCGGCATCTGCCTCGGCATGCAAGTTGCACTGATTGAGTACGCCCGTAACAAGGCAGGCTTGACTGTGGCGAACTCGACCGAATTCGACCAGGAAACCGAACAACCGGTAGTCGCGCTGATCAATGAATGGCAAAACCATGACGGCAAGGTAGAAACCCGCGACGAAAATTCGGACCTGGGCGGCACGATGCGCCTGGGCGCGCAAACCTGCGCGATCAAGCCGGGCACGCTGGCTTCTGAAATCTACGGCAATGTCGTGACCGAGCGTCATCGCCATCGCTATGAGGCCAACAACCACTATCTGGGCCGTGTGGAGCAGGCCGGCCTGATCGTGTCCGCACGCACGCCGACCGAAGACCTGTGCGAAATCATGGAATTGCCGCGCGACGTGCATCCGTGGTATCTGGGCGTGCAATATCACCCGGAATTCAAGTCTACGCCGCGCGATGGCCATCCCCTGTTTATCTCATTTGCCAAGGCTGCGCTGGCGCACAAGCACGCAACGGCAAAAACCGGAAATAAATCATGAAACTTTGTGGATTTGAGGTTGGCCTGGACCAGCCATTCTTCCTGATCGCGGGCCCTTGCGTGATCGAATCGCATCAAATGGCGATCGATACCGCCGGCCAGCTGAAGGAAATCACTGCTGAACTGGGCATTCCTTTTATCTACAAATCTTCTTTCGACAAGGCAAACCGTTCATCGGGCACGTCTTTCCGCGGACTGGGGATGGAAAAGGGCCTGGAAATCCTGGCTGACGTCAAAAAGCAGCTACAGGTGCCGGTGCTGACCGATATCCATGAAATTTACGAGATCAAACCCGTCGCTGCGGTGGTCGACGTATTGCAGACGCCGGCCTTCCTGTGCCGCCAGACTGACTTCATCAAGGCTTGTGCGCAGTCCGGCAAGCCGGTGAATATCAAGAAGGGCCAGTTCCTGGCCCCGCATGACATGATCAACGTGATCGCCAAGGCGAGGGCGGCGGCGCAAGAGGTTGGTTTGCCAGAAGACTTGTTCATGGCGTGCGAGCGCGGCGTTTCCTTCGGCTACAACAACCTGGTATCCGATATGCGTTCGCTGGCGATCATGCGCGAGACCAATTGCCCGGTCGTGTTCGACGCGACGCATTCGGTGCAATTGCCGGGCGGCCAGGGCGCTACGTCCGGCGGCCAGCGCGAGTTCGTCCCTGTATTGGCGCGCGCTGCAGTGGCGGTAGGCATCTCCGGCCTGTTCATGGAGACCCATCCGAATCCGGCCGAAGCCAAATCCGACGGCCCGAATGCAGTACCTTTGGGACGCATGAAAGAGTTGCTGTCCACGTTGATCGAACTCGATCGCGTGGTCAAGAAAACTGGTTTCCTGGAATCCAGTTTCGCATAAGAGGCGTGATGACGAATGTCCCTTGCTTTTTGAATTGAAAAAAGAAGGTGGGAGTAAAAAAGCTTTTGAGTTCACAGAACCGGGGCCCCTTGCCTGACAAGGGGCCCCGCAAGCATCAAAGATCAAATGCACCTTTATCTCGCAGCCAGTCCGAACCCGGGCTTGAGACGCAAACGCAGACACAGATATAAATAAGAATTTTATTATTGCATTGTTTAGGAGAATTGAATGAGTGCTATCGTTGATATTATCGGCCGTGAAATTATTGATTCACGCGGCAATCCAACAGTGGAATGCGATGTCTTGCTTGAGTCCGGTGTGATGGGGCGCGCCGCTGTGCCGTCCGGCGCATCGACTGGTTCCCGCGAAGCAATCGAACTGCGTGATGGTGATAAGTCGCGCTACCTGGGCAAAGGCGTGTTGAAGGCTTGCGAGCATATCAATACCGAAATCGCCGAAGCGATCATGGGTCTGGATGCCAATGAACAGGCTTTCCTGGATCGCACGCTGATTGACCTGGACGGCACTGAAAACAAGAGCCGCCTGGGCGCGAATGCGATGCTGGCGGTGTCGATGGCGGTCGCCAAGGCCGCGGCTGAAGAAGCCGGCTTGCCGCTGTACCGTTATTTCGGCGGTTCGGGCGCCATGCAATTGCCGGTACCCATGATGAACGTGATCAACGGCGGCGCCCATGCCGACAACAACCTGGATATCCAGGAGTTCATGATCATCCCGGTCGGCGCGCCGACTTTCCGCGAAGCGGTACGCTACGGTGCCGAAGTATTCCACGCGCTGAAAAAAATCCTGCACGACAAGGGCCTGACCACAGCTGTCGGCGACGAAGGCGGTTTTGCCCCATCCGTTGATAACCATGAAGAAGCCATCAAGCTGATCATCCAGGCGATAGAAGCCGCAGGCTACGAGCCGGGCACGCAGATCGCGCTGGGCCTGGATTGCGCCGCCAGCGAATTCTACAAGGACGGCAAATACCACCTGGAAGGCGAAGGCTTGACCTTGTCTTCGGCCGATTTCACCAACCTGCTGGCTACCTGGGTAGATAAATATCCGATCATCTCCATCGAAGACGCGATGGCGGAAAACGACTGGGAAGGCTGGGCCACGCTGACCGAAGTGCTGGGCAAGAAAGTACAGCTGGTGGGCGACGACCTGTTCGTTACCAATACCAAGATACTGCGTGAAGGCATACAAAAAGGGATCGCCAACTCCATCCTGATCAAGATCAACCAGATCGGCACCCTGACCGAGACGTTTGCCGCGATCGAGATGGCAAAGCGCGCGGGCTACACGGCAGTGATTTCGCATCGTTCCGGCGAGACCGAAGACAGCACGATCGCCGACATCGCGGTAGGCACCAATGCACTGCAAATCAAGACCGGCTCTTTGTCGCGCTCCGATCGTATGGCAAAATACAACCAGTTGTTGCGCATCGAAGAAGATCTGGGCGAAATTGCCAGCTACCCAGGACGCGAAGCGTTTTATAATTTGAAGTAAGTTTCGATGAAGAGGGGGAACGCAGTTCCCCCTTTTTTTGAGTTTCCCCTGTTTATTGGATATGTGGTTGTTGAATGCGTCTGATTGCGCTGGCACTTGCTACCCTGTTGCTCTTGATTCAGTACCCGCTATGGCTGGGTAAGGGCGGCTGGCTGCGCGTCTGGGAGCTGGACCGGCAGGTGTCCCAGGTCCAGAGCCACAATGACGGTCTGAAGGAGCGCAACAGCAAGCTGGAATCGGAAGTGGAAGATCTGAAAACCGGTACCGGCGCGGTGGAAGAGCGCGCCCGTTTTGAGCTCGGCATGATCAAAAAAGACGAAATTTTTGTGCAGATACTGGACGCCGGCACGGTCTCCCCGCCCGCCAGCCAGGCGGCGCAGCCCGCCGGCGGCACACCTCCCAAGACTGCCAAAGAAAATGCCGCAAGATAGATTATCCTTGCGGCATTACTGATATTTCCTTGCTTTAATCAGTGCTTGCTGTCGCTTGCTGTCGTGGTTGCCTCCACCAAGGTCGCGGCGACGAACAGCTGCGCGCAATCCACCCGGTCAAAGCCATAGTGCTTGCCGCAGAAATCGCAGTTGATATCCAGTCTTCCCAGTTCATTGACGGCGGTATTCACTTCGTCCTGACCGAGCATCTTCAGCATGTTGCCGACCTTTTCGCGCGAGCAGTTGCACTGGAAGCTGGGGTGCAGCGGGTCGAAGACGCGTATGGTCTCTTCCCAGAACAGGCGATGCAATAGCGTATTGATATCGGTGTCCAGCAATTCCTGCGGTTTCAAGGTGCTGCCCAGCGTAACCGCACGATTCCAGGCTTCGGTCTCGTCTTCCACCTTGGATTCGGTGCCGCCGGTTTTCGGCAATTTTTGCAACAGCATGCCGCGCTATATCTGGTCGTTGGATGCCAGCCACAATTTGGTATCCAGTTGCTCGGACCGCATCATGTAGTTTTCAATAACGATCGCTATCGTGTCGCCGTCCAGCGGCACTATGCCCTGGTAGGCTTGCTGGCCCGGCAATTTATTGTTGGGGTCGAGCGTAATCACAAAGCGGCCGTTGCCATGCGCATGCACCAGTTCTGCCAGTCCGGCGCCGTCTGGTATCACCGCATCCTGCGCCAGCTTGGCAGTGGCGCGTATATGCAACTCTGCATCGCACTCCACCACGAGCAGTTTCACCGGACCGTCGCCGTGGATCTGCATGACCATGGTGCCGTCGAATTTCAGGTTGGCACTGAGTAAGGCAGAAGCCGCAACCAACTCTCCCAATATGGTTTTTACAGCAGCAGGATATTGCCGATGAGACAGGATCTGCTGCCAGGTATCGGAAATTTCCACCAGTTCGCCGCGTACGCCTGCGTGTTCGAACATGAATTTTTGTAATGTATCTATCATTGTTTGTTAGCCAATTCTTTTTAACTGGGTCTTGAAAGCTTGCCCACGATTTACGTAATTTTGGGTGTTTCCCTGAATTCGCAAGACGTCTTCATCAGTTAATGTGCGGATTGCCTTGGCGGGGGAGCCTACGATCAGCGAATTATCCGGGAACTCCTTGCCTTCGGTGACCAGCGCACCGGCGCCGACCAGGCAATTCTTGCCTATCTTCGCACCGTTCAGGATGACCGCCTGTATGCCTATCAATGAACCTTCACCGATAGTGCAACCATGCAACATTGCCTGATGGCCAACGGTGACGTTTTTGCCGACAGCCAGCGGGAAGCCAGGGTCGGTATGCAATGTGCAGCCTTCCTGTACATTGCTGTTTTCGCCGATTGTGATCAATTCATTATCGCCGCGCAGCGTTACCCCAAACCAGACGCTGGCATTGGCTTCCACTTTGACCTTGCCGATGATGGCGGCGCTATCGGTGATGTAGGCCGAGGGATCGATTTCTGGAACAACATCACCTAATTGGTATATGGCCATGGGATTCTTCCGTAAAATAGAGGGGTATATTTGCTTAACCTTCTATTCTAACGCTCCTGGTATGAACTCACAGTCTTCCGCAGTAAATTCGTTTTCAGCCGCCTCTGCCGCTCAGGGAATAGTGCCCGGCACCGACCTGCGCCAGGCGGCGATGTTCTGGCTGGCGCAACCGCTTGCCAGGCCAAAGGCGGACGGGGTGCGGGAGTTGAGGGGGAGCTGGTTGCGGGGCGAGCTGAGTCTGGATGCGACCGCCTTGATCGCTGGCGCGGAAAATATCCCGGGCCGGCCCGACAAGCCCGAGCTGGTGGCGCCGCTGGACGTCAAGCGCAGGGCGATGAATACGGTGGAAGGGCGCGCTGCGCTGATCCATGCGCTGGCGCACATAGAATTCAATGCGATCAACCTGGCGCTGGATGCGGTCTGGCGCTTCCCCGGCATGCCGCTGGAATATTACAGCGACTGGCTGCAGGTGGCGCAGGAAGAGGCGTATCACTTCAGCCTGCTGGCCGATCATCTGGTGAGTTTAGGTTTTCAGTATGGCGATTTTTCTGCCCATAACAGTTTATGGGAGCTAACCGAAAGAACCGCCGGCGATGTGTTGGCGCGGATGGCGCTGGTGCCGCGCACGATGGAGGCGCGCGGCCTGGACGCGACGCCGTCGGTGCGCGCCAAGCTGGCGCAGGCGGGAGATATCGCCGCGGCGGAAATACTCGACATTATTTTGCGCGATGAGATCGGCCACGTCGGCATAGGCAATCGCTGGTTTGCCTATTTGTGCAAACAGCGGGCGCTGGAGCCGCTGGCTGCCTATGATACGCTGGCCAAGCAGTACCGGGCGCCGAAAATGCGGGCCCCCTTCAACCTGGAGGCACGGCGGGCGGCAGGCTTCAGCGAACAGGAGCTGATTGCACTGCAGAACTAAAGAAGCTTGCTTTTTGGTCGTAAATGCCATGGGTACAAAGGAAAATTTTATGTTTAAGCTGGGCTTCACCCATTGGCATCTCCGTTTGCTTAGCGCACCTTTGGTCGTTGCTTTGTTCGTATCCCGCGTGGCCTTTGCCGGCCAGGCGCTGCCGCCTCAGCAAAGAGTGCAGATACAGCAGACAGCGCAGTCGATGGAATTTCAAAGAGAGGACAGGCAAAAGCAGGAGGCAGTAGCGGGCACATCGCCGCTGCCTGCCTCGCCTGAGCCTGCCGTGCAAACGGCAGGAGCCGGGCCAGCCCCCTTGTCCTATAAGAAAAAGATCGTCGCCAGTGCGTTTAATATCGACGAGCCTGGACAGGTGGAGGACATCAATGATATCGCCAACGGTTTTCCCAGAGAGCTGCTGGGGCGTCTGCAGCGCTCAGGCAAATTCCTGGTCAGGAAAGCAGACTCTTTTCTTGGCTCCGGCGTGCGTGGAGAAACGCCTTCGCTGAAAATGATACGCCAGTTGGCCGATGCCAATGATAGCCAGTTCGTGCTGTCCGGTACGGTCAGGAGCGCGGAAATGTCTGTCGAAAGAAAATATCTCGGACTTTGGAACACGGATCTGCGCGATATTGAAGTGGAGCTGACGATCTATGACGGCAATACCGGCAGCCTGATCGCCACGCACAGGCTGGAGCAGCGGGTGCAGAAAAATGTGTTGATAGGGCGCGAAAAGACTTTCGGCAGCAAGAATTTTTTTTCCACCAGCCTGGGCAAGGCGATTGACGAAATGCTGAACCGGATGGCGGAGCAGGTCGACGCCGATGTGGCGGGCATCCCTCTGTCGGCCAAGGTCCTGCGCGTCAATAATGGACAAATACTGCTGGATGCGGGGGCGGCCTCTGCGATTGCGGTCGGAGATGTATTGAGCGTATATCGGCTAAAGAATGAAATGCCGCTGACTACGGCGCAGCAAGTGGTGTTTGGCGCATCGGAGGTCCGTGCCGGCACGGTCTCGATTGCCCAGGTACAGCCCCTGTTTTCCATCGGTGAATTATCCGAGGACGCAAGAACCGACGGCATCAAGGCCGGCGACATCGTCCGGATGGACCCGCGGGCCGCATCGGCGCCGGCGCAACAACAATGATAAGCAAAATAAGCAAAGGAGCGGCCTCCAGGCCGCCTCCTTTTTTCGACCGCCCTTCAGCTTGACTCCCTGGTGCGCTCCTCTTCGCGCAGCCGCAATATCCTCCTCTGCACCTTGCCGGTCGTCGTCATCGGCAACGCATCGATAAATTCAATTTCCTTCGGATATTCGTAAGGCGCCAGCTTGCCGCGTACGTGGGCTTGCAGTTCTGCGACCAGTTGCTCGTCGCCCTGATAGCCTGCGCTCAGCACCACGTAGGCTTTGACCAGGTTGCCGCGCTCCTTGTCCGGCTTGGGCACCACGGCGACATTCATCACGGCAGGGTGCTTGACCAGGCAGTTCTCGATTTCCGACGGGCCTATGCGGTAGCCCGCAGCCTTGAACATGTCGTCGGCCCGGCCCTGGTACCACAGATAGCCGTCGGCGTCGCGCAGCGCCAGGTCGCCGGTGCGGCACCAGTCGCCGGTGAACTTGTTGCGGGTGGCCTCGGGGTTCTTCCAGTAGCCCAGGAAGAAGACCGGATCGGGCGTGCCGTGGATATCCACTCTCTGCATCGCGACTTCGCCGCTTTGGTTGACGCCGACTTCATTGCCGTCATCGTCGATGACCGAGACCCGGTGTCCCGGGTAGGGGCGTCCCATGCTGCCGGGCTTGGCCGGCCATTTCTGTACGCTGTTGCCGACGATATAGTTCATTTCGGTCTGGCCGAACATTTCGTTCGGCGTAACGGCCAGCGCCGACTGGCACCAGCCGAACACCGTATCGCCCACCGCCTCGCCGGCGCTCATGATCGCGCGCAGGCTGAGCTTGTATTTGCTGCGCGGTTCGGGGCAGGCCTTCATCATCATTTTCAGCGCGGTGGGAAACAGGAAGGTATTGGTGACCGCGTATTTCTGCATCAGGTAAAACGCGGTGTCGGCCGAAAAACGTCCCTGGTAACCGACAATGGGCTTGCCAAAGTACAGGGTGGGCAGCAAGGCATCCATCAAGCCGCCGGTCCAGGCCCAGTCTGCCGGCGACCAGAACACGTCCTGCACCTGCGGGAACCAGTTCTGCGAAGCGACGAAGCCGGTCAGGTTGCCGATGATCGCGGACTGCGGCAGCAGCGCACCCTTCGGCGCGCCGGTAGTGCCGCTGGTATAGATCAGGATGGCCGGGTCGATCGCCCTGGTGTTCGCCGCGGTAAACGTCGACGGCATCGCGTCTGCCTGCCGGCGCCAGTCCAGCGAGTCTTCTAGTTTACAATCCAGTGCGATGACGGTTTTCAGCTTGGGGCAGCCGGCACGGATTTGTTGAAATGCTTCCGCGCCGCTTTGATCGACGATCAGCGCAACCGCCTCGCTATGCTGCAGCCGGTATTCCAGCGCCTCCGGCCCGAACAGGAAGGACAAGGGCATCGCAATGGCGCCCAGTTGCAGGCAAGCCATCATCGCCACCGCCGTTTCCGGTCGCTGCGGCAAGATACTGGCAACCACATCCCCGCGCTGGACCCCTTGCCGGCTCAGCAATTGGGACAGCCGGTTTGCCTGTTGCTGCAACTCGGCATAGCTCAGCGTCGAACTGTTTCCGTCCGCATCTTCAAAATACACGGCAATGTTCGAAGCCGTTGCCGGATCATTGGCCCAGCGATGGCAGCATACCTCTGCAATATTGAAGTCGGCAGGAACATCCCACCTGAAGTTCTTGTATAACTCATCGTAATGGTCGGGTGTAACGGATATCTGCCTGTTCATCGTGTCTCCGGTATAATTATCGAACGGTCGTTCTATTGTTGGTGCAAAAATAGTAAATTAAAGCACCTCGCCCTATCATCCTTGCTTCGGCTGTCTAACCTGTTTAGTCATTATGAAACCTTCTCGTTCAGAATTTATCACGGTCCGCGGACTTCAATACCACATTCGTCATTGGGGTGAAGAAAATTCACCGAAAATTTTCATGATGCACGGCTGGATGGATGTATCGGCGTCATTCCAGTTTGTCGTGGATTGCCTGAAGCAGGACTGGCATGTCATCGCGGGCGACTGGCGCGGTTTCGGGCTGACCGAAACACCGGCTGGCGATTGCTATTGGGCGCCGGACTATCTGGGTGACCTGGATGCCATCCTGCAGCATTTTTCGCCGAATGAGCCTGTCAACCTGCTGGGGCATAGCATGGGCGGCAATGTCGTCAGCATCTATGCCGGTGTCAGGCCGGAACGCATACGCAAACTGATCAACCTGGAAGGCTTCGGCATGCCGGCCAGCCATCCCAGGCAGACGCCGGGCCGCTACCTGAAGTGGCTGAATGAATTGCGCGAGCAGCCCGCCTTACGTACCTACCCGACCCAGGCGGCTGTTGCCGGGCGTTTGCAAAAGACCAATCCGCGCCTGAAGGATGACAGGGCGGCTTTCCTGTCTCAACACTGGTCCAGGCAGAACGACGCCGGCGCCTGGGAAATCCTGGGCGACCCTGCGCATAAGCTGTCCAGCCCCTTGCTCTATCATGTAGAAGAAGTGATGGCCTGCTGGCAAAAAATCAGTGCGCCGGTATTGTGGGTAGAGGCCAACGACACCGATGTATGGCGCTGGATGGGGCCCAAGGAGCAGGCCAGGATAGAGATAGACCGCCGCATCGCGCACATCGCGCAGGTCAGGACGGCGATGATCATGGATGCAGGGCATATGTTGCATCATGATCAACCTGAAATACTGGCGCAGCTGGTGGAAGAATTCCTGACTGAAAAATAGCGTGGGATCTCGGCCCCGATATCCGCTGGCAGCGGAGGGGCAGGCCGTTTCTGGGGTACACTTGAGGGATCCGTTTTTTCTTTCCCACAGATCATGAGTGACAAACCATCCTACGGCTTTACCACCACCATCCTGCACAGCGACCGCCAAAAGAACATAGAGCACGGCTCGCTGCATAAACCTATCCATACCTCGGTGGCTTTCGGTTACAAGGACGCGCGCGACCTGGCCGCGGTATTCCAGGGCAAACAGCCCGGCTATCGCTATGGCCGCCAGGGCAATCCTACTGTGTCTGCACTGGAAGACAAGATTAGCAAGATGGAAGACGGCTACGCCACCATCTGTTTTTCCACCGGCATGGCGGCCATCGGTGCGATCTGCCAGTCTCTGCTGCGGGCCGGCGATCATGTCGTGTCATCTGCCTTCTTGTTCGGCAATACCAATAGCCTGTGGCAAACCATGGGCGGCCTGGGCGTTGACGTGTCTTTTGTCGATGCGACGGACGTGAAAAACGTGGAAGCGGCATTGACGCCATCTACCCGTATCGTCTTTGTTGAAACCATCGCCAATCCGCGTACCCAGGTGGCCGACCTGAAGCGCATCGGCGAGCTGTGCCGTGCGCGCGGCATCTTGTACGTGGTCGACAATACCATGACGTCGCCCTACTTGTTCCGTCCCAAGACGGTCGGCGCCGGCCTGGTCGTGAATGCGCTGACCAAGGCTATCGCGGGCCATGGCAATGTGCTCGGCGGCGCGCTGACCGATACCGGCCTGTACGATTGGAATGCGTATCCGCATATTGTGGAAAACTATAAGAAATTTCCCGTCGTCCAGTGGGGCATGGCGCAGATACGCGCGAAGGCCCTGCGTGACTTCGGCGGCACGCTGGGGCCGGAAGCCGCGCATCACATTGCCATCGGTGCAGAAACCATGGCCTTGCGCCAGGAGCGCGAGTGCGCCAATGCCTTGGCGGTAGCGCAGTTGCTGGAAGCCGATGAGCGTGTGGCCGCAGTCCACTATCCTGGTTTGCCGGGGCACCCCCAGCACCATATCGCGAAAGAATTGTTCCGCTCGTATGGCGCCTTGCTCAGCTTTGAGCTGCGCGAGGAGATAGACTGCTTCGATTTCCTGAATCGCATGAAGCTGGCCATCCCGGCCAGCAACCTCGGCGATACACGCACCCTTGTTATTCCGGTTGCGCACACCATCTTCTACGAGATGGGGGCCGAGCGCCGCGCCAGCATGGGCATAGCGGAATCCCTGATACGCGTATCGATAGGACTGGAAGATACGGAAGACCTGCTGGAAGACTTCCGCCAGGCTTTGGCGGGATAAACTGGGATTCACTTTGCCGAGGCATGGAAGGGCGGAAATGTTGCGACTCACATTAGGACTCTCATTTCGCATGACGATGCGCGACTGGCGCGCGGGCGAATTGCGTTTCCTGCTGGTGGCGTTGATGATCGCTGTCGCTTCGCTGTCCTCGGTAGGTTTCTTTGTCGACCGTATGCGCACCGGCCTGAGCCGCGATGCGCATCAGTTGCTGGGGGCTGACCTGGTCATCAGTGCGGACCAGCCGGTGAATCCGGCCTGGCGCAGCGAGGCGGAAAAACGCGGCCTGTCGTTGGCCGAAACCGTTGTGTTCCCTAGCATGGCAATCGCAGGCGAGGGCGCGGCGTCCGCGACCAAACTGGTGTCGATCAAGGCGGTCAGTGCCGGTTATCCCTTGCGCGGCAACCTCAAACTCGGCCAGGGCAATGCCGAAACCATTACCACGGAGACTCCCGCTGCCGGCACCGTCTGGGTGGACCCCGCCATGCTGCCGGGGCTGAACCTGAAAATCGGCGCCCAGCTCAAATTGGGCGACAAGCTGTTCAAGGTGGCGCAGGTGATCGCCAATGAGCCCGACCGCGGCGCTTCCTTCATGAACTTCATGCCCAGGGTCATGATTTCCAAGCAAGACCTGGCGGCCACCAATCTTATCCAGGATGGCTCGCGTGTCACCTATCGTTTGCTGGTCGCCGGCCCGGCCAAGGCGGCACTGGCGTTCCAGAAATGGCTGCAAGACACGATGGAAAGGGACGATGTCAAGGGCGTTCGGCTGGAGTCGCTGGAAACTGGGCGTCCCGAGATGCGTGCCACGCTGGACAGGGCCGAGCAATTCCTGTCGCTGGTCAGCCTGTTGTCCGCGATGCTGGCGGCGATTGCCGTGGCGATGGCCGCGCGCCGTTTCATGTTGCGTCACCTGGATGCCTGCGCCATGTTGCGCTGCCTGGGCCTGACCCAGAACCAGGTTACCTCCATGTATCTGGCCGAATTCCTGATGATAGGCATAGTCGGTAGCCTGGCCGGGGTGATGCTGGGATTCGCCGGACACTATGTGCTGCTGGAGTGGCTAGGCAAACTGGTCTCCAATGATTTGCCGGGTGCCAGCTGGCTGCCGGTATGGCAGGGCATCGCCACCGGTTTGCTGTTGCTGGTCGGTTTCGCGTTGCCGCCGATACTGCAACTGCGCAATGTGCCGCACAACCGCGTGATACGGCGCGAGCAGGATGCGCCCAAGCCGCTGACCCTGGCGACCTACGGCCTGGGCCTGGCGATGTTTACCGGACTCTTGTTATGGCAGGCCGGCGATGTCAAACTGGGTTTGCTGACGGCAGCCGGTTTTTTGCTGGGGTTGCTCGGTTTTGCGCTGATTTCCTGGCTGGCGGTGGCGTCGCTAAAACGCCTGCGCGGGCTGGTGCATCATGCTTCCTGGCGCTTCGCGGTGACGGCGCTGCAGCGCAGGCCGGGCGCCACGGTGATCCAGGTGGTTTCCCTGGCCCTGGGCCTGATGGCGCTGTTATTGCTGACCGTGGTGCGTTCCGATCTGATTGCAGCCTGGCAGCAGGCGACCCCGGTGGATGCGCCCAACCAGTTCGTCATCAACATCCAGCCCGACCAGAAGGACGAGATCGCGGCGAGGCTGGCGCAACTGGCCAAACCTGTGCTGTATCCGATGATACGCGGCCGGCTGATCCAGGTGAACGACAAGACCGTTACCGGTGAAACCTATCAGGAAGACCGGGCCAAGCGCCTGGTGGATCGGGAGTTCAACCTGTCCACGATGACCGATCTGCCCGTGATGAATAAACTCACTGCAGGCCAATGGTTCAACGATGGCGCCACCCGGCAGGCCGAGGCTTCGGTGGAAGAGGGGATCGCCAAAACCCTGAACCTGAAGCTGGGCGACAAGCTGAGTTTTGACGTCGCAGGGCAAAGCGTCAGCGCCACCATCACCAGCCTGCGCAAGCTGGACTGGGGGTCGATGCGGGTGAATTTCTTCGTCATCATCAACCCCAAGGCGATGCGCGACATGCCGCAAACCTGGATCACCGCATTTCGCCTGCCTGAGGGGCGGGCGGACTTTGTCAATCAGCTGACGCGCGATTTCCCCAACCTGACCATCGTGGACGTAGGCGCGCTGATCAAGCAATTGCAAAGTGTGATGGACCAGGTGACTACCGCCGTCGAATTTTTATTCCTGTTCACGCTGGCTTCCGGCGTGCTGGTGTTATATGCCGCGCTGGCAGGTTCGCAAGACCTCAGGATGAGGGAAGCGGCGCTGCTGCGCGCGCTGGGCGCGACCCGCAAGCAGTTGTCGCAGGCGCAGTGGATAGAGTTCTTGCTGGTAGGCAGTCTGGCCGGCGTGTTGGCGGCTACCGGCTCCTCGGCAATAGGATGGGCCCTGGCGCGCTTTGTATTTAATTTTGAATGGACTTTCAGCCCGCTGGTATGGGTGGCAGGGCTGGTTGTGGGGACAATATGCGCGCTGATAGGCGGTTGGGTCGGGTTGCGCAATGTGCTCAATCAGCCGCCGTTGCTGAGCCTGCGTGAGAGTTAACCAGTTTTGGAAATTGCATGACGATAGAAAATAAGCCGGAAAATAATCAGGAAGCAAGCGAGACCGCAGAAGCTACGTTATTTGATGTGATAGGCGGCGCCGACAAATTGCGCGAGATGGTGGACAGGTTTTATGACCTGATGGAGCTGGAGCCGGAATTCGCGGGTATCCGTGCCTTGCACCCGGCAAGCATGGACGGTTCGCGCGACAAACTGTATTGGTTCCTGTCCGGCTGGATGGGCGGCCCCAGCCTGTACATCGAAAAGTTTGGTCATCCGCGCCTGCGGGCCCGGCATCTGCCCTATGCAATTGCGGGCGGTGAACGCGATCAATGGTTGCGCTGCATGGCCTGGGCCATGCAGGACGTCGGCATACAGGCGACCTTGCAGCAGAGGCTGATGCAATCTTTCTACGAGACCGCAGACTGGATGCGGAATCGGCCGGGCTAAACGCCAATGTGTCGTCGGCGCTTCATGAGAAATGCTCACAATAAAATAAAACCCAATAAAAAAACATGACGATGAATCCGATTGAAATAATCATACTGCTGCTATTGCTGGCGCTGCTGGTGCTGGGCGTCCTTATCCTGAAGCGCAGCAGGGGCGGCGACGTCAACGCGCAACTGCAGGGCTTGCAGGATTTTTTAAAGCAGGACCAGCAGCAGCTGCAACAGGCGCAGGAGCGGTCGGAGCGCTCCTTGCGTGAGCAAGTGCAGAGTACGGCGCAATCCACCCGTCAGGAATTGGGCGGCAATTTTTCCCAGTTGCAGCAGAATCTGGCGGCCCAGCTGACCAGCGTCGCGACTTTGCAGAATAACCAGATCGATGCGTTTTCCCAGCAATTGGTCAAACTGAATGAAACCAACGCGCAGCAACTGGAGCAGGTCAGGCAAGCCTTGATCCAGCAAAGCCAGAGCGCGCGCGAAGAGCAGGCGCTGAGCCTACAGCGTTTCGGCGATACCATCAACCAGACCTTGGCGGCATTGACGGAATCGAACGCCCAGCGCATGGCGGAAGTACGCGCGACGCTGGAAGAAAAAATCCAGGGCCTGCAAGCCGACAACGCCAGCAAGCTGGAAGAGATGCGCAAGACGGTGGACGAAAAATTGCACGCCACGCTGGAGCAGCGGCTGGGCGAGTCGTTCAAGCTGGTTTCCGATCGCCTGGAGAAAGTGCACCAGGGCCTGGGTGAAATGCAGCAGCTGGCGATAGGCGTCGGCGACCTGAAGCGCGTGCTGACCAACGTGAAGACGCGCGGCACCTGGGGTGAGGTCCAACTGGAAATGGTGCTGGAGCAGATGCTGACCCCGGAACAGTATGCCAAGAATGTCGAAACCGTGCCGGGTACAGGCGAACGGGTGGAGTTTGCGATCAAGCTGCCCGGCAAGGAAGACGGCAAGGCGCCGGTATGGATGCCTATCGACGCCAAATTCCCCAAGGAGCAATACGAGCGCCTGGTGGATGCGGCAGAACGGGCCGACGCCGATGGCGTCGCTGCGGCCGGCAAGGAACTGGAAAGGGCGATACGCGGCGAAGCCAAGACCATTTCCGAAAAATATATATCGCCGCCGCTGACCACCGATTTTGCCATCCTGTTTTTGCCGACCGAGGGTTTGTACGCCGAGGTGATGCGCCGGCCCGGCTTGGCCGATGAGCTGCAGCGTACCTGCCGCGTCAGCATTGCCGGTCCGTCCACCCTGTCGGCTATCCTGAACAGTCTGCAGATGGGCTTCCGTACCCTGATCCTGGAAAAACGTTCTTCGGAAGTCTGGCAGGTGCTGGGTGCGGTGAAGACCGAATTCGGCAAGTTCGGCGATGTGCTGGCCGCCACCAAGACCGCGCTGGAGCGTGCTGCGAAGAATATCGATAATGCCGAAGTCCGCACCAGGCAGATGACCAGGAAGCTGAAGTCGGTAGAAGCCTTGCCGATTGAGGCTGCTCAAAGCCTGTTGGGTGTGGGGGCGGACTTCCCCGGTGACGCCGGCGACCAGGACTTGCCCGGTTGATCGGTGACAGCTGGCGACAATAGAAAAGGGCCGATGAAATCATCGGCCCTTTTTTTATGCGGAAGAGACTACTTCTTGGGTTTTTGTTTGGCGATGATCATATCCTTGATGCCGTTGTACACGTCTTCAGGAATGATTTTCTTGTTCACCAAGTCGTCTTTGCCGTTGTAGGGGCGTCCCTTGATGATGGCGGCGGAACGCACGTCGCCGATCTTGGGCAACGCGGACAATTCCTTCTTGCTGGCGCTGTTGATATCAAGCAGTTCAGTTTTCGCTGGGGTTGAGGCTGAGGCAGCGGCGCTGGCAGATGCTTTCTTTGCCGGATCTGCAGCATGCGCAGCTCCGGCAAACAGCAAGGACACACCCAAAGCCAGCAGCATGGATTTCAATAGCTTGTTCATCTTCACTCCTTATGTAATAACGCACCTTGGTGCGGCAGTTCACAAAAAAACCTGAGCTACACCTGAAATGCCCGTTGCCGCATGAGGCCTTCCAGGCAAGTACCATTGACAATTTTTACTGCTGTCCTATCGGGGTGAATGGCGCTTTTTCCTTTTCGCCATTCTTCGCCGTCCTTCATCGTATTACTGCGTGCGCGTAACCGAGTTGATCACCACAGGGGTTACCGGGACGTTGGTCAGCGTACCTGAAGTAGTGGTCGGCACGGCGCTGATCTTGTCCACAACATCCAGGCCGCTGATCACTGCACCAAATACCGCATAGCCGTCTACGCCGGCGTTAGTGGCGTCCAGGCTAGTGTTATCCACCACATTGATGAAGAATTGCGAGGTTGCCGTATCGGCCGCGGTCTGGCGCGCCATCGCCAGGCTGCCGCGCACATTTTTCAAGCCGTTGCCGGATTCCAGCTTGATCGCTGCCTGCGTTGCCGGTTGCGTCAACGACGCCGTATAGCCGCCGCCCTGGATAACGAAATTGCTGATGACGCGATGAAAAATTGTATTGGGATAGAAATTGCTTTCTACGTAATTCAGGAAATTGTCTACGCTGATCGGCGCTTTGCTTGGTTCCAATTGCATGGCGATGGTGCCCATCGAGGTGACCATGGTAACCTGCGGCGGCAGGGCCGGCGGAGGAATAATCAGCGTGCCGGAGTAAATTAGGGAGTTGTCGCTTGCGAGGACTCGCAGCACGACTGTGCCGACCGCGATCATTTTGCAAGTGTAGACGCGTTGCGTAGCAGTGCCGGTGCCGACCTCTGTCATTCCCAGGCAGCCATAGTTATTGATGGTGAGGCCGTTGGTCAGATTTTGTCCGGTGATGGTCAGCGTAGTAGGCTGACGGTATACGAGTTGATCGGAAGTGATTTTCAAGATCGATGCAACCGGGCCGGTTGGTGTCGTAGTGGAACTACTGCCTTTACCGCCGCAGCCGGTAAGTAGGACAACTGCCGTGAGTGCGCTTGCCAGCCAAACTAGTGCTTTCAATATTTTCTCCTGAATACGGAATTGCATTTTGCAATTGAATTGTTGAATAGGGCTATTATTTGATACGTTTCCCGTTGGCTATAAGCCAGGACATGCGCCTAGTATATCGTTACTGGGCGCTTTAAGGTCTGTCGATGCTTAAAATGAAATGTAAATTCGTGCAGGAAACTTGTTTTTGTAACGCAAAGCCCTCAGGCGAAAGCCGGGATGCTCACTGAAAACTGTCGAATAGCACGACGTCCAGCCTGTCGCCGGTGGCGACGTCAGCCTGTTCATCGTGCAGCACGACCATGCAGTTGGCCTCCGCCATGGAGCGTAAAATACCCGAGCCCTGGGAGCCGGTGATCCGGACTTGCAAATTACCGTCTTTTGTCGCCGACAAGATGCCGCGCTGGTATTCGGTGCGTCCGGGCCGTTTGCGTATCGCGGCGCTGGAAATTGCCTTGACCATGGGCAAGGGCGCTACCTGTGCGCCTGCCATCTGTAAAAGTGCATCGCGCACAAAAAAATAAAAGCTGACCATGACGGCGACCGGATTGCCGGGCAGGCCAAACAGGTAGGCACTTTTTCCGTCAGAACAGACTTTTCCAAACGCCATCGGCCTTCCCGGCCGCATATTGATGCTCCAGAAGGCGACCTCTCCGATTGCCGCCATGATCTGCCTGGTGTAATCGGCCGCGCCTACCGACACGCCGCCGGAGGTGATGATCGCATCGGCACGCTGGCAAGCGGCATGGAATGCCGCCTGCAGCGAAGCAGGGTCATCCCTGACGATGCCCATGTCGATCACCTCGCAACCCAGGCGGGTAAGCATGCCGTGCAAGGTATAGCGGTTGCTGTCGTACACACAGCCTTCATCCAGTGCCTCGCCGACAGAGCGCAATTCATCGCCGGTTGAGAAGAATGCGACCCGCAAGCGCGGTCGGACAGACACTTCGGCGATGCCTAAGGAGGCCAGCAGGCCCAGATCGGCGGGGCGCAGAATCTTGCCTTTTACCAGCGCGATTTTGCCCAGTGCCAAATCCTCCCCCTTCAGGCGCCGGTTGTCGCCGGACTTTATTTTGTCCGATGCGATAGTGATCGCGTCGGCGGTCACATCCTGCGCCAATTCCTGGGGGATGACGGTATCCAGCCCGGCTGGCATTACCGCTCCGGTCATGATGCGTATGCATTCGCCGCGCCCGACCTGGCCGTCAAATGCCCTGCCGGCATAGGCGACGCCGACTATTTTCAGTACGGCAGGCTGGGCGGCGACTAAGTCCGCGCCGTGGAATGCATAGCCGTCCATCGCGGAATTATCATAGGCCGGGACATTGATGCCGGACACGATATCGCTTGCCAGCACCCTATCCAATGCGCTGCGCAGCGGCAATTTTTCTACAGTACCGGCATCGGCGGCAGGGGCGATAAATTGTTTGATGATGTGCTGTGCCAGCGCCACCGGGACGGCATCGGCGTCATAGCCTGCCCACCCGTTGAGCAGCGTATGTAAACCAGCAGGGGCATGGGGCAATTGTTCAGGCATTTGGCTCAAGTTGACGCAATTCTTCCAGGGTATTGATATTATAAAACGCCATTTCATCGTCGAAATGGACTTGCGCTACATTGAGCGAAGCGTGCCAGGCGCCGACCTTCCTGCCGCCTTGTTCCAGAAAAGCCGTCAAGTGAGGCAAGAGGCCGGCTTTCATCAGCGAAAATACCCTATGGACCCGTACTTGCCCGGCCACGCCGGTCACCGCTACCGCGAGGTCAGCTTGTTGCTCCAGCAGAGCCTGGGATAGCCGGCTTGCCAGGTTCATCGGCAAGAAGGGGGAGTCGCACGGTGCGCTGAGCAGGTAAGCGGTGCGGCAATGTTTCAGGCCGGTTTGCAAGCCCGCCAACGGGCCCGCAAAGCCGGCAAGCTCGTCGGGCCTGACCGTTACCCCACTTGTCTGCAAGCGGGAGCACAGGGCCTGGTAACTGGCGCCATTCTGGTTGGCATTGATCATCATCGCGCCCACTTGCGGGGCCATCCTGCCCATCACATGAAAGGCCAGCATTTCCTGGCGAAATAACTGCAGGCCCTTGTCCACGCCGCCCATGCGGGAGCCGCGTCCGCCGGCCAGGATCAGGCCGGTGATGTCTTGGGGAGCTATCGCCGCGGTATTTTCCATGCCGGGGTCAGCCGCCTATGTAGGACATTTCAACTTTTTTGCCGTTGCGGTCAAGTCCGGTGGTTTGCTGGGTTCGCAGCTCTGAATAGCGGTCGCCGCGGGCTCGCCATATCTGGGCGATCACGGTAGCGATGGCCTGGTCGGAATGGCTGGCGTCGCCATCCCGCAGCAGGCTGCGCAGATCATGGCCGCCGGTCGCAAACAGGCAGGTGTATAGCTTGCCCTCGGTGGATAAGCGGGCGCGCGTGCAATCCTGGCAGAAGGCCCGGGTAACGCTGGAAATCACGCCTATTTCACCGCTGCCATCGGCATAGCGCCAGCGCTCGGCCGTCTCGCCGGTATAGTTGGCGCCGATGGCTTGCAGCTCCATGCCGGCGGCACTAATGCGGCGAACCACCTCGGCGGAGGGAACGACTTCGTCCATTTTCCAGCCGTTCGACGCGCCCACATCCATATACTCGATGAAGCGCAGGATATGCGGAGTACCCTTAAAATAGCGTGCCATGGGAACGATTTGCTGGTCGTTCAGGCCGCCTTTGACGACCATATTGACCTTGATCGGCCCCAGTCCTGCCTGATGCGCTGCGGCGATGCCGTTCAGTACTTCGTCAACGGGAAAGTCCACATCGTTCATTTGCTTGAAGGTGGCGTCATCCAGCGCGTCCAGGGAGACCGTCACCCGCGTCAGGCCGGCATCTTTCAGCGATTGCGCTTTTCTTGCCAGCAGCGATGCATTGGTGGTCAAGGTCAGATCCAGGTCCTGGCCATCGACAGTCCTGATCTGGCTCAGCATGCCGATCAACTTCTCTATATTTTTACGCAGTAAGGGTTCGCCGCCGGTCAGCCTGATCTTGGTCACTCCATGCGCAACGAACAGTTTGGCGAGGCGGGTGATTTCTTCAAAGGAGAGTAGCGCGCCGTGCGGCAAGAAATCGTAGTCCTTGTCGAAAACGGACTTCGGCATGCAATACACGCAGCGAAAATTGCAGCGATCCGTGACCGAAATACGCAAATCGTGCAGAGGGCGGTTGCGGGTATCCAGCAGGCTTCCATCCGGCATTTCCAGCGCATTGGGCACTGTCAAAGTCTGGCTCCGCTGGCGATGATCTACCACCGGAATGAATTTTTCGCTCATGTCTTATCCAAAATGCAGCTTTTTATGGAGATATCGTTTCAATTCCTTAGAGGGATACGATACCACGAGATAGCTGATTTCACAGGCTGGTACACAAGCCTACTTCATCAGTAAAAAACCGGCGGCATCACAAGGATGCCGCCGGTTTTTGCAGGTAGAACCAGAGCTGGGTGTCTGTCTAGTGCTTTGTTTCCACTATCACCAACGGTTCATCGGACGGCGGCGGCACGGGTTTGCGTTCACGCGGTACGCGTGGAGCAACGGGTGCTGCCGCTGCCGCTTCCTGGGCTGCACGCAGTTTGGCGGGGTCGGTGCCGGCCAGCACCAGTCCTGCGGACGCGAGCATGGAGCCCAGGTCTTCTACAGCAACTGCCGGCGCAGGTTTTGCCGGCGCAGGCGCGGCTGCAGCGGCCTTTTCTGTCTCAACGGCATCAAACAGGGTCGCCTGGGTCGGTGCGACAACGGTTTCTGCCGGGGCAGCCGTCGCAGCCGGCTCAACTGCAGGTGCTGGCGCAACTACCGCTGGAACTTCGGCCGCAGCTGTCTGTGCCGACGCCACTTGCGGAGCTGGCGCTTCCGGTGCGGATTCGGCGGCAGCGTGGACAGCCGCGACTGCCGCTTCCACTACAACCGGAGCAGCTGCCGCAGCTGTTACTGCAGCGACAGCAACCGCTG